>DYKQ01000005.1:42629-59327 GCA_020722545.1 Thiomonas intermedia | reverse complement strand
GGAGTCTGTCGGGCTTGAGGATCGCGGGCTGCAAAATGGCGCTGCGGCGCCCTGCACCAGCGGCTTTTTGCCCCATAGCTGCGGCTATGGGGCGGCAAATCCGCCGCCACAGGGCATCCCCACCGCCATTTTTCGCCATCCGCGCCCCAAGCCCGACAGACTCCTGGTTTGATGGCGGGCGCGATGCATCACCCTGGATTTTGAACACCCCTCCCATGCCGAAAATCGATACCCGACGTCGCCCCTCCCAGGCGGCGCTCCGTTCTGAGCCGCGCAGCCGCCTGCAGCGTTTTGCGGGCGAGGTGCGCCTGACTGCCGCCTTCATCGGCTGGATCTTGCTTTGCCTGAGTCTGCTGAGCTTTCACAAGTCCGATCCGTCCTGGTCGAGTTCGGGCGCCGATGGCCATGTGGCCAACTGGGTCGGCGTGGTCGGGGCCTGGTTTTCCGATGTGGCCTATTTTCTGCTGGGCTTCTCGGCCCTGTGGCTGATTCCGCTGGGCCTGTACGGCCTGCTGCGCATGTGGCGCAGCACCCAGGCGCAAACCCCCGTCGCCGAGGAGCAAACGCCATTGAGCCGGTGGCGGAAGCTGCGGCCGCTGGCCGCCGCTGCGGGGCTGCTGCTGTTGCCGCTTTCCAGCGCGGCGCTGGAGTCGACGCGGCTGTGGAGTCTGGCTTCCGCCCTGCCGGGCGAGGCCGGCGGCTTGCTCGGGCATGGTCTGGGTATCGCCGTTGATACCTTGCTGGGCGACACTGGCGGCACCTTGGTGCTGCTGGCGGTCTTTCTGTTTTCGCTGAGCTGGGTCGGTCATTTTTCATGGGCCGACGCGGCCGAGCGCCTTGGGGGCTGGATCGAGCGGCTGTGGACCTGGCAGCGCGAACGCCGCGGACGCGAAGACGATGTGCTGGCCGGGCGGCAAGCCAAGCAGGAGCGCGAAAAGGAAGTCGAGCTGCAGCGGCCTTTGGTGGAAGAGCGCGAGGTGCTCGCTCCCGTGCTGATCGAGCCTCCGGTGGCTTATGTGCCGCAGTCTCCGCGCGCGCTCAAGGAAAAGCAGAAACCGCTGTTCAATGAACTGCCCGACTCGGCCCTGCCGGCCTTGAGCCTGCTGGATGCCGCGCCCTCGGTGCAGGCGGAAACCGTCAGCCACGAAACGCTGGAGTTCACTTCGCGCCTGATCGAGAAAAAACTCAAGGATTTCGGCGTGGAGGTGCGCGTGGTGGCGGCCTATCCCGGCCCGGTCATCACCCGCTATGAAGTGGAGCCGGCCACTGGCGTGAAGGGCGCGCAGATCGTCAACCTGTCGCGCGATCTGGCGCGGGCTCTGTCGCTGGTGAGCATCCGGGTGGTCGAAACCATTCCGGGCAAGAACACCATGGCGCTGGAACTGCCCAATGCCAAGCGCCACACCATCAAGCTGTCGGAGATTCTGGGTTCCAACAACTATCACGAAGCCGCCTCGATGCTGACCCTGGGTCTGGGCAAGGACATCGTGGGCAATCCGGTGGTGGCCGATCTGGCCAAGATGCCGCACCTGCTGGTGGCCGGCACCACCGGCTCGGGCAAGTCGGTGGGCGTCAATGCCATGATTCTGAGCCTGCTGTACAAGGCCGAACCCAGCGATGTGCGGCTGATTCTGATCGACCCGAAAATGCTCGAGCTCAGCGTGTACGACGGCATTCCGCATCTGCTCGCGCCCGTGGTGATCGACATGAAACAGGCGGCGCAGGCGCTGAACTGGTGCGTGGGCGAAATGGAGCGCCGCTACAAGCTCATGAGCAAGCTCGGCGTGCGCAATCTCGCGGGCTACAACACCAAGGTGCAGGAAGCCAAGGCGCGCGGCGAGCCGCTGACCAACCCGTTCAGCCTCACGCCAGAGTCGCCCGAACCGCTGGAGAAGCTGCCGCACATCGTGGTGGTGATCGATGAGCTGTCCGATCTGATGATGGTGGTGGGCAAGAAGATCGAGGAACTCATCGCCCGCCTGGCGCAGAAGGCGCGGGCGTCGGGCATTCACCTCATCCTGGCCACCCAGCGCCCCAGCGTGGATGTGATCACCGGGTTGATCAAGGCCAATATTCCCACCCGCATGGCCTTTCAGGTGTCGAGCAAGATCGATTCGCGCACCATCCTCGACCAGATGGGCGCGGAGAGCCTGCTGGGCATGGGCGACATGCTGTACCTGCCGCCCGGCTCGGGCATGCCGCAGCGGGTGCATGGCGCGTTTGTGAGTGACGCCGAAGTGCACCGCGTGGTCGAAGACCTCAAGAGCCGAGGCGGGCCGAACTACCTCGAAGGCATCCTCACGGGCGAGGAAGATGGGGATGGGGCGGGCGCGGTGGGCGGCGCGGGCGGGTCGGACGGCGAGAGCGATCCGCTCTACGATCAGGCGGTGCAGATCGTTCTGCAGCACCGCAAGGCGTCGATTTCTCTGGTGCAGCGTCATCTGCGCATCGGCTACAACCGTTCAGCCAGACTCCTGGAGCAGATGGAACAATCCGGCCTGGTGTCCGCGCTGACCGCCAACGGCAACCGCGACATTCTGGTGCCGGTACGGTCGGAGTGACGGGTGCGGGCGTGCGCAGCCAGGCGTGTGCCGCGGAATTTTCAAGATGAAAGACAGGGCTATGACTTCCATGAACGCGCGCTGGCGCACCGCGTTGGTGCGATTTTTTCTCGCGGGCGGCCTGCTCGCTGCCAGTCTGCCTGCGGCCTTCGCGGCGAATTCGGTGCAACTGCTCGAGCAGTGGCTGCAGCAGACCCGGGGCGGCAGCGCCCAGTTCACCCAGACCGTGAGCAACGCCAAGGGCCCGGCGCAGGCGCCGGCTTCCGGCCAGTTCGCCTTCGAGCGGCCCGACCGTTTCCGCTGGGACTACACCAAGCCCTATGCACAGGTCATCGTCAGCGATGGCAAGCAGCTCTGGACCTATGACCACGACCTCGATCAGGTGACCATCACCCCGGTCACACAGGCGTTCAAGGGCACGCCTGCCGCGATCTTCGCCGGAACCGACCTGACCCGGCTGTTCACCCTGCAGGCCCAGGCCGATGCCGGCGGTCTGCAATGGGTGCAGGCCACGCCCAAGGCCAAGGACAGCAACTTCGACTGGATACGCATCGGTCTGCGCAGCACGGCGCAAGGCCCGGAAGTGGCCGAGCTTCAGTTGCGCGATGCTTTCGGGCAGATTTCCACCATGCGCTTCACCGCCATCAAACACAACCCGACCTTCGGCCCGGACAGCTTCCGTTTCACTCCGCCCAAAGGGGCTTCGGTCATCAGCCAGCCATGACCAGCGGCCCGGGCCTGTTCGACGACGCGGATCTGCCCGCGCCCGCCCGCCCGCTGTCTGCGTCCAATCCCGCGCCTGGGGCCAACGCTCCGCTGGCCGAGCGTTTGCGCCCGCATCATCTCGGTGAAGTGGTCGGCCAACGCCACCTGCTCGGGCCCGGCAAGCCGCTGCGCGTGGCGTTCGAAACCCGGCGGCTGCACTCCATGCTGTTCTGGGGGCCGCCCGGCGTGGGCAAAACCACCCTGGCGCGGCTGATGGCCGATGCTTTCGATGCCGATTTCCTGCCCTTGTCGGCGGTGCTTGCGGGTGTGAAGGACATCCGCGATGCAGTGGCGCAGGCCCAGGCTGCGCAACAACGGGGGCGCTCGACCATTGTGTTCGTCGATGAGGTGCATCGCTTCAACAAAAGCCAGCAGGATGCGTTTTTGCCGCATGTCGAATCCGGCTTGTTCACCTTCATCGGCGCGACCACGGAAAACCCGTCGTTCGAGGTCAACAGCGCCTTGCTGTCGCGCGCCGTGGTGTACGTGCTCGAACCGCTGGACGCAGACGATCTTCGCTTGCTGATGCGGCGCGCGTTGGCTGGCAGCGGCGTCGAGGCCATCGAACCCGCGGCGCAAGAACGACTCATTCGACATGCCGACGGCGATGCCCGCCGCCTGCTGGGCGCGCTCGAACTGGCGCTGCAGGCCGCCGCGCGGGCCGCTCAAACCACGCTTACCGCTGATCTGCTGGAACAAACCCTGGGCGCGACCCTGCTGCGCTTCGACAAAGGCGGAGAGCAGACCTATGACCTGATCTCAGCGTTGCACAAATCGGTGCGGGGCTCGGATGTGGACGCCTCGCTCTACTGGTTCGCGCGCATGCTCGAAGGCGGCGCCGATCCCCGCTATCTGGCGCGGCGCATGGTCCGCATGGCGGTGGAGGACATCGGCCTGGCCGACCCCAAGGCGCTGACCCTTGCGCTCGAAGCCGCGCAAACCTACGAGCGCCTGGGCAGCCCCGAAGGCGAGCTGGCGCTGGCCGAGGCGGTGGTTTATCTGGCCGTCACGCCCAAGTCGAACGCGGTTTACAAGGCCTACAACGCTGCGCGCGCGTTTGCCCGGGAGCAAGGCGCCCAGCCCGTGCCCTTGCACCTGCGCAACGCGCCCACCAAACTGATGAAAAACCTGGGCTACGGCAAGGACTACCGCTACGCCCACGACGAGGCCGACGCTTTCGCCGCTGGAGAAACCTATTTTCCCGACGGCATGAGGCCGCCCCGCTTCTATCAGCCCACATCGCGCGGGGTGGAGGAGCGCATCGCCCGCCGCCTGCAAGACCTGGCGGAACGCAATACCCGCGGCAGTGTGGTGTCATCTTTCGAGCCGGAAAGTGACGGCGCCGCAACTGAACCTCCCAGCGACTGAGCGGCCTCAAACTGCGGGTTGACCCGGTGCCGGGTGACCCGAGGCAGGCGGTTATCATCGCGCCAGCCAAAAAAACAGGGGTCAGGACAGCCCGGCCCCCAGACAAATCCATGAAGCCTGTTCACCCTCGCCCGGCAGCATCGTTGCCGGGCGCCGCCGCGTACCAGACGCGGTTTGTGCCGTGCGCGTTCTCAAGAAAACGCCGGGCCGCCCCAAGTTTTCTTGTCTCCCTCGCAGCTTGCAAGCGGCTCGGATTCGGCTGCGTCCAAGCTGCCGCAGGGCAGCTTGGAGCCGCGGGCCTCATCCCCCGCGGGGGGCGGGCTGGGCCGTCCCCCTCCCGACCTCCCCCACGACGTGGGGGAGGTGAGATCACTCCCTCCCCGCTTGTGGGGAGGGTTGGGGTGGGGATTGCCCGGACCTGGGGGCGCTCTCAGGCGCTCCACTTTCACACACGATGTCCTGGAGGCATGCACTCAACCGGTGCGGCGGTTCCGGCACGCGCTTTGCTTTCATCCCCGGTTTACTCGTTTCACCCCGGCCGCTCCAAAAGAGTCGGGCCGTCACTCTCAAGGAAACGCAGGGCCGCCCCAAGTTTTCTTGACCCCCGTGGGGGGGCGGGCTGGGCGCAGCCCGGCCCTGGGGGCGCTCACTAGCCATCCGCTCGTCAGGAGATTCAAGGTATGGATATTTTTCTTCAGCAGATCGTCAACGGTCTGGTTCTGGGCAGCATGTATGCCCTGATCGCTCTCGGCTACACCATGGTGTACGGCATCGTCAACCTCATCAATTTTGCGCATGGGGACGTGATGATGGTGGGGGCGCTCACGGCCTACACCGTGTTCAAGGTGCTCGATCAAGCGGCCCCGCATCTTCCAGGTTGGTTGGTCGTGGTCATCGCCCTGATCATCGCCATGCTGGCCACGGGTGCGCTCAACTACTTTATCGAGCGCATCGCCTACCGTCCCTTGCGCAATGCGCCCAAGCTGGCGCCGCTGATCACGGCCATCGGCATGTCCATCCTGCTCGAAACGCTGGCGATGATCCTCTGGGGGCGCGACTACAAGGTGTTCCCGTCCGGGTTGCTGCCGAGCAATGTCATCAATGTCGGCGGCATCGTCATCACGCCGGTACAGATCATGATTCTGATAGTCACCGCCGTGCTGCTGGCGGGGCTGACCTGGCTGGTCAACCACACCAAGCTGGGCCGGGCGATGCGGGCCACGGCGGAGAACCCGCGCGTGGCGTCGCTGATGGGGGTCAATCCCAACTTCGTCATCTCCTCGGCGTTCGTGATCGGCGCCATGCTCGCGGCGATTGCCGGGGTGATGTGGTTCGCCAACTTCGCCACGGCGAACTTCTATATGGGCTTCACGCCGGGTTTGAAGGCCTTTACCGCGGCGGTGCTGGGCGGCATCGGCAATCTTTCGGGGGCCATGCTGGGCGGCATTCTGCTGGGGGTCATCGAGGTGCTGGGCGCTGGCTATATCGGCACGCTCACCGATGGGGTGTTCGGCAGCAATTACCAGGACATCTTCGCGTTCATCGTGCTGATTCTGGTGCTGACCCTGCGCCCGCAAGGCCTGCTGGGCGAACGTGTGGCTGATCGCGCCTGAGGAGACCGAACATGAACCAACAAAAGAACTGGGTCTGGATTGTGGCGGGCGCTGCTGCGCTCATCGCGCTGCCCATGGTGCTGCAGATCGCAGGCGACGCCTGGGTGCGCATCGCGGCCTTCGCCATGCTCTACATCATGCTGGCTCTCGGCCTGAACATCGTGGTCGGCCTGGCCGGGCTGCTCGATCTGGGCTATATCGCTTTCTATGCGGTGGGGGCGTATCTGTATGCGCTGTTGTCGTCGAACCAGCTCACGAGCAATTTCGACGCGCTGGGGGCGATGTTTCCCAATGGCTTCGATGTGTCGATCTGGCTGGTCGTTCCCATGGCGGCGGCGCTGGCGGCCGGTGCGGGCATTGCGCTGGGCACGCCCGTGCTCAAGCTGCGCGGCGACTATCTGGCCATCGTGACGCTGGGCTTTGGCGAGATCATCCGCATTTTCATGAACAACCTGAACGCGCCGATCAACATCACCAACGGCCCGCAAGGCATTTCGGGCATTCACGGCATTCGCCTGTTCGGCTGGGATCTGAACCAGAATATCGACATCGGCAGTTTCACCATCCCCTCGGTGGCGCAGTATTACTACCTGTTCCTGGTCCTGGTGGTGTTTGTGGTGATACTGAGCTACCGTCTGCAGGATTCGCGCATCGGCCGCGCCTGGATGGCGATGCGCGAAGATGAAATCGCCGCCAAGGCCATGGGCATCAACACCCGCAATATGAAGTTGCTGGCGTTCTCCATGGGCGCCACATTTGGCGGCGTGGCCGGGGTGATGTTCGCCGCGTTCCAGGGCTTCGTCTCGCCCGAGTCGTTCTCGCTGCTGGAGTCGATCATCGTGCTGGCCATGGTGGTGATCGGCGGCATGGGGCATATTCCCGGCGTCATTCTTGGCGCGGTGCTGCTGTCGGTGCTGCCCGAAGCGCTGCGCTATATGGGCTTCATCTCCGACTGGCAGCAGCACACGTTCGGCCATGTGTACATCGACAGCGGCATTCTGCGGCAGCTCATCTATGCGCTTGCCATGATCATCATCATGATCCTGCGGCCCAAGGGACTGTGGCCTGCGCCCGAACATGGCAAGAGCTTCGCCAAACTGCCCACTCCGCTGCAGGAAGGAGGCAAGGCATGAGCGACACGGTTCTGCGCGTGAGTGGCGCATCCAAACGCTTTGGCGGCTTGCAGGCTCTGAACGATGTCGGCATCCAGATCGACCGCGGCCAGATCTACGGTCTGATCGGCCCCAACGGGGCAGGCAAGACGACGTTCTTCAACGTCATCACCGGGCTGTATCCGCCCGATTCGGGCGATTTCATTCTGGCCGGCAAGGCTTACAAGCCGGCCGCGGTGCATCAGGTGGCGCGCGAGGGCATTGCCCGCACGTTCCAGAACATCCGCCTGTTTCCGGACATGACGGCGCTGGAAAACGTGATGGTGGGTCGGCATGTGCGCACCAACAGCGCGCTGATCGGCGCGGTGTTCCGCACCCGGCATTTCAAGACCGAGGAAAAAGCCATCCGCGAAAGGGCGCGTGAACTGCTGGCCTATGTGGGCATCGAGCGGTATGCCGACTTCCGCGCGCGCACGCTGTCGTATGGCGACCAGCGCCGCCTGGAAATCGCCCGCGCTCTGGCTACCGATCCGCAACTGCTGGCGCTCGACGAACCCGCAGCCGGCATGAACGCCACGGAAAAGCTGCAGCTGCGCGAGCTGCTCACCGCGATCCAGAAAGACGGCCGCACCATTCTCATCATCGAGCACGATGTGAAACTGGTCATGGGCCTGTGCGACCGGGTGACCGTGCTCGATTACGGCAAGATCATTGCCGAAGGGGTGCCCGCCGACGTGCAGAAAAATCCGAAAGTCATCGAAGCCTATCTGGGCGCAGGGGAGCACTGAGCATGTCCGAAACCGTCCTCAAAATCACGGGCCTGCGCGTCTCTTATGGCGGCATTCAGGCGGTCAAAGGCGTCGATCTGGAGGTGCGCAAGGGCGAGCTGGTCAGCCTGATCGGCGCCAATGGCGCGGGCAAGACCACCACGCTCAAGGCCATCACCGGGTTGCAGCCCATCACTGACGGTGAAGTGCACTACGCCGGGCGCACCATCAATGGCCAGGGCGCCTATGACCTGGTGCGGCAGGGTTTGTGCATGGTGCCGGAAGGGCGGGGCGTGTTTACTCGCATGACCATTCAGGAAAACTTGCAGATGGGCGCCTATACCCGCAAGGACAAGGAAATTGGCCGCGACATCGACAAGGTCTATGGCATTTTCCCGCGCCTGAAAGAGCGCCGCGATCAGCTCGCCGGCACCATGTCCGGCGGCGAGCAGCAGATGCTGGCCATGGGTCGGGCGCTGATGAGCCGTCCGCAAGTGCTGCTGCTCGACGAGCCGTCGATGGGGCTGTCGCCCATCATGGTCGACAAAATCTTCGAGGTGGTCGAAGACATTTCCAGGCAGGGCGTGACCATTCTGCTGGTCGAGCAGAACGCCAAGCGCGCGCTGGGTCTGGCCGATCGCGGCTACGTCATGGACTCGGGTCAGATCACCATGACCGGTCCGGCCGAAGAGTTGCTGCACGACCCGCGTGTGCGCGCGGCGTATCTGGGGGAGTGAGCGATCCGATGATCGAAAAGGCCCGCAATATACGGGCCTTTTTGTTTTCACGGTGTCTGGCGCTTCAGGCCTTCGCCCCCGCCTTGTCGGCTTCGGTGGTGAAGGCGTCGGCGAAGAAGGCGTCTTCGGGGAGTTTGCACCGCTGGGTGAAATCGCGCTGCGCGGCTTCGACCATGACGGGAGCGCCGCAGGCGTAAACCGCATGGCCGGAAAGGTCGGGCACATCGGCCATCACGGCCTGATGGACGAAGCCCGTTCGCCCGCTCCAGTCGGCGTCAGCCTCGGAGAGCACGGGAATGAAGCGCAGACGCGGCATGGCGGCGCATTGCTGTACTGCCCAGTCGTGCAGGTAGAGGTCTTGCTGCTTGCGCCCGCCCCAATACAGCGTGACCTCGCGCGGGTCGGCGTTGGCGCGCATCTGCTCGAGCATGGCCTTGATCGGCGCGAAACCCGTGCCGGAAGCCAAGAAGATCAAGGGCTTGTTTTCGGGGTCGTCGCGCAGGAAAAAACTGCCGAACGGGCCTTCGATGCGCTGGATCTCTTTCTCTTTCATGGCGGTGAACACATAATCGGTGAACTTGCCGCCCGGCATGTGGCGCAGATGCAGTTCGACCTGCGGGGATTCGCTGGGCGCGCTGGCCATGGAGTAGCTGCGCCGAGCGCCATCACGCAGCAGAAACTGGATGTACTGCCCGGCGCGGTAACGCAGCGGATCGGCCGCAGGCAGTTGCAGCATGATCCGCACCACATCGGGGGCGAGATGCTCGATGCTGCTGACCCGGGCCGGCATTTTTTTCACCGGAAAATCGCCCGCGCCCACCACTTCATGGCTTTCGATCACCACATCGGTGAGCGCCTTGGCGCGGCAGGCGAGAATGAAGCCCTGCGCCCGTTCGGCTTCGCTCAGCGCCTTGATCTGGTGAACGCCCAGTTCGATCTCGCCTTGGAGCAGCCTGCATTTGCAAGAGCCGCAGGCGCCGTCCTGGCAGCCGTAGGGCAGGCCGACCGATTGGCGGATGGCGGCTGCGAGCAGGGTTTCATCGGCCTCGGCGGCGTATTGGTGGCCGCTGGGCTGAACGGTGACTTGATGACTCATGTGAACAATGATCAGGTGTGAACTGTGAACGATCAATCTGGACGCGGCCGACCCCGGCTGCTCATCGTGGGCTGTGGCGACATCGGCATGCGGGTGGCGGCCTTGGCGCGCGGGCGCTACCGGCTGCTGGCGCTGACTTCCTCGCCCCAGCGGCTGGAGAGCTTGCGTGCCGCAGGCATCGTGCCCCTCGTCGGCAATCTCGATCAGCCGCAAACCCTGTGGCGACTGGCCCAGCTTGCGCCCCAACGGGTGCTGATGCTGGCCCCGCCGGGCGATACGTCCGGCCCGCGCGATCTGCGCAGTCGCCACCTGATTTCCAGACTGAAACAGTCGGGCATCTTATCCGGCTCCGGGAAAAATACCTTGCGCGTGGTCTATGCCAGCACCTCGGGGGTGTACGGCGATTGCCAGGGCGAACTCGCGCCCGAGACGCGTCCGTGCCAGCCGCAAACCGAACGCGCGCAACGCCGCTGCGATGCCGAACGCCTCTGGCGCCGCGCCGGTGTGCAGCATCGCTGGCGCGTGGGCTTGCTGCGCATCCCCGGCATTTACGACGGCGGATCGCGTTCGCCCAAGGGCCGACTGGAGCGCGGCCTGCCGGTGCTGACGCCCGCTGATGACGTTTACACCAACCACATTCACGCCGACGATCTGGCGCGGCTGTGTTTGCTGGCGCTCGAGCGCGCCGCGCCGGGGCGGGTCTATAACGTCTGCGACGACAGCACGCTGCGCATGGGCGACTACTTTGATCTCGCCGCCGATCTCTATGGTCTGCCTCGGCCGCAGCGCGTGGCCCGTGACCAGGCACAGGCATCGGGCCTGAGCCCGATGATGCTCAGTTTCATGCGCGAGTCGAGAAGACTGGACAACACGCGCATGAAAGCCGAACTCGGCGCCCGCCTGCGCTACCCCGAGGTGTTGCTGGGGTTGCGTTCAGGCGAGGTTCGATAAGCCGACCAATTTCGCCGACCGATTTCGTCGACCGATCCCGTCGACCGATCCCGCCGATCAATGCGCCGGCGGATTGTTTTCCGGAAGTTGCAGCGTAGGCAGCGGGCGAGCGGTTTCCACCAGAATCAGCGGGCCATCGTCGAGCTTGGGCGCGGGCTTGCGTTCGCGCGGCACATGAATGGGCGCGGGTTGTGCGGCCAGTTCTTCCTGCACGCGGCGGATGGCGTCGGCATTGGACTGCACCCATTGCAGCCCGGCAGCCTGCGCCGTTGCCTGCAGAGCATCGACCGGCAGCGCATAGGCGGCAGCGAGCGGAGCGGGTTCGGCTGCGGCCGTCGTTGCCACAGCGGTTTTTTCAGCCGCTTTGACGATCAGGGAGGACGACTCTGCGGCGGCGGTGGTGGTGGCAAGCGGCGCTTGTTCGGCAGGCCGGACAACGGGCTGAGCCGCCTCCACGGCCAGGTCGGTCGGCGCGTCGATCCTGAGGATCAGCGGCGTCTGATCTTCCAGCGCGGGCGCGGCGGGGGCTTCGACGGCGCCCAAAGCCAGCGGCGCGGCCAGGGAGCCGAAGCTGCGACCTGCTGTTTCGTCCGCATCGGCTTCGGCAACGGCTTCGTTCGCTTCGGCGCTCAGATTGCCGTTCTCGTCAGTTGCGGCGACTTCGCGGCGCCCGCCGCGGCGGCCACGACCGCGGCGATTGCGCGATTTGCGCTCGGTCTGCGCTTCGCCGCCCGTTTCTTCGCTCAGGGCTGGGATCGCCTCGGTATCGCCTTCGGCTTGGGTGTCCACCGCCTGCGCATTGATCAGTTCGGCTTCGGGAGCCGCTTCAACGGGATCACGACGCGGGCGGCGATTGCCGCCGCGCCCGCTTCCGGGTGAACGTTCGGAGGGACGTTCGGCCGTGTCCGTGGCCGATTCTTCGGCGGGCGCCCGGGTTTGCTCAGGTGCGGCCTGCGCGCGCTCCTTGCGGCCTGCGGCTTCTTCCGGGTTGCGCTCGCGCTTGGGGCGCTCGCTGCGTTCGGCCTGGCTCTGTTGACCGCGGAGCGGCCGGTTGCGGGGGGTGGCGGTTTCTCCTGCTGCGTTTTCGGCGGCTTCGGCGGGTTGGGCGCCAGCGGACGGGTTGCCGCGCTGACGGTTTTCGCCCTGGCCTTCGCGCTGGCGGTCACGGCCGCCGCGACGGCGGTTGCCGTTTTGGCCGGAAGCCGTGCGTGCGCCGCGGCCGCCTTGCCCATCCGCCTTGGTCAGGGACGGGGTGGCAGGCTGCGCTGCAACCGGCGGCTCTTGCACGGCAGCGGAGGGTTGCGGTTCGGCGGAGAACAGACGCTTGACCCAGCCAAATAAACCGCCGCCAGCCGTTGCGGCAGCAGGCGCGGCCGCGGGGGTTGCAACCGCCGGTGCGGGGGCGGGAGCCTTGTCGGCAGCCGGGGCGGGCATGAGCGGGGCCGGGCCTTCCGGGGTGATGCCGCGCACCAGGGCTTCCTGACGCGGACGCTGTTCTTTTTCGCGGCGGGTGATGGCGGTGTCTTCTTCGGCCTCGTCAGCCATTTTGTAGCTGGTGGGCAGATTGTCCAGACGCGGATCGTCGTGCTTGAGACGTTCGAGCTTGTAGTTGGGCGTGTCGAGATGCTTGTTGGGGATCAGCAGCACCGACAGGCGCTGGCGCAGTTCGATCTTGGTGATTTCGGCGCGCTTTTCGTTGAGCAGGAAAGAGGCGACTTCCACCGGCACTTGCACGTGCACGGCGGCCGTTCCTTCCTTCATGGCCTCTTCCTGGATGATGCGCAGGATTTGCAGCGCGCTCGATTCGGTGTCGCGGATATGCCCGGTGCCGTTGCAGCGCGGGCAGGTGACGTAAGCGCCTTCGGACAGGGCGGGGCGCAGGCGCTGGCGCGAGAGTTCGAGCAGGCCGAACTTGGAAATCTTGCTCACCTGTACGCGGGCGCGGTCCTGCCGCAGCGCGTCGCGCAGGCGGTCTTCGACGGCGCGCTGGTTGCGCGGCTCTTCCATGTCGATGAAGTCGACCACGATCAGGCCGCCAAGGTCGCGCAGCCGCATCTGGCGGGCGATTTCATCGGCGGCTTCGAGGTTGGTGCGCAGCGCGGTGTCCTCGATGGCGTTGCCGCGGGTGGAGCGCGCCGAGTTGACGTCCACCGCCACCAGCGCTTCGGTGTGGTCGATGACGATGGCGCCGCCGGCCGGCAGGTTGACCGTGCGCGAATAGGCGGTTTCGATCTGCTGCTCGATCTGGAAGCGCGAGAACAGCGGCAGGTCGTCGCGATAGCGTTTGACGCGCTCGACCGTGTCGGGCATGACGTGCAGCATGAACTGGCGCGCCTGCTCGAACACGTCTTCGGTGTCGATCAGGATTTCGCCGATGTCGCTGGTGAAATAGTCGCGGATGGCGCGGATGACCAGCGAGGATTCCTGGTAGATCAGGAAGGCGCCCTTCTGCGAATCCGCCGCTTCGCGGATGGCGCTCCACAGTTTGAGCAGGTAGTTCAAGTCCCACTGCAGTTCTTCCGCGCTGCGGCCGATGCCTGCGGTGCGGGCGATCAGGCTCATGCCTTCGGGGTGCTGGAGCTGGTCCATCGTCTCGCGCAGTTCCTGGCGGTCTTCGCCCTCGATGCGACGGCTCACCCCCCCGCCGCGCGGATTGTTGGGCATGAGCACCAGATAGCGACCGGCCAGCGAGATGATGGTGGTCAGGGCAGCGCCCTTGTTGCCGCGCTCTTCCTTTTCCACCTGCACCAGCAGTTGCTGGCCTTCGGTGATCACGTCCTGAATGCGGGCCTGCGACGCAGGCACGCCTTCCTTGAAATACTGGCGCGAAATTTCCTTGAACGGCAAAAAGCCGTGGCGCTCTTCGCCGTAATCGACGAAACAGGCTTCGAGCGAGGGCTCGACGCGGGTGACTATGGCCTTGTAGATATTGCCCTTGCGCTGCTCGCGCCCGGCCTGTTCGATATCGATGTCGAGAAGTTTCTGCCCATCGACAATGGCCACGCGCAATTCTTCCGACTGCGTGGCGTTGAACAACATGCGTTTCATTTCAAGCTCCTGACCGCGTCATGCGGCCGATACAAAGCGGGCGCCAGCGCGCCCCCATGCGTTGATCTCCGGAGCCAAAACCAGGCCGGGTTCGCCGCGGACGTGCGGCACGCCCGGCGGGCAGAATCAGACAGGACTCATGCAAAAACCTCCACCAATCGGTCTGCCTCGGAGCGCGTGGTGTTCGCGATGCCGGGCGTCTGGCCCAGGCGTGGCGATGCGCAGGCTGTTGCAGCGATCAGGCGCAACAGCGGGGGAGCAGAGGTTTCGCGGCAGGTGAGCACAAGCAGATTTCGCCAACCACAAAAGCACACAGCGCAGAATCAGCGCTGAGGGGCGGTCGAAGGCGAAGAGTCGATTCAAGGTTTCAGATCCAGGATGGCAAAGCCGGGCGGTCGTCGCGGGCGTCAAACGCATTTGCGCGACGGCATCACTCAGGCTTTGGGCCAACGCTCATTTCGATGAAGTCTGTCCGATCTGCCCCGACCGGAATCGGTGGTGCGGCAAAACGAGCAGTGTGAAGCTGAACCTAGAATGCCAACCCTGTCACGGCAGATTCGCCGGTTTCGCATGAACTCGTATCGGGTGATGTAAGCAACCCGGGCGCATGCAGTACCCGCACGAAAACCTGTCAGGAGGCCGTCTTCCCGTTTTTGGCATGTCGCGCAGGCGCATCATGTAAAACTGCACGCAACTTCGCGGAAATATTGCCAAAATTCGTTCTTCCAACTTCACAACTTCACGCCCGATTATATGCACACCGCGCCATCTCCCCAGGTTCGGCTCCTTCAGGTCGGCGACGCGGGCGAGGGGCAGCGGCTGGATAACTTTCTTGCGCGCCACCTCAAGGGCGTGCCGCGCAGCCATATTCATCGCATCGTGCGATCGGGCGAAGTGCGGGTCAATGGCGGTCGGGCCAGCGCGGATCACAAACTGCAGTCGAGTGATCAGGTGCGGATTCCGCCGGTGCGGGTGGCGCAGCCCGACGCGCCGCGCGGCGCTCCAGCGCTGCAGTTTCCGATCGTGTTTGAAGATGATTTTCTGCTGGCGATCAACAAACCCGAAGGCGTGGCGGTGCATGGCGGATCGGGGGTGAGCTTCGGCGTGATCGAGGCTCTGCGCGCGGCGCGGCCCACGGCGAAGTTTCTCGAACTGGTGCATCGGCTCGACCGCGACACCTCAGGTCTGCTGCTCATCGCCAAGAAGCGCAGCGCCTTGACCACGCTGCACGCGGCGCTGCGCGAACGTCATGCCGACAAACGCTACCTCGCGCTGGTTGCCGGACTCTGGACGCGTGGGGCGGTGATGATCGAGGCGCCGCTGCATAAATACCTGCTCGCCAACGGCGAACGGCGCGTGCGGGTGGACGCGCAGCAAGGGCAAGAGTCGCGCACCCAGTTTCGTTCGCAGGAGCAATTTGCGCTGGCGGGCCTGGGGCCTTGGGGCGGCTTGAGCCTGATGCAGGCGCGGTTGCTGACGGGGCGCACCCATCAGATCCGGGTGCATCTGGCGCACTGCGGCCATCCCATCGTCGGCGACGACAAATATGGGGATGACAGCCTCAACGCCCTGCTGGCGCGGGGTCAGGCGGGCGTGCCGCCCTTCCGGCGCATGTTTCTGCACGCCGAGTCGCTGGCGATTGCGCATCCGGCGAGCGGCGAGCGGCTGGAACTGCGGGCGCCCTTGCCCGAAAACTGCGCGCAGTGGCTTCATCATTTGCGGGCACAATGCGCGCAGTCCTGACTTCCTGAACCTTTGCCCGCACCATGCACCGACAGAACTATGACCTGATTGTGTTCGACTGGGACGGCACGCTGATGGATTCCACCGCGGCCATCACCGGGGCGATCCAGCAGGCTTGCAAGGATCTGGGGCTGACGGTCCCCAGTCGCGAGGCGGCGTCGTATGTCATTGGCCTCGGGCTGGAGGACGCCCTGCGGCACGCCGCACCCGAGTTGCCGCATGCCGACTATCCCAGACTGGCTGCGGCCTACCGCAAGCATTACTTCTCGCTCGATGGCGAACTGGTGCTGTTCGACGGGGTGCTGGATTTGCTGCATGAACTCAAATCGGTCGGCTACAACCTAGCGGTGGCGACCGGAAAGTCGCGCATCGGTCTGGCGCGGGCGATGGACCGGCCCGAACTGCGCGGCTTGTTCGACGCCACCCGCACTGCCGATGAAACCTTTTCCAAGCCGCACCCGGCGATGCTGCACGAAATCATGGCCGAGCTGGCCAGCCCGCCGCAGCGCACCGTGATGGTGGGCGACACCACGCACGATCTGCAAATGGCGCTCAATGCCGGATGCGATGCCATCGGCGTGAGCTACGGCGCGCACGATGTGGCGCGTCTGGAGTCGCTGTCCCCCGCCGGGCTGGTGCACTCCGTCGCGGAACTTCAGGTATTTCTCGCCCAGCACGGGTGAGCGCGGCAGTCGGCAACTCGCCGACTGCCGCAGCGACTTACATCTGCGGACGCATCACGTTCGGGATGTTGACGGCCGGGGAGTTCACCACGGGCACATTGACCGCAGGGGTCTGCACCACTGGAACATTCACACTCGGCGCTGTCACCACGGGCACGTTGACCGCGGGCGTTGTCACCGCGGGGATGTTGACCTGCGGCGTTGTCACTGCGGGCACGTCGATCGACGGCGTGTTGACCGAAGGCACATTGACC
>DYKQ01000005.1:4022-42529 GCA_020722545.1 Thiomonas intermedia | reverse complement strand
GATCGACGGCGTGTTGACCGAAGGCACATTGACCGCTGGGCTATTGATCACGGGAACGGTGACCGCAGGGGAGGTAACGGCAGGCGTATTCGGGATTTGCACCGAGGGAGTTTGCGTGGTGACTTGCGCCCCTGCGTGCTCGCCCAGCCCTTGACCGACGCCCGCGTCGCGCGTGCCCGGTGCGGGGGCGGACGTTCCGGCGGTATCGACCTGAGCTTGCGTGGCGTTCCGAGTTTGCACCGTGTTGCGATGCTGCGCTTCGGTGCGGGTTTGCGCGCCAGTGCTGCCGGATGAAGTCGGCGCCGCTTCGCCGGACGACGTGCGGGTGTGGCCCTGGGTCGTGGTGCGGGTTTCAGCCTGGGTGTTTGCCGAAGTGGCGGGCTTGGTCTGCTGATCGGCCGTGCGCGTCGAGGTCGTCGCCGAGAGTTGACCGTCCTGGACGGCATTCACGGCGGTTTGCGCGTAAGCGAGACCGATGGAGAGCGAAGCGGCCGCAACGGCGGCGGACAGAACGGCGAGGGGACGGGTCTTGGACATGATGTTCTCCTGGAAGAAGGAAGGAAGTTTCACGCTGTGTGGTAAAGATTCCCACCTAAGCGCTTGTGTTTATAATAGTGGCAAAATTTCCCACGTCAAGCCAAATCACTTCGTTTATCCTTCTGCCATGTCCTCCGCACTCAAATCTGCCGCCCTGTCCATCTTGCGGCCCTTCGTGCGCTATCTCATTACGCAGGGCTGGACTTATGGCGCTCTGGCCGAACTGCTCAAATTTGTCTATGTGGGCGAAGTCATTGCGCTCGATCAGCGCGACGGCAAACCCGCGCCGACCGATAGCCGTGTGAGTCTGCTCAGCGGCATTCACCGCAAGGAAGTCCGGCGTCTGCGCGAAGAATTGCAGAGCGGATCGGGCGAGATTGCCTTGCGGCATGGCGCCAATATGTCGGCGCAGGTGGTGGCGGCCTGGGTGGCTTGCGAGGCGTATCGCGACCCGCAAGGTGAACCGCTTGCCCTGCCTCTTCGCGCTGCGGGCGCCACCGCCAGTTTTGAAAATCTGGTGCGGCTGGTGAAGGCCGACATGCGGCCGCGTACCGTGCTGGATGAACTGCTGCGCGCCGGCGTGGTGGAGCAGCACGATGATGTGGTGAAGCTGGCTCGCGGCGGCTATGTCTCCGATCTGCCCGAGGACAGGCTGGCTTTCATGGGGGCGCATATCGGCGACCATCTGCGGGCCACGGTGCATAACCTGGAGGGTCGCGCGCCGACTTATCTGGAGCAATCGGTCTATTTCGACGATCTGCCGCCCATCGTGCCGGGCGAGGTGCGCGACGATCTGCGTCAGTTGGGTGAACAGGTTTTGCAGGAGGCCTACCAGCGCATCATGCGTGCCGAAAAGACGGCGCAATCTGGCGATCTCGATGCGACGCAAACCAGCAAGAAGCGCCTGCGCCTCGGGGTCTATTACTACGAAGACGATATGCCCGCTTCGAACTCTGCCGGGGAGCAGCCGTGAAAGCCGCGTTGAAAGCCGTCGTCCGTGCCTGGCTTCCGGGACTGCGTTTCGTGGGCGTGGCCTGCATCGCGCTGATGCTGGGTCTGGCGGGCTCGATTGCGGCCACGCCAGGCGGGATCGGCGGTACGGGTATCGACCCCGGCGGCATCGGCGGCACCGGCATCAGCCCCGGCGGCATCGGCGGGACGGGAATCGTGGCCATCGGCCCGGTTCAGCGCTTCGGCAGCATTTTCGTCAACGGCGGCGAATATGAACTGCCCGCGCAGACACGCTATCGCGTGGACGGTCAGCCCGCTTCCGAGAACAGCCTGCATTTGGGCGACATGGTGCGCGTCCATGCCGTGGAGCGGGGCGGGCGGCTGGATGCGCTGGCGGTGGACATCAGCCATGCGGTGGTCGGTCGCGTGTCGCGGATCGATCGATCTGCGGGGCGGCTGGTGGTGCTGGGCCAGACCGTACAGATCCTGCCCGGCACTTTGTTGCGCACTGCTGATGATCAGCCTTTGGCGCTATCGCGTCTGAAGGTGGGCGACGAGGTGCGCATCAGCGCGCTCGATCAAGGCGCGGGGCATTGGCAGGCGATGCGGCTGACTCAGCTCTCGGTTCCGCCCGCGGGACACGGTTCGCCGTTCTTGCTGCGCGGCAAAATCGAGGCGAAAAGCGCTCAACCGCAGCGGGTCAAGATCAATGGTGTCTGGCTGTCGGTACGCAGCGGTGCGGCGCAAACTGGGCTGGCGGTCGGCGCCGAGGTTGTGGCGCGCGGCAGTCAGCAGAGCCAGGGAAATGTGATCGATTCTCTTCAGGCGATAGCGCCCTTGGACGCGCCCATCGGCACGCGTGTGGCGATGGTGGGTTTTTTGCAGGCCGACTCTCAGGGCAGGCCAGGTTGGGAATTGCAAGGCTTTCAGATCAGGGGCGCCGACGCGCTGATGAAGGCGCAATTGCAGTCCGCCGCCCGGTCGCAGGCCGCGCCGGTGTTCATCGTCGGTACCCTGGCAGCGGCGCAGACGGTGGCGGTCGAGCGCGTCATTCCGAATGTGAACGCACTGCAATTTGCGCTGCCGCCCCTGGCCGGTGCGCAGACCTCTCCCGCAAAAGCGGGCGATATGGGCTCCATGCCCGGCACGGCGCCTCAGTTCATGTCGAACGGTGCCGGACTGAGCATGTCGAATCCGTCCTTCGTTGCGCCGACGCTGCCTGCGGTGATTCAGCCGGGGTTCACCGTGCCCTCGATTCCCGCAGCGCCCGCCGTGCCGCAGGCGCCGCAAATGCCCGCCGTCAACATGCCCTCCGTGGCGCCCCCCGTGGTCGCTCCGCCGCAAGCGCCCGTTGTCGTGCCGCCGACAGTGGCCCCGCCGGTTGTGAACCCACCCAGCGTGACGACGCCTACCCTGCCCAGCGGACTGCAGATTCCCACTGTGCCGCGTCCATGAAAAAGGCCAGCTTGCGCTGGCTTTTTCATCAGAGGGCGAGGTGAGAACAGAGATCAGAATACGATCTGGCCGCCTATGCCGACGCCAAAATTGGCGCTGCCGTTGCTCAGGCCCTTGTCCACATAGACCTGCAACCCGCTGCCATTTGGGGTGAGGTTGTAATTCCACGCCGCAATCAGGTCTGAGGGGGCTGATGCCCCGGCCACCATCGACTGCTGGCCGGCGTACATCAAGGTGAAAATATGCTGCTGGCTGGCCGCATAGCTGGCGCCAAACTGGTAGATGGCGATGTTGCGCAGATGCTGTCCGGCCGGGTTGCCCACGAAACGGTAGCCCAGATTGGCAAACGGAAACCAGCTTTTGCCCACGATCTGCTGCAGGCCCACGCCCAGCTCGTAGTCGTTCTTGCCCGTGCCCAGACCGTTGTCGGACGAAGCGGTGCCGAATTTGATTTTGGCGTAGGGCGTGATGGAGGGCGCGAGACCGCCGCCCTGGAAAATCTTGTAATGCCCAGCCAGCCACACGTCGCCCAGACCACTGGCGGAACGGGTTTGCGTGGAGCCGGAACCGCCCACAACCGTGTTGCCGACAACGGTGGAGCCGACGGGCAGGCCGCTTTCGGAAACGTAGGGCACTGTGAGTTTGACGCGCCAGTTGCTGTCGCCGTATTGAATGTCGGTGGCGTCGTAGCGGATGTTGATGTTGTTGTTGGTGCCGAATTTGCCCTGGAAAAAGGACAGCGTGTTGCCGACCGTGAGTGCGGGTTCGGCGTGTGCGGTGCAAACACCCCCGAGAGCAAGCAGGGTGGCGATGAGGGGAGGACGAAGGGCCATATTTGTTGATCTCGCGCGAGGAGGACTGAGGGAAGTGGATCGGCCAGAGAAAGCCGATGTCTTGAAGCGTGGGAAAGTATCACACAAAATCCGGGTCTGATCCTTGTCGAATCGCAAACCAGCGTGTCGAGACCCGTCCTGCCTATTGGCGCCAGACGCGCGTGCGCGTCAATGAAGCGCTGGTATTCTGGCGACCCGTCCCGTTTTTCATTCTCCGAGCCCGAAACATGAGCGCATCGCCCCCAGATCTTCCGTCGCAACGCTCTGAGTCGTCCGCGCAACCCGGTGCGTGGGAGCGGCAGGTACTGGAAAAGCTGGTGCTCGAGGTCGTGAACGAAAAACGACGGGCGCGGCGCTGGTCGATTTTTTTCCGCTTCATCCTGCTCGGCATCGTGGCGCTCATCTTTTTCGGCGGCATGATCGCCGAGTTCGGCAGCAGCACCGCCACCGGGCCGCATACGGCGCTGATCGAACTTAACGGCGAGATCTCCATCGGCTCGCAGTCCAGTGCCGACAATATCAATGCGGCCTTGCAGGATGCGTTTTCCAGCCCGGACACGCGCGGCGTCATCCTGCGCATCAACAGCCCGGGCGGCAGCCCGGTGCAGGCGAGCCAGATTTTTTCCGAGATCGAGCGGCTTCGCGCCAAATACAACAAGCCGGTGTACGCCGTCTGCGAAGAGGTGTGCGCCTCCGGCGCGTACTACGTGGCGGCTGCGGCGAATGACATCTATGTGAATCCGGCCAGTCTGGTGGGCTCCATCGGCGTGTTGATGGACGGCTTCGGCTTTTCCGGCCTGATGGACAAGCTCGGCGTGACGCGCCGCTTGCTCACCGCGGGCGCCAACAAGGGGTTCATGGATCCCTTCACGCCCATGCCCGAGGAGCAGAAAACCTATGCCCTGGGCATGCTGGAGCAGATTCACAAACAGTTCATCGCGGCGGTGGAAAAAGGTCGCGGCGCGCGATTGAAAGTGAATGACCAAACCTTCTCCGGCCTGGTGTGGACCGGCGAATCGGCCGTACAGCAAGGCCTGGCCGACGGCTACGGGGATGTCGATCAGATCGCCCGCGACAAGATCAAAGCGCCGGAAATCGTCGATTACACCCTGCAGGAAAACGTGGCCGAGCGTCTGGCCAAGCGTTTTGGCGCCTCGCTGGGCATGGGCGCGGTTCGCGAACTCTCAAACCTGGGCTGGTCCTTGCGCTGAGTCAGGATAAGCTCGCGCCAGCACATCGAAGCCGCTCAGTCGCAGCATGTCGCACAGGTCGATCAGGGGCAGGCCGATCAAGGCGGTCGGATCGTCGCTGCGCATGTGCTTGAGCAGCGCAGGGCCGAGCGATTCCGAGCGGGCGCTGCCCGCGCAGTCGTAGGGCGCGTCCAGCGTCAGATAGGTTTCGATTTCAGCCGGGCTCAGCGTGCGGAATCGCACTTCGGTGGGGCAGTTGCGTACTTGTACGCCGCCGTCTGGGTCGATGACGCAAACCGCGGTATGGAACATGGCGTCACGCCCACTGAGGCGCTGCAGCTGAGCGACCGCAGCCGCATGGGATCCGGGCTTGCCGAGCGCTTCGTCACCCAGCATGCACACCTGATCGGAGCCGATCACCCAGCAGCCTGGCGCGGTGCGCGCCACCGCGGCGGCCTTTTCAGCCGCCAGCCGCAGCGCCAGATCGAGAGGCGACTCGTCGGCCCTGCGGGTTTCGTCCACCTCGGGTGCGCGGCGTGAAAAAGGCACGCGCAGGCGTTGGAGCAGCTCGGCGCGATAGCGCGAGGTCGATGCGAGAACCAGGGCGGGATCAGTGTGCCTGGGCATCAATTCTTGCCGAAGAACCGGCCATGCAGCCATGCGCCGATGAGTATGCCCACAACGCTCAGCAGAAGCGGCCAGTTGCCCACCCCCAGGCCTGCAATGGCCGGGCCCGGACACACGCCGCTCAGCCCCCAGCCCACGCCAAAAATCGCGGCGCCGATCAGGGTGCGGGCGTCCAGATGCGAGGGGTGTTTGCCGAACACCACGCCAAAGACCGGCCGCTTCATCAGTCGGGGCAGCAGGTGGTAGGCGATGAAGGTCACGCCGGCAGCGCCCCCCATCACCAGCAGAAGGCCGAGATTCTTGAGCAGCAGAAACTGCAGAATGGCCTCGGGCTTGACCATGGTGGACAGCGCCAGACCGAAGCCGAAAAGCGCCCCGGCGAACAAGGCCGAAAGCATCACTGCGAAAGGAGGAACGCGCTGCATTTCAGAATCCTCCCAAGGCGCGGACCACATGCGCCGTGATGATGGCGGTACACAGGAAAATGATCACCGCGAGAATGGAAGGCAACTGCCCAGAACCTACGCCGCAGATGCCGTGCCCCGAGGTGCAGCCCCCACCCATGCGGGCGCCAAACCCGCCGACGATGCCGCCGACGAACAACTGCCACAGCGGCACCTTGGTCACGAAGCCTTCGCCATGCCCGAGGGTGTAGGTGAACACCACCGCGCCGACGATCAGGCCCAGGCCGTACATCAAGCGCCAGTTACGGGTCGAAATGAATTTTTCGTGTTGAAAAAACGGATGGCGCGATACCAGCGACCAGACCGCTGTGTAAGCGGTACTGACGCCGCCGATCAGGCCGGTCAGCCAGAACAGCACGCTGACGCCCAGTCCGATGAAAATGCCGCCATAAAGAAAAGGCTCCCAGCCCAGCGGGAACCA
The DNA here is from genome assembly GCA_020722545.1 of Thiomonas intermedia. Classification (GTDB taxonomy): domain Bacteria; phylum Pseudomonadota; class Gammaproteobacteria; order Burkholderiales; family Burkholderiaceae_C; genus Thiomonas; species Thiomonas intermedia_B. The sequence goes on along the minus strand of DYKQ01000005.1, from coordinate 36,051 downwards.
CTGCGCAATACTGTTCATCTGTCTCATCCTCTTTTGGTGGGTCGAAGTGATATGGATCACTCTTTTTGCATGCTTCGTAGTGTAGGAGAGGGACTGCGCGCTGTCTCGGCGAGATGTTGCAGCCGGTAAAATTGGGCGATGTCCCAACAGATCCCCACAACCCCTCCAGACTCCGGGTCGATGCCGCCCCGTGCGCTGGCCTTGTTCGACTTCGCCCGTTCCGGCGGAGAACTGCACGGCCGGGTGTCGTTGTCGAACCTGTCCCGCCTGAGCGAATTGTTGTCGAGCACGCAAGGGCCTCCAGTGCGATGGACGCTAAAGGGTTTTCAGCGCGAACGGGTCGGCATGCGCCCGCAGGCCATGGTGACTTTGCAAGTGCGCGGGGCGCTTCCGCTGATCTGCCAGCGATGTCTGCAGGCCATGCAATATGCGGTTGACGAAACCGTCGATTTTCGATTGGTGGCCGAAGAACCGGAACTGACTCAGGCCGAAATCGAGGCAGAAGACGAAGCGCTGCCCGCGATCCATCCCGCAGATGTGCTGAGTCTCATCGAGGACCAGCTCATCCTCGCTCTGCCCATCGTGCCCATGCATGACGTCTGCCCGCAGCGTGATGCGCCCGAGCCGACGCCTTCGCGTGCCGATGAGGCGCCTGCCGAGGAACGCCAGCGCCCCTTCGCCAATCTGCGCGATCTGCTGGGCGACGCAAAAAAGAAACGCTAGCAGGCTATGTCGCGGGGCAACGCCATCGCATATAATGGCAGGCTTTTCACAGGGGATTGCCATGGCCGTCCAGCAAAACAAGAAATCACCTTCGAAGCGTGGCATGCACCGTGCCCACCAGTTCTTGAGCGCGCCGCCGCTGGCGGTTGAGCCGACCACGGGCGAAGCGCATCTTCGCCACCACATCAGCCCGAACGGTTTTTACCGTGGGCGCAAAGTGGTCAAGACCAAATCTGACGAGTAAGCGCCTGCCTTTGCGCACCATGCGTCGCCTGCAAATGTGGGGCGATGGTCTGTCATGCGTGCCTGCGAAGGGGCCTTCGATGCTGGCGTCCGCTGTGTCATGAGTTCCACTCTGGCCGTCGATTTGATGGGCGGAGACCATGGTCCGAAAGTGACCCTGCCAGCCTGCGTGCATTTTTTGCAGGCGCAACCGGACAGTCGGCTGATTCTGGTCGGTCAGGCTGAGGCCGTCATGCCGCTGCTGGAGTCGTTGCGCCTGAAAAGCGATGCGCGCATCGAATTCGTCGCGGCGAGCGAGGTGGTGGCTTCCGACGATCCGGTCGAGGTTGCGCTGCGCCGCAAGCGCGATTCATCCATGCGCCGCGCCATCGAGCAGGTGCGGGACGGTCGTGCGCAGGCCTGCGTATCAGCTGGCAATACCGGCGCCTTGATGGCGCTTGCGCGCTATTTGCTCAAGACCCTGCTCGACATTGAACGCCCCGCCATCGCGACCTATCTGCCCAACCAGAAGGGCGAGGGCACGCTGATGCTCGATCTGGGCGCCAACGTCGATTGCGAGCCCTTGCACCTGCTGCAGTTCGCCGTCATGGGTACGGCGTACGCGGCGGCAGGCGGGCATGCGCAGCCGACGGTTGGACTGCTCAATATCGGCGAAGAGGTGATCAAGGGCAACGACACCATCAAGCGGGCGGCTGAACTGCTGCGCGAAGCCGATGCGCTCGGGCGTCTGCGGTTTTACGGCAACGTCGAGGGCAACGACATCTTCAAGGGCACGACCGATATCGTCGTATGCGATGGTTTTGTCGGCAACGTCGCGCTCAAGACCTCCGAAGGTCTGGCGCAAATGCTCTCTGGCATGATCCGCGAAGAATTCACCCGTACGCCGCTGAGCAAGTTGATGGCGCTGTTCGCCATGCCGGTGCTCAAACGATTCCGCAAGCGCGTCGATCACCGCCGTTACAACGGCGCGGCCCTGCTGGGTCTGCGCGGCCTGGTCGTCAAAAGCCACGGCTCGGCGGATGCCTTTGGCTTCGAGCAGGCGCTGCTGCGTGCGCATGAAGCGGTGCAGGGCGACGTGGTGCGCCATACCGAACGAATTCTCGAAGTGATGCACGAGTCATCACCCGCCGGGGCCGCGCTCGCTCCGGCGAGTTGAGTCGCCCCGCTGCACCTCTCTGAACGATCTGTTCCATGTCCTCCTATTCCCGCATTTCCGGCACCGGCAGCGCACTGCCCCCCCGCAAAGTCAGCAACGACGAACTGGCGGCCGATCTGGCCCAGCGCGGCGTCGAAACCAGCGATGCGTGGATCGTGGCACGTACCGGCATCCGCTTCCGTCACTTCGCCGAAGAAGGGACGACCAGTGTCGATCTGGGCGAACAAGCGGCCCGTCGCGCCCTCGAATCGGCCGGACTGCAGGCCCACGACATTGGCCTGATCATCGTGGCCACGTCCACGCCGGACATGATTTTTCCTTCCAACGCGGCCCTCATCCAGGGCCGTCTTGGCGCCGCCGGAGGCGCGGCCTTCGACGTGCAGGCGGTATGCGCCGGATTCGTCTACGCCCTGGCCGTGGCCGATCAGTTCGTGCGCAGCGGCATGACGCGGCATGCCCTGGTCATTGGCGCCGAGGTGTTTTCGCAGATTCTCGACTTCAATGACCGCACCACCTGCGTGCTGTTTGGCGATGGCGCTGGCGCCGTGGTGCTCAGTGCCAGTGAAACCCCGGGGGTGCTGGCCAGCGCGCTGCATGCGGACGGCCGTCAATCGTCCATCCTGTGCACTCCGGGGCGCGTGTCGAGCGGCCAGGTTGCGGGCAGTCCTTTCCTGAAAATGGACGGACAGGCGGTCTTCAAGCAAGCCGTCCATGTACTCGAAGAGGTGGCCCGCGAGGCGCTGGTCAAGGCCGACCGCCTGCCCGCCGATGTGGACTGGATGGTGCCGCATCAGGCCAATATCCGCATCATGACGCATACCGCCAGGAAACTCGGCATTCCGCTCGACAAAATCGTCGTGACCGTCGATCAGCACGGCAACACTTCGGCCGCCTCGATTCCGCTGGCGCTCGATGTCGCCGTGCGCAGCGGGCAGATTCAGCGCGGCGACACCTTGCTGTTCGAGGCCGTCGGCGGCGGGTTGACCTGGGGCGCTGCGGTCGTCGATTACTGAGTCTTGCAGACGTTCAACTCCTGTACCACCATGACATTTGCATTCGTTTTCCCCGGACAAGGTTCACAGTCCGTCGGCATGCTCGATAAGGTGGCCGATCACCCTGCCGTGCGCGCCACCCTGCAGGAGGCCAGCGCGGTCCTGTCGCAGGACGTGGGCGCTCTGATCGCGCAGGGCCCGGCCGAGCAACTCAATCTGACGACCAACACCCAGCCCGTCATGCTCACTGCGGGCGTGGCGCTTTATCGTCTTTGGCTGGCCGAGGGCGGACGCAAACCCGACTTTGTCGCCGGACACAGTCTGGGCGAGTACACCGCGCTGGTCGCGGCCGAAAGCCTCACGCTGACCGACGCCTTGCCCTTGGTGCGTTTTCGCGCCCAGGCCATGCAGGACGCGGTTCCCGTCGGCGCCGGCGGCATGGCGGCCGTGCTGGGTCTGGACGATGCCGCAGTGCGTGCCGGGTGCGACCAGGCGGCGCATGAGACCGGCGAGGCGGTGGAAGCGGTCAATTTCAATTCCCCGGGCCAGGTGGTGATCGCCGGGACGCAAGCCGCCGTGGCGCGCGCCTGCGAGGTGTTGAAAGCGGCCGGGGCCAAGCGCGCCTTGCCGCTGGCGGTTTCGGCGCCGTTTCACAGCAGTCTGCTGCAAGGCGCGGCCGACCAGTTGCGCGCCTATCTGCAAGGGGTGGCGATCAAGGCGCCGCAGATCACACTGATCAATAATGTGGATGTGGCGCATCCCACCGATCCCGATCAAATCCGCGACGCGCTGGCGCGTCAGGCGTGTCATGCCGTGCGCTGGGTCGAGTGCGTGCAGGCCATCGCGAAGGCGGGCTGCACGACGCTGGTCGAATGTGGCCCGGGTAAAGTGCTGCATGGCCTGACCCGCCGGATCGATCCCGCCCTGCAGTCTTTTGCCCTGGACGGTCTGTCCGCGATTCCTTCCCTTCAAACCGCCCTGACATGAGCAATACATCCCCTGATCCTTCCACCGCCCAGGCGCTTGCCGGTCAGATCGCCCTGGTCACGGGCGCATCGCGCGGCATCGGCGCGGCCATTGCGGCAGATCTGGCCGCTGCGGGCGCACGCGTCATCGGCACGGCGACCTCGGAGTCCGGCGCAAACGCCATTACCGAGGCTCTGCGGGCCTTCGGCGGGCGAGGGGCTGTGCTCGATGTGAACGACGCCGAGGCAGGCGCCCGTCTGGTCGACGAGATCGTCAAAGCCGAAGGCGGACTGCAGATCCTGGTGAACAATGCCGGCATCACGCGCGACATGCTGGCCATGCGCATGAGCGACGCCGACTGGGACGCCGTGATTTCGACCAATCTGAGCAGTGTGTTCCGCATGTCGCGCGCTGTGATGCGCCCCATGATGAAACAGCGCTACGGCCGCATCGTCAACATCACCTCGGTCGTCGGCGCGTCCGGCAATCCGGGTCAGGCCAATTACGCGGCGGCCAAGGCCGGCGTGGCGGGCATGACCCGAGCGCTGGCGCAAGAGCTAGGCAGCCGCAACATCACGGTCAATTGCGTGGCGCCGGGGTTCATCGATACCGACATGACCCGGGCGCTGACCGAGGCGCAGACCCAGCCGATGCTGGCGCGCATTCCCCTGGGCCGTCTGGGCAGGCCAGAAGAAATCGCGCATGCGGTGTCTTTCCTGGCCTCGCCCTTGGCGGCCTACATCACCGGCGCCGTTCTGCATGTGAACGGCGGCATGTACATGCAATAACGCCTGCCGAAACGCGCGACCTTGTCGCCGGGCGGGGTTATGCTCTCGGCCTGTCGCCAAGTCAGCTTCGGCGCTTGCTAAAATTTTTCCTATTTCCACTGGAGGTTTCAATGAGTGACATCGAACAGCGCGTCAAGAAAATCATCGCCGAGCAACTGGGCGTTGCCGAAGACCAGGTGACCAACGAAAAATCCTTTGTGGATGATCTGGGCGCCGATTCTCTGGACACCGTCGAACTGGTCATGGCGCTGGAAGACGAATTCCACATCGAAATCCCTGACGAAGACGCCGAGAAGATCACCACCGTGCAACTGGCGGTCGACTACGCCAAGGCGCACTACAAGGCCTGATGACGGGCTCAATTGCAGAGCCGTCAATTGCAGAGCCGATTTATTTCTTTGATCGGTCATGCAACTTGAGCGACCTTGTTTTGAATCCTTCTTGTTCTGCTCACTCATGCTCGCGTCCATGCTTCTGCGCTGGCGCGGATTACCTGATTTCACATGACTCTTCGTCGACGAATTGCGATTACTGGCCTGGGCGCGGTTTCCCCTCTGGGCAACACGCTGGATGACAACTGGGCAAGCCTGCTCGCTGGCAAATCCGGCATCGGACGCATCACCAAGTTCGATGCCTCGGCCTATTCCGTGCAAATCGCAGGCGAAGTCCGTGATTTCGATGTGACGCAGTACATCGCCGCCAAGGAAGCGCGGCATATGGATACCTTCATCCACTACGGCATCGCCGCGTCGATGCAGGCGGTGCGTGACAGCGGCATCGACCAGGCCGGGTTTGATCCCGAACGGGTCGGCGTGCTGGTGGGTTCGGGCATCGGCGGTCTGCCACTGATCGAAAACACCTACAAGGAACTGCTCGACCGCGGCCCGCGCCGCGTCACGCCGTTCTTCGTGCCAGCGTCCATCATCAATATGGTCTCCGGGCATGTGTCTATCGAATATGGTTTTCAGGGCCCCAACCTCTCTGTCGTCACGGCCTGCACCACCGGGCTGCACGCCATTGGCTTGGCTGCGCGCCTCATCGAAGCCGGAGATGCTGACGTCATGGTTGCAGGCGGCGCCGAGGCCACGGTATCGCCCTTGGGCATCGGTGGTTTTGCATCAGCGCGCGCCCTGTCCACTCGCAATGACGACCCGGCCAGCGCGAGTCGCCCGTGGGACAAGGACCGCGATGGTTTTGTTCTGGGGGAAGGCGCCGGCATCATGGTGCTGGAAGACTACGACCTCGCGGTCAAACGCGGGGCGAAGATTTACGCCGAGCTCGTCGGCTTCGGCATGAGCGGTGACGCCGGACACGTCACGGCGCCCAACACCGACGGCCCCCGGCGCAGCATGTTGCTGGCGCTGAAAAATGCCGGCGTGACCGCTGACCAGGTTCAAATGATCAACGCCCACGGCACCTCCACCCCGCTGGGCGACAAGAACGAGTCCGATGCCATCAAGCTCGCTTTTGGCGACCATGCCTACAAGCTGGTGGTCAATTCCACCAAGTCGATGACCGGCCACCTGCTCGGTGGCGCCGGGGGCGTCGAGTCGGTCTATACCGTGCTGTCATTGCACCATCAGGTCTGCCCGCCCACCATCAATCTGCAGACGCCCGATCCGGAATGCGATCTGGACTACTGCGCCAACACCGCGCGCGACATGCGCATCGACTACGCGCTGAAAAACAATTTCGGCTTTGGCGGCACCAACGGGTCGCTGTTGTTCAAGCGCGTCTGAGGGACAATTCAGCGGTCAGTTGCCTTCCCCTTTTGCGTTCCCCCATTGCATTCCCCTCTCTCAACAGAGCAGCATGAAGACCCTTGCACCCCTGCAGATCCGGGTCGAACATTTCGGCCGCTGGCATCTGCTGCTCGGGCTGTTCAGTGCGGCGTCCCTGCTCGCCGCCGGGTGGACGGTCTGGGTCTGGCGCGATACCGATTCGCTCAGCCTGATGGCGGCTTTTGCAGCCGCCATATTCCTGGCCATTCTGTCAGCGCAGCACCCCTACTGGACCATCCGCCCGTTCACGCTGTTTCACGGTGAGCGCGGCTGGAAGCTGCAGCGCGGCGACGGTCTGGAAGATGTGCTTCAGGTGCGAGGCATGGTGCTGCCGGGGCTGCTGCTGGTACTGGGCCTGACGGCGAAGGGGCGCGTGGTTCTGCCCGTGCCCAGCGATATCCAACCCGGCATTTTTCGCGAACTGCGACTGCGCTTGGGTGCACTGCCGCACTGAGTTCCGGTGGAGCAAGACACCCAGAGTGATGCCGTGCTGGTCCAGCAGGTCCAGGCGGGGCAGCAGAAAGCCTTCGACCTGCTCGTGGCCAAATACCAGCGCCGCATTTATCGCTTGGTGCTGCGTTTCATTCGCGATCCGGCGCTGGCGGAAGACGTGGCGCAAGAGACTTTTTTGCGCGCTTACCGGGCCATAGGACAGTTTCGTGGCGAAAGCCAGTTCTATACCTGGCTCTATCGCATCGCGGTCAATACGGCCAAAAAAGCCATTTCCGACGATATTCGCGACCCGACGGTGTCCGAAGGCGATGCGTTGGGCCATGATGAAGAAACTTTTAGCCCGACCGAGCTACTAACCAACCACGAAACGCCAGAGTCCATTCTGGTTTCGAAAGAAATCGTGCAGACGGTGAATGCTGCGATGGAGTCTTTGCCGGAAGATTTGCGCATGGCGATCACGCTGCGCGAGATTGAGGGTTTGAGTTACGAAGATATTGCCGAAGCCATGCAATGCCCGATCGGCACGGTGCGTTCGCGGATTTTTCGTGCCCGCGAGGCGATCGCAGAGCGTCTGCGGCCCGTGCTCGAGCATAAAGGCGGCAAGCGTTGGTGAGCCTGCGGTTGAGCTTTGTTGGAGACAGGAAATGAGTCAAGACATGTCGCGCGAGCAACTCTCTGCTCTGATGGATGGGGAGGGGGAGTACCGTGGACAATCCGCGCGGACGGACGCCACGACGGCTTTTATCCGCCATGTGGCTTCGGATGACGCCGCGCGGCGTGACTGGCTGATTTACGCGCAGATCGGCGATGTGCTGCGTTCTTCCGATCTCACGCCGATGCCCGACGAGGCTGACTTTTTGCAGCGCGTCAGCGCGGCGATTGCGCGCGAGCCCATCGTGCTGCAGCCGCAAGCCGCGGCGCAAACGGCTGCGGCGGCTGATGGAACTGCGGGATCGGCGCGCCGCTCTGCCGCGCATCGCCGCCCGCACTGGAGCACGCGCATGGCCGCTGGCATGGCGGCTGTGGCCGGGGTGGCGGTGATGGCCTGGGTGGCATTGCCGGGATTGCAGAACGCCGATTCGCCAGGCGCGGCGCCGACGGTGGCGTCAGTCGGCGTTCTGGGTTCCAAGGGGCGGATACCTGTAGCCGATACCCAGATTGCTGCGCCTCTCAACCCAGTGGCCCGGGCGGGTTTGATCCAGGCCGATCTGTCGGCGCAGAGTCCGCAGCGGGGCGAGGGCGGGCAAGAGGCGACCCGGCTCGTTCCCGTGTCGGAGCAAATGCCCATGGTCGAATACCTCTTGGCGCATCAGCAGATGGCTGGGGGCATGATGCCCGCCGCGCCAGCCACGCTGCAATGGGTTCGAAATCGGTCTGTCGAGCCCCGCATCCCTGAGTCTGGTCTTCATCAGACCGCGCCCGCAGCGCAATCGCACTGATGGCGGGCTTGCGGGTATTCAGCGCACGTCGCTGGCGTCGGGCAATCTGGCTGGGGGGGCTTGTCGGATTGTCGAGTGCGCTCTGGGCCGCACCCGCCTTCGCCGCGCAGGAGGGCCATGCGCCTGCCGCAACGGACACCTCGCCCGCGGTGCAATCGGCGGATGCGCCTGCGCAGCAGCAGGGTCTGGAGCAATGGTTGCAGACCGTCAGCGCGGCCGCACGGTCGCTGAATTACAGCGGCGTGTTCATCACCCAGCGCGGCGACGAGATCAGCACCTCCAGCCTGGTGCACTACGTGTTGCCGCAGGGACAATTCGAGCGCATCGAGACGCTCGATGGGCAGCGCCGCATCATGGTTTCGCTCAACGATCAGGTTCGTACGAGTTGGCCCGACTACCGCCTGACGCTGATCGACAATCAGGCCGGGCAGGCCAGCTTTCCCCGCTTGCTCAAAACCACCGATGGCGAGGTCGACCGCAATTACCGCCTGGAGCGGGGCGGGCTGCAGCGTTGCGCGGGTTTCGAGTGCCGCGTCTCCACCTTGTTGCCGCGCGACGATCTGCGCTGGGGATACCGCCTGTGGTCGCTGCGCGATTCGCAGCTGCTGGTCAAGGCGCAAACGCTGGACGCGGCGGGTCATGTGATCAATCAGGTGGCGTTTACCGAGCTCAAGATCAATGTGGCGCCGCGACAGGCTTTGGTGCGCGACAGTCTGCATCAGCCCCCAGGGTATGCGGTGGAGCAGATGAAGGTTGTGCCGGTGAGTCTGCAGTCGCAGGGATGGGCGCTTTCTTCCCAGGTGCCGGGCTTCAAGACGGTCGGGGTGTTCCGCCGCAGTATGTCGGTGGGCAGCAAACCCTCTGAGGTATTGCAGTGGCTGCTCAGTGACGGCCTGGCTTCGGTATCCATCTTTGTGCAGTCCGCCGCCGATCTGAGCGAGCCGGTCGCGCCTGAACAGCGCGTCGGCGGCACGCTGGCGCTGTCTCGGCGCATTGGCGACTCCTGGCTGACGGTGATGGGCGCCGTGCCCGAGCGCACGCTGCGCCGCATCAGCGACGCCATCGTTCGCGTGCAATAAGCGGCTTGAGGGTTCTGCGCCTGGCCCGCAGCGCGGTTGCGACGTTTTCCGTATGCTGCCCGCGAGCGGGTCAAATGATGCAATCAATTGCAGTGCCATGCCTGAACTCAGGCGCGATGTATCAGGGAGAAATCGGTGAAAAAAGTTTTGTTGAGCTGTTTGAGTGCGGGCCTGCTGGCCTTGTCGGGTATCGCGGTTCCTGCGCAGGCGGCCGGTTCGGCGCCGCAGCAGTCTTGCGTGGCCTGCGGCCTGCCGGATTTCACCGGGCTGGTGGAGAAGGTCGGTCCGTCCGTGGTGAATATCCGCACCTACAAGAAGATGCCCGTGGGCGGCGGCGACCAGATGGACGAGCAGACCCGCGAGCTGCTTCGGCGGTTTTTTGGGGCGCCCATTCCCGCGCCCGATAGCCCGAAGGGGGGCAAGAGCGGCCCGCAGGAGGAAGAGCGTCCCACCGGCGTGGGCTCGGGCTTCATCGTCAGCCCGGACGGCTACATCATGACCAACGCCCATGTCGTGCACGGCGCGGACGAGATCATGGTCACGCTGACCGACAAACGCGAGTTCAAGGCCAAGCTCATCGGCGCGGACAAACGCACCGACGTGGCGCTGGTGAAGATCGATGCCAAGCAAGCGCTGCCCGCCGTGCACATCGGCGATTCCTCCAAAGTCAAGGTGGGCGAGTGGGTGGTGGCTATCGGCTCGCCGTTCGGGCTCGAAAACACGGTGACGGCAGGCATCGTCAGCGCCAAGGGGCGCGATACCGGCGACTACACCCCGTTCATTCAGACTGACGTAGCGGTCAATCCGGGCAACTCCGGCGGCCCGCTGATCGATATGCGCGGCCACGTCATCGGCATCAATTCGCAGATCTACAGCCGTACCGGCGGCTTCATGGGCATCTCCTTCGCCATCCCCATCGATGAAGCCATGCGCGTGGTCGAGCAGCTCAAGAAGCAGGGCTATGTGGTGCGCGGCAGGATCGGGGTGCAGATCGACAGCGTGAGCCGCGATCTGGCCGAGTCGCTCGGACTCGGGCAGGCGCGGGGTGCTTTGGTGCGTGTCGTCGAGAAGGGCGGCGCGGCGGACAAGGCCGGTGTGCAAGTGGGCGACATCGTCACCAGCTTCAACGGCAAGCCGGTGGAACGGGCCAACGATCTGCCGCGTCTGGTGGGCGAAACCAAGCCTGACACCACCGTGCCCATGCAGGTGCTGCGTATGGGCAAGACCCTGACGCTCAGCGTCAAGGTGGGCGAATGGGTGATGGACAAGAAGCCCGGCGCCAAGCCGGCCGAGGAGCAAAAGCCCGAAGCCGTGAGCAAGGCCAATGCGCTGGGGGTGAAAGTCATCGACCTCAATGATGCCCAAAAGCGTCAGCTCGGCGTGAGCAGCGGCGTGCTGGTCGAGGCTGTGCGCGAGGGCGCGGCACGCGACGGTCTGCGCGTGGGTGATGTGGTGCTGGCGGTGGGCAACACCGCGGTCAGCAGTGCCGCCCAGTTCAATGCCATCAGCGCGCAACTGCCCGTGGGCAAGCAGGTGGCGGTGCTGGTGCGGCGCGGCGAATCGGGTCTGTACGTCCTGATGCGGCCGCAGAACTGAGGCGATCAACAGGGCGGAACGCGGCATCAGGCCGGGTCTCGCCCCCGGGTTAGAATGATCGCCCAACAAGCATCAGCAGTTGCCAAATCGATTTGTTGGAAGGCGCGTCACGCTTGTCGCGCCTTTTTTCTTGTTCATCCCCGTGTCTCCGTCTGATCCGCAGGGCGCGAAGCGGTCGCCCCAGTGGGCTATTGCATGAATCATATTCGTAATTTTTCAATCATTGCCCATATTGATCACGGCAAATCTACGCTTGCTGACCGCATTATTCAGCGGTGTGGGGGCTTGTCCGACCGGGAAATGGAGGCGCAGGTGCTCGATTCGATGGACATCGAGCGCGAGCGCGGCATCACCATCAAGGCGCAGACCGCGGCGCTGCAATACCTCGCGCGAGACGGGAAAACCTATAACCTCAATCTGATCGATACTCCAGGGCATGTGGACTTCAGTTACGAAGTGAGTCGCTCGCTCTCGGCCTGCGAAGGTGCGCTCTTGGTGGTCGATGCCAGTCAGGGGGTCGAAGCGCAGACCGTGGCGAATTGCTACACCGCGCTCGACCTGGGCGTGGAAGTGGTGCCGGTGCTCAACAAAATGGATCTGCCTCAGGCCGACCCCGAGCAGGCCAAGGCGGAAATCGAGGAAGTCATCGGCATCGACGCGGCCGACGCCATTCCCTGCAGCGCCAAAACCGGCATGGGCATCGACGACATCCTCGAGGCTGTGATCACGCGCATGCCGCCGCCCAAGGGCGTGGTGGATGCGCCGCTGCGGGCCATGATCATCGACTCGTGGTTCGATACCTACGTCGGCGTGGTCATGCTGGTGCGGGTGGTCGATGGCAGCCTGAAAAAGGGCGAGCGTTTCAAGATGATGGCCACGCACGCGGTCTACAACGCCGAACAACTCGGGGTGTTCACGCCGAAATCGGTGTCGCGCGAGGCCTTGAACACGGGCGAGGTGGGCTTCATCATTGCGGGCATCAAGGAACTGCAGGCCGCCAAGGTCGGCGACACCATCACGCTCGAAAAAAAGCTGCCCAACAATCTCGGTCCGGCAGCCGAGGCGCTGCCCGGCTTCAAGGAAATCCAGCCGCAGGTGTTCGCCGGTCTCTACCCCACCGAGGCGAGTGAATACGACCAACTGCGCGACGCGCTGGAAAAGCTCAAGCTCAACGACGCCGCCCTGCGTTACGAGCCTGAAGTGAGCCAGGCGCTGGGTTTCGGCTTTCGCTGCGGCTTTCTGGGCCTGCTGCACATGGAGATCGTGCAGGAGCGACTGGAGCGCGAGTTCGATCAAGACCTCATCACCACCGCACCCTCGGTGGTCTATCAGGTCATGCTGGCCAATGGCGAGGTGATCGAGGTCGAAAATCCGTCGAAAATGCCCGATCAGGGGCGAATTGCCGAAATCCGCGAGCCCATCGTCACCGTGCATCTCTACATGCCGCAAGATTATGTCGGCCCGGTGATGACCCTGGCCAACCAGAAGCGGGGCATGCAGCTCAACATGGCCTATCACGGTCGCCAGGTGATGCTGACCTACGACATGCCGCTGGCCGAGATCGTGCTCGACTTTTTCGACAAGCTCAAAAGCGTGTCGCGGGGTTATGCCTCGATGGACTATGAGTTCAAGGAGTACCGCGCGGCCGACGTGGTGAAGGTCGACATGCTGATCAACGGCGACCGGGTGGACGCGCTGTCCATCATCGTGCACCGCGCTCAGAGCCAGTACCGCGGCCGTGAGGTGGCGGCCAAGATGCGCGAGATCATTCCGCGCCAGATGTACGACGTCGCCATCCAGGCGGCCATCGGGGCCAACATCATCGCGCGTGAGACAATCAAGGCCCTGCGCAAGAACGTGCTGGCCAAGTGCTACGGGGGGGACATTTCCCGCAAACGCAAACTGCTGGAAAAGCAGAAGGCGGGTAAAAAACGCATGAAGCAGATCGGCTCAGTCGAAGTGCCACAAGAAGCCTTTCTCGCGATTCTGCAAGTCGAAGACTGATCCACTCCCCAAGAATAATCCCGTATGGAAACTGCGCCCAGCGTCAACTTCACCCTATTGCTGTTCATTCTCCTGGTCATCACCGGCGGGTTCTGGTTTGCCGAGCGCTGGTATTTCGCGCCGCAACGCAGGCGCGCGGCGAAGTCGGCCGTGGCGCAGCTGGAAGAGCGTCGCAGCGCTCTGCAAAAACAGGGCCTGGCCGCAGACGGCGCCGTGGCGAGCGATGCCGACATCGAAGCGGCGCGCGAACGGGTGCAGCGTCAGCCCTGGTGGCTGGAGTGGACCGCCGGGTTGTTCCCGGTCATCCTGGTGGTGTTTTTGCTGCGATCCTTTGTGGCCGAGCCCTTCAAGATTCCTTCGGGCTCCATGGAGCCGACGCTGGTGCCAGGCGACCTGATTCTGGTGAACAAATTCGAATACGGTCTGCGCCTGCCGCTGCTCCATACCCGCCTCACTCCGGGCGCGCTGCCCCAGCTCGGCGATGTGATCGTGTTCCGTCTGCCCAAAGATCCAAAGATCGATTACATCAAGCGCATCGTCGGGCTGCCGGGCGATACGGTGTCGTACGAAAACAAGCGGTTGGTGATCAACGGCAAGCCGGTACAGGAAACGCCCTTGCCCGATTATTTCGACCCCAACACCATGACGTACTACAAGCAGTACATGGAAAAGCTGGGCACGCACGAGCACCGCATCATAATCAATCCGATGGCGCCGCCCTATGTCATCGGCGGGCCTGAAAATTTTCCGCACCGCGACATGTGTCACTACAACGCCGAAGGCTTTGTCTGCAAGGTGCCGGCCGGCAATTATTTCGTCATGGGCGACAACCGCGACAACTCGCTGGATTCACGTTATTGGGGTTTTGTGCCCGAGCGCAATATCATCGGCAAAGCCTTTGTGGTGTGGATGAATTTCAGCGCACCGAAAAACATAGGGCTGATTCATTGATCGTCATTGCCGGATGGAGAAATCGGGGCCAATATGAAGCAGCATGACAAGCAGCGTGGCATCACCCTGATCGGGTTGATTTTCTGGGGCGCCATCCTCGCGTTCATCGTGGTCATTGGCGCGCAGGCGGTACCCACCGCCACGGAATATTTCGCCATTCAGAAGGCGGTCGATCAGGCGGCCAAGGCCGGGCCGACCGTGGCCGATATTCGTTCGGCCTATTCCAAAATGGCCGATGTCGATTACATCTCCTCCGTCACGGCGCAGGATCTCGACATCACCAAGGTGAATGACAAAGTGGTGATCTCCTTTGCCTACAACAAGGAAATTCACATCGCCGGGCCGGTGTACTTGCTGATCAAGTACGTCGGCCATTCCCACTGATTCCCGGGTGAGCACGGCACTTGAAACGCGGCTGGGCTACGTCTTCCGCGATCGCAAACTGTTTGAGCGGGCGCTGACGCATCGCAGCTTTGGCGCGGATCACAACGAGCGCCTGGAATTCCTGGGCGATTCGGTGCTCAACCTCTCGGCCGCCGCCTGGCTCTACCACCAGGCGGCGCGGCAAGACGAGGGGCAACTCTCCCGTCTGCGCGCGGCGCTGGTGCGGGCCGAAGCGCTGGCGGAAGTGGCCCGCGCGATCGACCTGGGACGGTTTCTCAGGCTGGGTGAGGGCGAACTGCAGAGCGGGGGCGCCCAGCGTGAATCCATTTTGGCGGATACGGTAGAGGCGCTACTTGGCGCGATCCACCTCGAAGCCGGTTTCGACACCGCGCAAGAGGTGATGCGCCGCCTGTTCGCCCCGCTCATGGATACGCTGGACGCCGACGTCGTCCGCAAGGATGCGAAAACGCAATTGCAGGAGTTTCTGCAAGGCCAGCGTCTGCCTTTGCCCAGCTATGCCGTGCTCGACGTGCGTGGCGCCGCGCACCAGCAGCAATTCAAGGTGGAGTGCGCCGTCGCGGCGCTCGGACTGAAAGTGGAGGGCGAGGGCGACAGCCGCCGCCGCGCCGAACAGGACGCCGCCACGCGCATGATCGAGCGCATTGGCCGAGGCGGCGCAAAACCCGTGCGTCGTGGCAACCGGCCCGTGTTGGTGGATGAACGCGGGCAAGGCGTTCAGCCCAGCCACGCGCCCGATGCGGCGCAGCCTGCGCTGGCGCACAATCAGCAGCGTCGTTCGCCGGTGCGGCGACCGCCTAAACCTCTCAAATCGCCATGACCTCATCGCCCCCGGATTCGCTGCGTCGCTTCGGCACTGTGGCCATTGTCGGCCGTCCCAATGTGGGCAAATCCACCCTGCTCAATGCCCTGGTGGGCGCCAAGGTGAGCATCACCTCGCACAAGGCGCAGACCACGCGGCACCGCATTCTCGGGGTGACCACACGCGGAGCTTCGCAGTTCGCGTTTGTCGATACGCCGGGCTTCCAGACCCAGCATATGCACGCCCTCAACCGGGCGATGAACCGCACCGTCACCGGCGCTTTGAGCGAGGTCGATCTGGTGCTCTGGGTGCTTGAGGCGGGCAAGATTCTGCCGCAGGATCGCACCGTGCTTGAGGTCTTGCCCGACGACCGACCGGTGATCGCCGTGGTCAACAAACTTGACCGCATCACTCCGCGCGAAAAGCTGCTGCCCTGGCTGGCCGAACTGGGGCAGCTGCGCAAGTTTGCCGAGATCGTGCCGATGTCGGCGCAAAAAAAAGCCGATGCGCCCCGGCTGCTGTCCATCATGGAGCCCTACCTGCATGAAGGTGAGTGGGGCTATGAAGAAGACGCCCTCACCGACCGCAGCGAGCGCTTCCTGGCGGCGGAGATTCTGCGGGAGAAGCTGTTCCGCCTGACCGGCGACGAATTGCCCTACACCAGCACCGTGGTCATCGAGCAGTTCGCCCAGGAAGGCGATCTGCGCCGCATTTCCGCGGCCATCATCGTCGATCGGGATGGACACAAGGCCATGGTGATCGGCGCTGGGGGCGAGCGCCTCAAGCGCATCTCCACCAAAGCGCGGCAGGACATGCAGGTCTTGTTCGACGGACCGGTTTTTCTGGAGGTCTGGGTCAAGACCCGTTCGGGCTGGGCCGACGACCAGGCCGCCGTGCGCGCCTTCGGCTATGAGGACTGAGCTGGGCGTCGAACCGGCTGCCGTGCGACCCGTGCCGCGTGCTCCCAGGCGCGGCGTTTCGGTGGAGCGCGTGCAGGAAGAGCCCATCTACGTCCTGCACAGCTACCCGTGGAAGGAAACCAGCCTGCTGCTCGACGTGTTCAGCCGTCGCCATGGCCGCTTGGCGCTGGTGGCCAAGGGCGCCAAGCGGCCGACTTCCGCGCTGCGCGCCGTGCTGCTGGGTTTTCAGCCCTGCCACGCCAGTTGGAGCGGCCGCGGCGAGGTGCGCACCCTGACCCGGGCCGAATGGGCGGGCGGGCTGGCGCCGCTGTCGGGCCTGCCCCTGCTTTGCGGTTTTTATTTCAACGAACTGCTCGTGCGTCTGCTGGCTCGCGAAGATGCTCACGAAGGTCTGTTCGACGCCTATCACGCCGGCATCGCCGCGCTGGCGCAACGCCCCCATGCGACGGCGGGCGAGCTGGAGCCGGTGCTGCGCAGCTTTGAGTTTTCGCTGTTGCGCGAACTGGGTTTTTTGCCCGACCTGCACCTCGAAGGGGCGACCTCCGAGCCCGTGCTGCCCGATGCGTTTTACCGGGTCGACCCGGATCAGGGCGTGTCGGCCTGCTCCGCTTCAGATGCCCTGGCGGTGCGCGGCGAGGTGTTGCTGGCGCTGCGCGAAGGCCCGCCGGCAGAAGGCGATGTTGCACTGGCGCGGGCCGCAAAGATGCTGATGCGCAGCCTGCTTCACTATCATCTTTCGGGACAGATGCTGCGCACCCGCCAGCTGCTTATTGATCTCCACAAGTTATGAACCCAATGGCTTGCCCCTCCGATGCCGCGCCGCTGCTCGGGGTGAATATCGACCACGTTGCCACGTTGCGCAACGCGCGCGGCGGCAGTTTTCCCGATCCCGTGCTGGCGGCGCAGCAGGCGGTCGAAGCCGGGGCGGACATCATCACCTTCCACCTGCGCGAAGACCGTCGCCACATCCGCGATGCCGATGTCGAGCGGCTCAAGACCACCCTTTCGGCGCCGCTGAATTTCGAGTCTGCGCTCGCTCCGGAGATGCTCGACATCATCTGCCGAGTACGCCCGCAGATGGTCTGCCTGGTGCCCGAGCGTCGGCAGGAAGTGACTACCGAGGGCGGGCTGGATGTGGCGGGGCAGTTCGACCGCGTGCGCGAGGCCTGCGTCCGTCTGGCCGATTTCGGCTGCCGCGTTTCCCTGTTCATCGAGCCCAGCACCCGACAGATCGAGGCCAGCGCCCAAGCGGGTGCGCCCTGCATCGAGCTGCACACCGGCGCTTACGCCAACGCTTTCGATGCCGCAGACGAGGCCGCGCGGCAACGCGAGTTCGAACGCATCGTCGCGGGTCTGAAGCTGGGTCGCAGTCTGGGCCTGCAGACCAACGCCGGCCACGGCCTGAGTCTGCAGAGCACGCCCGCCATTGCCGCACTGCCCGAAGTGAGCGAGCTGCACATCGGTCATGCGCTCATCGGCCATGCGGTGTTCGTCGGGCTGAAGCAATCGGTGCGTGACTTTCAGGCGGTGATCGCGCGCGCGGTGGCAACGCATTCATGATCTACGGCATCGGCGTCGATGTCTGCTCCATCGCGCGCATGGACGCCGCGGTGCAGCGCAACGGCGACCGTTTCGCGCAACGGGTGCTCGGCGTCGTCGAGCTGGCCGAGTATGAGCGCCGCATGTCCAAGGTGCGCCAGCGCGGCATCAACTACCTGGCCACGCGGTTTGCCGCCAAGGAAGCGTTCTCCAAATCCATCGGCCTGGGCATTCACAGCCCCATGCGCTGGCGCGATTGCGAGATTCTCAAACTCCCCAGCGGGCAGCCGGTCATCGTGCTGCATGACGCGCTCAAAGACTGGTGCGAGGCCCGTTCGTTGCGGTTTCTGGTCTCGGTGTCCGATGAGGCCGATACCGCGCTGGCCATGGTTGTGGCCGAAGTGACTCGGCCTGACTGAGGCGAAAGACATGCAACTGCTGATGCACTCTCCGTTGATCCTCGATGTGGCCGGGCTGCAACTCGGAGCCGCCGACCGCAAGCGCCTGCGCAATCCGCTGGTGGGCGGGGTGGCGCTGTTTGCGCGCAACTGGGAGAGCCGCGGGCAGCTCTCTGCGCTGTGCGCGCAGATCAAGGCGGTACGCCCTGATCTGTTGATCGCGGTCGATCACGAGGGCGGGCGGGTGCAGCGCTTTCGCACCGATGGCTTCACGGCGCTTCCAGCCATGCGCGAGCTTGGGACGCATTGGATGGTCGATGCCCCAGGCGCCATGCGGCGCGCGGCGGCGTGCGGTTTCGTGCTGGCTTCGGAGCTGCGGGCTTGCGGGGTCGATTTCAGCTTCACGCCTGTGCTCGATCTCGACTGGGGCGGCTCCAGCGTGATCGGTGATCGCGCGTTTCACGCCGATGCACGCGTGGTGACGGTGCTGGCGCAAAGCCTGATGCTGGGTCTGGCGCGTGCGGGCATGGCGCATTGCGCCAAGCACTTCCCCGGCCACGGCTATGTGCGTGCCGACACGCATCTGGCCGTGGCGCGCGACACGCGCACCCTCGACGCCATTCTGAGCGCCGATGCCGCGCCTTACCAATGGCTGGCGCCCGGGCTGCGCGCGGTCATGCCGTCGCATGTGATCTACCCCGAGGTGGATCCGCTGCCCGCAGGGTTCAGCCCTGTATGGCTGCGGGACGTGCTGCGCGAGCGCATCGGCTTTACCGGCGCGATACTCAGCGACGACCTCGGCATGGCCGCGGCGCGGGCCGAGGGTCAAAGTCTCAGCCAGGCCGCGCTGCA
Organism: Thiomonas intermedia; assembly: GCA_020722545.1. Taxonomy (GTDB): domain Bacteria; phylum Pseudomonadota; class Gammaproteobacteria; order Burkholderiales; family Burkholderiaceae_C; genus Thiomonas; species Thiomonas intermedia_B. The sequence continues at coordinate 16,967 of DYKQ01000005.1, read as the reverse complement.
GGGTTTGCAGGCCGGATGCGACGCCATGCTGGTGTGCAACCAGAGCGTGGTCGATAACGGCCGACCGCTCGACGTGCTGCTGCGCGAACTTGATCAGGCGCTGGAGCGCGGGCAGTGGACGCCCGATGTCCGCAGCGCCCAGCGTCGCTTCGACCTGCTGCCCACCCAGCCGCCCTTGCAATGGGACGAGCTCATGGTGAGCGACAGCTACCGGGCCGCGCTCGACGACGTTTTCAACCTGCCAAGCCCGGCGGGCCAGAAATAACCGTCAAGGGTAGAACAACACCAGCTTGTAACCCGCCGGGGCGGCGCCGTTGACCTTGAGGTGCAGCAGCAATTGCACCTGCTGACCGGCGGCCAGGCCCTCTGTCAGGGTGCGATGGGTGGCCTGCGCTTCGGGGAGGTACTGCGCCGCTTGCACCACTTTGCGTTGCAGAGTCATGTCCTGCGCATTGGTCAGCGTCAGCTCCAGCGCGGGCCAGGCCACGGCGCGGTCGGATCGGTTGCGCAGCAACACGCTGAGTTGCAAGCCGCTGTCGGCCGGGCTGAGAGTGGAGGAGTCGATGACCAGGGCATCGAGGTTGCGCGGCGCGGCCAGCTCGCAGCCGCTGGTCATCTGGCAGAGCTGTTGCAGCCAGGGGCGGCTGATCGGGTATTGCTGCGCCAGGGTGTCGCGCCAAGTCAGCGCGGCCTGAGCGGCGAGTGCCAGAAGCAGCAGCAGGCTGATGACGGCCAGCGCCGCGCGGGCTGGCGTGCTGCTCCAGAGGGCCCGGCGACGGGCTTTGCGGATGAATTCCGGCTCCGCTTCCACCGGTTTTGCGGCGAGCGCGGGCGCGTTTTGCGGGCGGTCTTCGCTCTCGAATTGATAGTTGAGCGCGTCGTTCAGGTTGAACTCGGACAGCGGTGCGGCGTCGGGATCGAGAGCAGATTGGGGGAGCGAGACCTCGTCCGCCGCAAGATTGCCTTCGGGCAACAGGTCATCGGGTGTTTCGGCGGGCGTCAACGCCTGGTCAGGCCCGGCCTTTTCACCGCGCGCAGGCGCTTGTTTCGCGGGAGTCCGGGGCGCCGGGCTGTAGGTCTGAACCGTCAGCGGCGGAAATCCCTGATAGGTCGGCTGATCGAGTGGAATATTGTTCCAGCGCAGGCCCGCCGTCACGGGCACGGTGCTTGCCTGCGGTTCGGGCGGCGCTTCGGGCGGCGGGGTCGGTTCGGCCGGGGTCAGGGGCTCGGCGGTGGCGGGCGGCGCCGCCGGGGTGAGATCGATCAGGTGATCGAGGGCGTTGAACGGTTCGCCGCAATGACCGCAGCGCACCCAGCCTTCGCGCAGCAAGAGCTGGTCGCGCACCACCTTGAAGGCGGTCTGGCAGTGGGGGCAGCGGGTGGCCTGTGCCATGCGCTGTTCAGGGGTGGACGCGGCCCGCGAGGCAGACCCAGCCATCGAGCGTCTTGTCGATGTGCAGCGCGCCATAGGGCGCGTAGGCGTCGATGAGTTCTTCGGCCTGCCGGTCGAGTATGCCGCTGAGCACGAGCCAGCCGCCGGGTTTCACATGCGCGGCAATCGCGGGCGCCAGCAGTTTGAGCGGCGCAGACAGGATATTGGCGACGACGATGTCGAATCGCGCATCAGCCACCTTGTCGGGCAGGCCGGTCTGCACGGTGACGTCGTTGGCCGCGGCGTTGGCTTCGGTGGCCAGCACCGCGTCGGGATCGATGTCTACGCCGACCACGGGGCCGGCGCCGAACTTGGCCGCGGCGATGGCCAGAATACCCGAACCACAACCGTAATCGAGCACGCTGAGTTGGCTTGGCGATTGACGCGCCAGCCACTCCAGACAAAGCCGCGTGGTGGGGTGGGCGCCGGTGCCGAAGGCCAGCCCGGGGTCGAGACGGATGATGGGCGCCGAGACCTCGGGCGGCTCATGCCAGCTCGGCACGATCCACAGCGCGTCGGCAATCGACACCGGCTGGAACTGAGATTGCGTCAGCCGCACCCAGTCCTGATCTTCCACCGTGGACTGTTGCACCTCTTGCAGATCGGGCAGGATGTCTTCGGCGAGCAGGGCGGCCAGCGCAGCGTCGGCCTGGGCCTCGTCGGCGAACAGCACGCGAAGCAGCGATTGCGCCCAGGCGCCCTTGGGAGGCGGCATGCCCGGCTCGCCGTACAAGGCCTGCTCCTGCGCCGTGTCGCCGAAACGGTCTTCAACGCTCACGCTCAAGGCGCCGAGTTCCATCAGCGCATCGGAGAGGAGGTCGGCCTGTTCTTCGCTGACAGGGAGGGTGACTTCGCGGTAGGTCATGGCGGATGCGTTCAAACCCTATCAGGCGGTATGCCGCGCGGCGAGGTATTCCTCGAGGTAGTGGATGCTGGCGCCGCCTTCAATGAAGCGCGCATCCACCATGAGTTCGCGGTGCAGCGGGATATTGGTCTGGATGCCGTCCACCACCATTTCCGACAGGGCGATGCGCATGCGCGCGATCGCCTGCTCGCGCGTGGCGCCATGCACGATGATCTTGCCGATCATCGAGTCATAGTTGGGCGGCACGAAGTAGTTGGCGTAGGCGTGAGAATCGACCCGCACGCCCGGGCCGCCCGGGGTGTGCCACATGGCGATTCGGCCCGGCGACGGGGTGAACTTGTAGGGGTCTTCGGCGTTGATGCGGCACTCGATGGCATGGCCGTTGAGCTGCACGCCGCGCTGGCGCATGGTCAGCTTCTCGCCCGCGGCAATGCGGATCTGCTCGACCACGATGTCGATGCCGGTGATGAGTTCGGTGACGGGGTGCTCGACCTGCACGCGGGTGTTCATCTCGATGAAGTAGAACTCGCCGTTTTCATACAGAAACTCGAAGGTGCCCGCGCCGCGGTAGCCGATTTTTTTGCAGGCGTCCGCGCAGCGGGCGCCGATACGCTCGATCAGCCGCCGCGGAATGCCGGGAGCGGGGGCTTCCTCGAGAATCTTCTGGTGGCGGCGCTGCATCGAACAATCGCGCTCGCCCAGCCACAGCGCGTTGCCGTGGGTGTCAGCCAGCACCTGGATTTCAATATGCCGCGGCTGGAGCAGAAACTTCTCCATATAGACCGCCGGGTTGCCGAAAGCCGCACCCGCCTCGCTGCGGGTCATGGACACGGCATTGAGCAGCGCGGCTTCGGTGTGCACCACGCGCATGCCGCGGCCGCCGCCGCCGCCTGCGGCCTTGATGATGACGGGATAGCCGATCGAGCGGGCGATGCGGGTGATTTCGCGCGGATCGTCGGGCAGCGCCCCCTCCGAGCCCGGCACGCAGGGCACGCCCGAACGGATCATGGCCTGCTTGGCGCTGACCTTGTCGCCCATCAGACGAATGGAATCGGGACGCGGGCCGATGAAGGCGAAGCCGGATTTCTCCACCCGCTCGGCGAAATCCGCGCTCTCCGACAGAAAGCCGTAACCGGGGTGAATCGCCTCGGCGTCGGTCACTTCGGCAGCGGAAATGATGGCCGGCATATGCAGATAGCTCTGCGCCGAGGGCGCCGGGCCGATGCACACGGCCTCGTCGGCCAGCCGTACATACTTCGCTTCACGATCAGCTTCTGAATAGACCACCACGGTCTGGATGCCCAGTTCGCGGCAGGCACGCTGCACCCGGAGGGCGATTTCGCCACGGTTGGCGATGAGGATTTTTTTGAACATGCGCGTTGTCCGTTCAATGACAGGGAAGGGCGGAAGCGCCCGTTGAGCGCAGGAGCCGTGGTCAAGAGCGGGCGCTCATGTGAGCCTTGGCGCTGCCAGGGTTTGCTCCCCCGGAGGAGTCTCAAAACCGGAAGCGGCCCTGCGCACTCCTGAAAAAGCCATTACTCGATCACGAACAACGGCTGGCCGAATTCGACGGCCTGGCCGTTTTCGCCCAGCACGGCCTTGATCACGCCGTCTTTGTCGCATTCGATTTCGTTGAGAATTTTCATCGCTTCGATGATGCACAGCGTCTGACCGACCTTGACCGTGTCACCCACCTCAACGAACGGCGCCGCCCCTGGAGAAGAAGAGCGGTAGAACGTGCCGACCATCGGCGACTTCAGCACATGCCCTTGCGCCTGCGGGGCGGGGGCTGCTTCAGCGGCGGGCGCCTGAGCTTGGGCGGGCGTGGCCTGAGGCGCGGCGTACTGCATCGGAGCCTGAGATGCAAACTGCGATCCCAACTGAGCGGGCATCTGCGCGTACTGAATGATGGGCTGCGGCTGCGCCTTGACGATTCTGACCGTGCCTTCGGCTTCCGTGATCTCAAGCTCGGAGACGTTGGAATCGGAGACCAGGTCGATCAAAGTCTTGAGTTTGCGTAAATCCATGATCTGTCGTTAAGTCGCTGATAAGTGTCGCATTAGACCATCAATTTTTACGATTCCCAAGATCGACTACGGCATGGCGCAAGGCCAGGGCGTAGCCGTGAGCGCCACAACCGCTGATGACGGCGGCGGCCAGATCGGAAAAGTAGGAGTGATGGCGGAACGGTTCGCGGCGGTACACATTGCTCAGATGCACTTCGATGAAGGGCAGATCGGTGGCCGCGATGGCATCACGCAGGGCAACGCTGGTGTGGGTGTAGGCCGCAGGGTTGATGATGATGTAGCGCGTGCCGTCCAGGCGCGCCGCATGCAGCCGGTCAATCAGGTCGCCTTCGTGATTGCTCTGGAAAGTCTGCACCTCCACCCCCAGTTCGGCGGCAAGGGTTTGCAGCGACTGATTGATATCGTCCAGCGTGGTCGCCCCATAAATGTGGGGCTCACGCTGCCCCAGCAGGTTGAGGTTGGGGCCGTGGAGAACAAGGATGCGCGGCAAGGTCATGGAAGGGCGATTGAACAGGGCGTGGGATGAACGAGGTGGATGGCTGATGCGGGCGCTCAATGACCGGAGGGTACCGCTTCTTTCAGCTCGTCGAGAGAGGTTTTTCCCAGCTTTTGAAACACGACGTCGCCTTTGCCATCGAGCACCACGGTGAATGGCAGGCCGCCCTGCTTATTGCCTAGGCTGGTGCTCAAGGCGATGCCATTCATGCCGCCCAGCAGGATGGGGTAGCTCACCGGATGCTCTTTCAGGAAGTTGCGTACCGCCGTGGGGTTGTCGAGCGCAATGCCGACCATCTCGATGCCTTTGTCTTTGTTCTGCTGGTAAAACTCCGAAAAATCGGGCATTTCTGCGATGCAAGGCGGGCACCAGCTCGCCCAGAAATTGATCACCAGCGGTTTGCCGCGATATTTCGACAGATCGATGGATTTTCCCTGCAGATCGTCGAGTTTGTCAGAAAAAAAAGACTTGACCGCATTGTTTTCAACCGCGACGGGCACGCTGCGTTCACGCTGAAACCAGGCATTGCCGAGCACCGCGGCGATAAGAAGGAAGATGGCGGCAGAAATCCAGATATTGACTTTGTTCATGGGTGGTGGTGCAGCAATCAGACTGCTCGCATTGTGCATGGCCGGGGAAAGGCGTCAGAGTGTCGGGTTTTCTCCAGCGTCGGCGGGGGCGCTCAGGAGCTGCCTGAGCGCACGCAGCGTGCCTCTGGGCGTGCGCCCTTGCGCATCAGGCAGCAAGGCGCCGCGCACGTCTTTTTCCGGGTAGAGGCTCAGATGGGCGAGCACGGCTTGACGGTCACGCGGGGGCCAGTGCAGGGTGAGTTGTTCGACACGGCCGCGCCCGGCGTAGTGCGGGGCTTGGCTGACCTGAAAAGCGATGCCGTGATCGACGCAGAGAATCTCCACGCCCTTGCTGTCGTCGGTGAACAGCAGCACATGCAGGTCGGAGTGTTCGTTGGCGGCGCCGTGCCAGACAGCCCCGGCCAGATGCGGATTGAACGCCGCAAACGCTTCCATCAGCGTCAGCGCGGCGCGGCGCAGTTGCAGCAACTGCGCGGGCTGAGTGTCGGCATGAAACAGGGCGAGTTCTTCGCGCACCTGCTGCTCGATCTCATCGTTGCCGGGCAGCAGATCGCGCGCCACGCGTTCGCCCAGCAGGCGCTTGGCGGCCTTGCGCTTGGCCGTGCCGTAGTCCAGACCGTCTTCGACGATCAGCCGCGCAGCCAGCACGGCGAGTTCAGCGCGCAGGGAGTCCATCGGGATATGGTAGCGGCGACCGACTGGCACAATGGGCGTCTTTCCTCAACAAACGCTACGCATGGCCGTCCTCTCCGTTTCAGATTTGTCGCTCGCTTTCGGCCATGTGGCCCTGCTCGATCATGCCGCCATGGCGCTGGAGATGGGCGAGCGGGTGGGCCTGATCGGTCGCAACGGCACTGGAAAGTCGTCCCTGCTGCGCATTCTGGCCGGGCTGGAGCCGCCCGACGATGGCCTGGTGCAGGTGCAGCAGGGGCTGCGCCGGGTGTATGTGCCGCAGGAGGCGGATTTTTCCGCCCAAGCCAGCGTGTTCGATGTGGTGAGTGAAGGCGTGGCCGAAGCCCGCGCCCTGCGCGACCGTTTCGAGCAGCACGCGCCCGAAGACGACCTTGACGCCCTGCAGACCCGCATTGAGCTGCTCGACGGCTGGAACTGGGAGACGCGCGTCGATCAGACGCTGCAGCGCCTGCAACTCGACGGCACGACGCTCGTGGGCAGTCTGTCCGGCGGGATGCAAAAGCGCGTGGCGCTGGCGCAGGCGCTGGTGGCGGCGCCCGACGTGCTGCTGCTCGACGAGCCGACCAATCACCTCGATCTCGATGCCATCGCCTGGCTGGAAGAACTGCTCACCGGCTTTCGCGGCAGCCTGATTCTCATCACCCACGACCGGGCGTTCCTCGATGATGTGGCGACCCGCATTGTCGAACTCGATCGCGGCACGTTGCGCAGTTATCCCGGCAATTTCGCCGCTTATGAGGCGCGCAAGGAGCAAGAGCTGGCCGATGAGTCGGTGATGAACGCCCGCGCCGACAAGCTTCTGGCGCAGGAAGAAGTGTGGATACGCAAGGGCGTGGAAGCGCGGCGGACCCGCAGCGTGAGCCGCATCAACCGCCTGGAGGCGCTGCGCAGCCAACGCGCGGCGCGGCGCGATTCGCTCGGGCGCGTCAAGCTCGATGTGGATGGCGGTCAGTCCAGCGGCAAGATCGTGGCCGAGTTGCAAGGCGTCAACAAGGCCTATGGCGACCGGGTGCTGGTGCGCGAGTTTTCCGCCACCATTCTGCGTGGCGACAAGGTCGGCCTCATTGGGCCCAACGGCGCGGGCAAGACCACGCTGCTCAAGCTCATTCTGGGCGAGATTGAACCCGATAGCGGCGCCGTGCGGCAGGGAACGCGCTTGCAGATCGCCTATTTCGACCAGATGCGCGCCGTGCTCAACCCTGACGCCACCCTGGCCGACACCATCAGCCCGGGCAGCGAATGGGTTGAGGTGGCCGGGCAGCGCAAGCATGTGATGAGCTATCTGGGCGATTTTCTGTTCTCGCCCGCGCGGGCCAACTCGCCGGTCAAGTCGCTCTCCGGCGGCGAGCGCAATCGCCTGCTGCTGGCTAGGTTGTTCGCCCGCCCGGCCAATGTGCTGGTGCTCGACGAGCCGACCAACGACCTCGACATCGACACGCTGGAACTGCTGGAACAGTTGCTGCAAGACTTTCCCGGTACCGTGTTTCTGGTCAGCCACGACCGTCGCTTTCTCGACAATGTGGTCACCAGCACGATAGTGAGCGAGGCCACGCCGGAAGACCCCGGTCGTTGGCGCGAATACGAAGGCGGCGTCTCCGACTGGCTCACCCAATCGCAGCGTGCCCGCGCCTTGCAGGCGCAGCTGAATAAATCGGCCGCTGGCGGGGCGGACAAGCGCGGCGCGGCGCCCGCCAAATCGGCCCAGGCGGAGCCGTCCATTCCCCACGCACCGGCCAAGCGCAAGCTGAGCTACAAGGAACAGCGCGAGCTGCAGGAACTGCCCGGCCGCATAGCCGCCCTGGAGGCAGAGCAGAAATCGCTTTCCGATCAACTGGCCGACCCGGCGAGTTATACCTCTGCCACGCTGCGGATCAGCGAGATGCAGGAACGTTATGCGCAGATCGACGAAGAACTGCTCCACGCCCTGGAACGCTGGGAAGTGCTCGATGGCAAGTGAGAGCGCCCCCAGGGCTGAGCAATCCCCACCCCAACCCTCCCCACAAGTGGGGAGGGAGTGATCTCACCTCCCCCACGTCGTGGGGGAGGTCGGGAGGGGGATGAGGCCCGCGGCTCCAAGCTGCCCTGCGGCAGCTTGGACGCAGCCGAATCCGAGCGGCTTGCAAGCCGCGAGGTGGACAAGAAAACTTGGGGCTGCCCGGCGTTTTTTCATGAGCCTCCCAGGCGCTGCATGGCGGGGGCGTCGAACGCGAGGATGACATGTCCCAAAATGAGGGCGGCGAGGCGATGGCGGTTGGGCAGGCGCTGCATCCAGCGGCCCAGTGCAAGCGTGCGGCCAAGGTCAGGCGGAGGCGACAGCGGATCGGGCGCATGGGTAGACAACAGGTCAGGCGGCATAGCTTAGCCGTGCTTCGGCGCTGTCGTGGTACGGCTCGCAGGCGTCATCCTGCCTACAATCGACGCCGTGTCGCAATCCTGCGGCGCAACGCTGGGGGTGCGGGGCTGCGGCAGCAGGCAGCTTCGCTGAGAGCGCCCCCAGACCTGCCGCGTTTGCGTAAGACCCCCCGAGGGGGATGAGAAAACTTGGGGCGGCCCGGCGTTTTCTCATGAGAGTCCCTTTGAACCTGATTGAGGTCATCCTCGCGCAGGGAAGCAGGGTGGGCGGCGCGTGCTTTGGCGCGCATGGCCTGGCCGGGTTTCTGCGCGAGCACGCAGAAATGGGTCATGGCAACACACACGACTTCAAGTGACGCGGCGCACGCGTCCAATGCCTCGGTTCCCGCGGCGGAACGTATTTTCACCTTCACCGATGCCGCCGCGCTGTGGTTCAGTCTGGGGGTGGGGCTGCTGGTCATGCAGGTGGGTGCGTATCTGCGGCCGGGCTTGAGCCTGCCGCAGGCGGCTGGGGCGATTGCGCTGGGGTCCTTGCTGGGCGCGGGTTTGCTGGCTTGGGTGGCGGGGATCGGCAGCCGGCACGGTCTGTCGAGTTCGGCGCTGATCGGGCGCACGCTGGGGCAGCGCTTCGCCATGCTGCCCGTGGCGATCAATGTGGTGCAACTGCTGGGCTGGACGGCGTTCGAGCTGGTGATCATGCGCGACGGCGCCCGCACCATCGTCGAGCAGGTGTTCGGTGCGCGCGGGGAATGGGCGCCTGTGGTGGCGACGCTGGCCTGGGGTTCGCTGCTGCTGGTGCTGGCCAGCGGGCGGATGATCGGGCTGGTGCGGCGTTTCGTCAGCCGCGCGGCAATGCCGCTGATCGTCGCCTCGCTGCTCTGGCTGAGCTATCAGTTCGGACTCAAGGCCTGGCAGCACGGCTTTGCCGCGCTGTGGGCGCAGCCGGGCGATGGTTCGATGAGCTTGCTGGCGGCTGTGGATCTGGTGATCGCCATGCCGGTGTCGTGGCTGCCGCTGGTGGCCGACTATGCCCGCTACGGGCGCCACGCTGGCGCCACGGCGCGCGGCACCTGGCTCGGCTATGCCGCGGCGAACATCTGGTGCTACGCGCTGGGCGTGTTGGTCATCAGCGTGTCGCCTGCGAATATCGACATGCTCAGCACCCTGCTGCTGGCTCAGGGCGGGCTGATTGCGCTGGGTTTCATTTTGGTGGATGAGGTGGACAACGCCTACGGCGACGTGCATTCGGGCGCGGTATCGACCAACTTTCTCAACGGCCGCTGGAGCATTCGTCGTATTGGCATGACCTTGGTGCTGCTGGCCACCGCGGCGGCGCTGGCGCTGCCGATGCACGCGCTTGAGCCCTTTCTGCTCACCCTCAGTTCAATTTTCGTGCCGCTGTTTGGCGTGGTGATCGCGCAGCTTGCGCCGGGTTTGCCGCCGCAGAGCAACTGGCGCTGGGGCCCGATGAGCGTGTGGTTGCTGGGCATCGGCGTGTTCCAGTTGGGCGCGGTGTGGTGGCCGAATTGGGGCTCGGCCCTGCCCAGTCTGGCCTTCACGCTGCTGGCGGCGGGGGTGCTGCGCTGGCGCGAGGCGCGGGCGCCAGCAGCGGTTTAGAGCGGTAGGCGCTTCGTCGCCAAAGGGGCGTGACCGTGGTTGAGCGGGCCGTGGCCGTGGCCGAGCTGCATGTCGGCCCCGGCGAGCAGCGCTTGTCGCACATAGTCCCGACCGTGCGCCACGGCATCGGCCAGCGTTTCGCCCAGGGCGAGGTAACACGCGATGGCCGATGACAGGCTGCAGCCTGTGCCGTGGGTGTTGCGCGTGGGGATGCGCGGCGCTTCCCAGCGCCGCATCTCGCCGTCGGGCAGGCGCAGCAGGTCGGTGAGCTGCGGGCCGGGCAAGTGGCCTCCCTTGAGCAGCACCGCGTGAGCGCCCAGCACATGCAGCAGATTGGCCGTGTCTTCCAGCACGTCGGCGTTTATGGCGCCCAGCCGCAGCACCCAGGCGGCTTCGTCGAGGTTGGGGGTGATCAGCGTGGCGAGGGGAAAGAGCTCATCAACGAGCCGGTCCACGGTGGATTCGGTGATCAGCTTGTCGCCGCTGGTGGCGACCATCACCGGGTCGAGCACCACATGGGCGAAACGATGGCGGCGAATCGCGTCGGCCACCACCCGCACCACGTCTACATCGTGCAGCATGCCGATTTTCACCGCATCCACGCCGATGTCTTCGACCACGGCGTCGATCTGCTGCGCGAGCAATTCGGGCGGCAGCGCCTGAATGACGCGCACGCCTTGCGTGTTCTGCGCCGTGATGGCGGTGACGGCCGTCATGCCATAGCAGCCCAGCGCGGCCATGGTCTTGAGATCGGCCTGGATGCCGGCGCCGCCGCCGCTGTCGGAGCCAGCGATGCTGAGCACGCGGGCGTAGCGCGCGACGGCAGGGGTGTCTTGCAGGGGTTCGGTCGCGTTCATGGATGGACGAAGGTGGAAGAGTCGGTGAGCTGGCGCAAGGCTTGCGCGGCGGCAGCGGGGTCGGGCGCGGCGCACAGCGCCCGCACCACGGCCAGGCCGTCGGCGCCTGCGGCCAGCACTTGCGCGGCATTGTTCAGATCGATGCCGCCAATGGCGATCAGGGGCAGATCGGTGAGGGCGCGCATCGCCCGCAGCCCTTCGAGGCCGAGTGCGGGGGCGGTGTCTAGTTTGCTCGGGGTGGAAAACACCGGGCTGACGCCGAGGTAATCCACCGGCATGTCGGCCGCCGCGCGCACCTGCTCGGGGTTTTCGACCGACAGGCCGATGAGGGCGTGCGGCATCAACCGTCGCACGTCTTCGGGCGGCAGATCGCTCTGGCCGACGTGCACGCCGTCTGCGCCCACGGCCAGCGCCACATCGAGCCGGTCGTTGATGATCAGCGGCGCCCCCAGCGGTGCGAGCAGGGCCTTGAGCGCGCGGGCGCGTTCGACGAAAGACCGGGTGTCGAGCTGCTTTTCGCGCAACTGCACGCAGGTGGCTCCGCCCCTCACCGCTGCGGCGACCACGGCCTCAACGCCGCGCGGGCCGCACAGTGCGGCGTCGGTGACGAGGTGCAGCCGCAGGGCGGCCAGGGGCCAGCGACGGGCGGAATCAGTCATCGGCTTGCAGGCGCAGGCGCGCGTGGAAGGTTTCGGCATCCAGAAGTTGCAGGCTGTCGAGCAGGGCGATCTGCAACTGACCGACGCCGCAGCCCTGCGCTTGCACTTGCGCGGCGGCGACTTCGCCGACCACGCCGAGATAGGCCATCGCGGCGATGGTGGCGTGAAACGCGTCGGGCTGCACCGCGCAGAAAGCGCCGATCAGCGCCGTGGCTGAGCAGCCCACGCCCGTGACTCGGGTCATCCACGCATGCCCGTTGGACAGACGCACATGACGGCCATCGGGCGCGAGGATGTGATCGGTCGCGCCACTCACGCAGACCACAGCGCCCAGGCGGGCGGCAAGCGTGCGGGCGGTCTGCGCCGCGTCGTCCGACGCGGCGGCGCTGTCCACGCCGCGGGTGGCCGCCTCCACCCCGGCGACACTGAGAATCTCCGAAGCGTTGCCGCGCAGCACCGTGGGGCTGCCAGCGGCGAGCAACTCGGCAACGGCGCGGTTGCGGTAGGGCGTAGCCCCGGCGCCCACCGGGTCGAGCACCACGGGAATGCCGCGCCCGCGCGCCGTCTGCAGCGCCATGATCATGGCCTCGATCCACTCCGGCGACAAAGTGCCGATATTGAGCACCAGCGCCTGAGCGATGCCGACCATGTCTCGAACCTCTTCGCGGGCGTGCGCCATGACCGGCGCGGCGCCCAGCGCCAGCAGGGCATTGGCGTTGTAGTTCATCACCACGAAATTGGTGATGTTGTGCACCAGCGGTTGCTGTTGGCGCACGGCGAGCACATCGGCCCAGAGAGAGTCGGCGTTAGGGGTCGGCATGATTTTGAGCAGCGAAGTCGAGCCCTGATTATCGCCGTGCGCGGCGCGGCGGCAGGCCGTCAGGCGCGGTGGTAGGGATGGCCGCTGAGCAGGCTGTGCGCGCGGTAAAGCTGTTCGGCCAGCAGCACCCGCACGAGGCCGTGGGGCAGGGTGAGATCGGAGAGCCGCAGCAAGGTGTCGGCCTTCTGTTTGAGGCGCGGGGCCAGTCCGTCCGCGCCACCGATGACCAGCGCGACGTCGCGGCCCTCCTGGCGCCACTGCTGCAAGGCTTCAGCCAGCGCGGCGGTGGTGAGACGCTGGCCGCGTTCATCGAGGGTGACGAGGCGCGCGCCCGCGGGCACGGCGGCCTCGATGCGCTGGGCCTCGCGTTCCATCACCGCTTCGGCGCTGATGCTGGAGCTGCGCGCCTCTGCCTTGATCTCCTTGAGCAGCAGGGGGGTTTCGGGCGGCAGGCGCTTGGCGTAGTCGGCATAGGCGTCATCTACCCAGCGCGGCATGCGCTGACCCACGGCGAGCAGCCAGAGTTTCATGCGGGGT
>DYKQ01000005.1:0-3922 GCA_020722545.1 Thiomonas intermedia | reverse complement strand
GCGGTCAGGACGCCCGTTTTTTGGCCGCAACGCGCTTGGTCGGCGTTGGGGACGCAGACTTCCTGGCCGCGGGGCGCTTGGCCGCAGCGGCGATGGTTTTGCGCGCGGTCGGTCGTTTGGCGGCAACCGGCGCCTCGGCGGGCTGCGCCCGCTTGCGGGCTGGAGCCGCCGGGGCGGAGCGAGCGCCCGCGGCCGTGCCGACCACGCGGGTCACGCGTTTTTTCTCGGCGCCGGTTTCGCCATACGGCGAGGTGCGCGCGGAGGTGGTTTTCGCCACGGCTTTCTTGGCAGCCGGACGCTTGCGGGCGACGGTTTTGCTGGCCGCGCTCTTGCTGGCCGCGGTTTTGCGAGCCGGCGCCTTGGTGTCGTCTTCGGGCTTGTCGGGGCGGCTGTCCGGACCCTTGGCGGCCACTTTCGCGCCGACCCGTTTGGCGCCGCCGAGCTTGAGATGAACCGGCTTGGCGCCCCACAGCTCTTCAAGCTTGTAATACGCACGGATCGCGGGCTGCATGATGTGCACCACCGCGGCGCCGCAGTCCACCAGCACCCACTCGCCGGTCTCTTCGCCTTCGGGGTTGCGCACATCGAATCCGGCGGCTTTCACGCTGTCGCGCACGCTGCTGGCCAACGCGCGCGTCTGGCGGTTGGACGTGCCGCTGGCGACGATGACCCGGTCGAACAGGCTGGTGAGTTCTTCGGTGTTGAACACCTCGATGTCCTGGGCCTTGACGTCTTCCAGAGCGTCGACGATGGTGCGTTGCAGTTTGCGGATATCCATGCTGATGAGTGCGTTATGAGTGCGTGTAAAGGCGATGTTGATCAATGTAGCGTGCCACAGCGGCAGGCGCCAGCCCGACGAGCGATTCGCCTTGGGCGAGATGGCGGCGGATGCGCGTGGCCGAGAGGTCGATCTCGGGCATGGACAGGCGGTGCAGGCGATGCCCGCTGGCGGCCAGGGCTTCAACGAGTTGAGGCGGCGGCTTGTCGTCGTAGCCCGGTCGTCGCGCGGCGGCCAGATCGACCTCGGACACGATGTCTTTCCAACCGTTCCAGGTCGGGAGATTGCGCAACTGATCGGCGCCCAGAATGAAGGTGAACGCCGCGTCGGGATGCGCGGCGCGCAACTCACGCACGGTGTCGATGGTGTAGCTCGGTCCCTGGCGCTTGAGCTCGATGTCGCAGGCGCGCAGACCGGTGCGCCCGGCGATGGCGAGATTCACCATGTCCCAACGCTGTTGCGGGCTCGCCGCCAGCGGGTCGCGCTGCCAGGGCTGCCCGGCGGGGATGAACCAGACGGCGTCGAGCGCCAACTCGGTGCAGGCGCTCTGCGCGAGTTGCAGGTGCGCGTTGTGAATCGGGTCGAAACTGCCGCCGAGCAGACCGATGCGCCGGGGCGTTGCCGAGGCGACGTCACTCATGCAGCCGCCCAGTCCCGCGGCTTGAGAAACGTGTCGTACAGCTGCGCCTCGGGCGAGCCCGGCTCGGGGCGCCAGTCGTAGCGCCACTTCACGATAGGCGGCATCGACATGAGGATGGATTCGGTGCGCCCGCCCGACTGCAGACCGAAGTGCGTGCCGCGGTCCCACACCAGATTGAACTCGACATAGCGCCCGCGGCGGTACGCCTGGAAGTCGCGCTCGCGTTCGCCATAGGGCAGGGCGCGACGCCGCAGGGCGATGGGCACATAGGCCGGCAGGAAGGCATCGCCCACGGCGCGCATCAGGGCGAAACCCTGCTCGAAGCCGCCCTCGTTGTAATCGTCAAAAAACACGCCGCCGATGCCGCGCGGCTCGTTGCGATGTTTGAGAAAGAAGTATTCGTCACACCACGCCTTGAAGCGCGGATAGTGGTCATCGCCAAACGGCGCCAGCGCGGCCTGGCAGGTGCGGTGAAAGTGGCGGGCGTCGTCTTCGAATCCGTAATAAGGCGTGAGATCCATGCCGCCGCCGAACCACGCCACCGGCGCCTGGCCTTCGGGCGCGGCCATGAGCATGCGCACATTCATATGCACCGTCGGCACATACGGGTTGGTCGGGTGGAGCACCAGCGAAATGCCCAGCGCCTCAAACGGCGCTCCCGCCAGCTCGGGCCGGTGCTGCGTGGCCGAAGGCGGCAGCTTGGGGCCGCGCACATGCGAAAAGTTGCAGCCCCCGCGCTCCAGCAGACCGCCAAACTCGATCAGACTGCTGATGCCCTCGCCCTGCAGCGGCGAGTCGGCGGGGCGCGTCCAGGTATCGCGGCGAAAGGGCTGACCGTCCGCGGCTTGAAGCGCTTCGAGGATGCGGGCCTGGAGATCGAGAAGGTAAGAGCGGACCTGTTCGGTTTGCATGGCGGCGGTTTGCATGACGGTAAAGCCCGCGCCAGGCGGCGGGCTCATTTCAGAAGGTCACAATTCTTTCACGATTGCCGAGCGCCCGACGCGCAAACAAAAGCCCAGGCGCTGGCCTGGGCTTAAGTGGCGTTCGGAAGGAGTCGGCCCGCCCGCGTGGCGCCTCAACAGATCTGTCCGTTACCTTCTGATGGAGGTTGAAACCTTCGAGCGCAAGGCTCGGGTTACGTGGAGAACAACCGCTGGACGCTCTTTGTCCGAATCCTCGTCCACGGCGCGTGAAGACGCCATCGAGCAGATGATGCAGAAGCGGCCGAAACGCCGTGATCGTGTTTTCTCCTCCGCCAAGGATGTGGTCGACATCACTGGCTTGCCCGGTTACTGGATTCACCAGAATCAGGAACGCTTGCGGCTCGGCACTTCAGTCCGCCAGCTCGTAGCCAGTGCTGCGCCCGCCGCCGGGCGACTTCTTCAACACGCCCAGGTCCAGCAACTGCGTGATGTCGCGCAGCGCGGTGTCCGGCGAGCACTTGGCGATGGCGGCCCACTTGCTGCTGGTGAGCTTGCCCTCAAAGCCGTCGAGCAGGCGGTTGAGCAGTTTCACCTGCCGCTCGTTCAACGGCGTGCCCGCATGGCGTTGCCAGAAGCGTGCTTTGACCAGCACGGCATCCAACGTGGACTGTGCGCTGGCGACGGCGCGTCCGAGCGTACCGAGGAACCACGACAGCCAGCCGGTGGCGTCGAGCGTGCCCTTCTGCGTGCGTTCGAGCACGTCGTAGTAGTCCTTGCGCTCGCGCTGGATTTGCGCCGACAGGCTATAGAAGCGTTGCGGGCTGCCGTCAGCGCGGGCGAGGAACAGGTCGCCCACGGCGCGCGCGATGCGGCCGTTGCCATCGTCGAAGGGGTGCAGCGTCACGAACCACAGATGCGCCAGGCCGGCCTTGATGAGTGCGGGCTCGCCGGTATCCGCGTTGGCCCATGCCAAAAACCGCGCCGTCTCGGCGGGCAGCACGTCGGCGGGCGGCGCCTGGAAGTGAACCTTGCGCCGCCCCACCGGGCCGGAAACCACCTGCATCGGCCCGGCGGCATCATCGCGCCACTGGCCCACGGTGAGCTTGCTCATGCCGGAGTAGCCAGTCGGGAACAAGGCCGCGTGCCATCCGAACAGGCGCTCGGCGGTCAGTGGGGAGGCAGCGCGCGAGGTGGCGTCGAGCACCATCTCCACGACGCCTTCGACGTGCCGATCCACCGGCGCGGCCGCGCCGATGTCCACGCCCAGACGCCGGGCGATGGACGAGCGCACGGATTCCACGTTCAGCACTTCGCCTTCGATTTCGCTGGTCTTGACCACGTCCTCCGTCAGCGCGGCGAGGCTGGCCTGGTCGCGCAGCGTCAACCCCACGTCGGCCAGGCGACCCAGCAGCACGCCCTGGGCGCGGCTGACCTCGGTCAGCGGCCCGGTCAGCGCGGCCAGGTCGTAGCGCCACTTGGGCCAGTCATCGGCCTGCCAGATGTAAAGCTTTTCTCCGCTATCCATGCGGAGATTAAACGCCCTATTCGCCGCAAAGACAAGCCATTCTCCGCGTTATGTGC
>DYKQ01000061.1 GCA_020722545.1 Thiomonas intermedia | reverse complement strand
TGCCTCCGCCCAGACCCCCGGCGCGGGGGTATAAATAGCGTTAACAGGCCCTAGACCCCTCTCGGCGCCGGTCCCACTGGGCGATATATGCCGACTCCGGATGGCCGGATTACGCCGACTCGTGACAACCGCATCGAGTCGTTGGCGACAGGCCTCGGTCTGCGCGTCTTCGAGCAGGCCGCGCAGGGTGGTGTGATCGGTGTCGAGCACCTCGCCGTAGCGGGCCACTGCGGCGTCGATGGCGCTGGAGAGATCGTCGGAGTTGGGCGGCAGCGCCTCTGGCGCCGGTTGCGCTATGGGATGAGCGCGGCGCGTGGCCGCATGCCAGAGCAGCGCAGCACCCACCAGCAAGGCGGAATTGAGCGCCACGGGCATGAAAGCAAAGCGCCAGTCGGTGGTGTGGGTCAACGCCGCCAGCAGCGTCGCCGCGCCGCCCGGGGGTTGCAGGCAGCGCACCAGCAGCATCAGGGCGATGATGCCGCCAACGGCAACGCCAGATGCCAGCCAGGGCGGGCCGATCCAGGCTGCGCAAAGTATGCCGGTGAGCGTCCCCAGCGTGTTGCCGCCGACAACTGACCAGGGCCGCCCCAGCGGGCTGCTGGGCAGCGCAAACACAATGACAGCGCTGGCGCCGATGGGGGCGACCAACCACGCCACCTGTGTCCAGCCGCTTGCGCCTTCGACCCACTGGCTGATTGCTCCAACGGCGGCCACGCCCAGCACCGCGCCCAGCGAAACACGCAACCATTCGGCGATGCCCACGCGTGGGCTGCCCGCGGCCTGTACCGCGCTCATGCACCCTTACGCAGCAGGGCGGCGTATTGGCGGCGCAGCTTGTCGACCTTCGGCGCAATCACCGCGGCGCAGTAGCCCTGATAGGGATGGTGCGTGAAATAGTCTTGATGTTCGGACTCGGCGGGACTGTAGTTCGCTTCCGGCGCGATCTCGGTCACGATGGGATCGGTGAAAAGCGCCTGATCGCGCAGGCGTTGCATATAGGCGCGCGCAGCGGCGAGCTGGGCTGCGTCGTGGGTGTAGATGCCCGAGCGGTATTGATTGCCGACATCGTTGCCCTGCCGGTTCAAGGTAGTGGGGTCGTGCATGGCGAAAAATACGTCGAGCACCGTGTCCAGACTCAGCACGTCGGGGTCGAAATCCAGCCGGATCACTTCGGCATGGCCGGTCTGCCCCGTGCAGACCTCACGGTAACTGGGGCGCAGCGCCGTGCCATTGCTGTAGCCGCACTCCACGCGCAGCACGCCGCGCAGGGGACGGTAAGCGGCGTCGAGGCACCAGAAACAACCGCCAGCGAGGGTGATGCGCTGGGGCAATGCGGGCAGATTGAAGTCGGTCATGGGGCGAGAGTCGTGAGTGCGGCAATTTGCCGCGGTCTGAGGATTGTCGGAGGCTGACAAAATGCACGCCTTTTCTGTGGCGATTTTCGCTGACAATCCGCTGAGACGTTGTGCGGTTGTAAATATGAGGAGTTACTTGATGAAGCGTCGCAATTTGACCCGTCGCCAGGCGCTGGTGATGACTTCCGCCCTGCTGATGTGGGCCGCCGCTCCGGCCGCGCTGGCGCAACGCCCAGGGGATATCGAAGTGACGCGGGCGCAGGCGCTGCCGTCGATTCCCGGTGCGCGCAATGGCGGCGGATTTCTGACCCTCGTCAACCACGGTAAGCAAGACGACAAGATCGTGGCCGCCGCCTCGCCCGTCTGCGGCCATGTTGAGCTGCACACCATGAGCATGGAAAACAACATCATGCGCATGCGCGAGGTTCGCGATATTCCGCTGCCCGCAGGCAAGACCCTGCGCATGCAGCCGGGCAGCGGCTATCACCTGATGTTCATGGACTTGAAAGCCCCGCTGAAAGTGGGCGAGAGGGTGCCGGTGACGGTGAAATTCGCCCATGGCGGGCAGATGGAGCTGCAACTCAAGGTCGAGCCGCGCGACAAGATTGCGGGCGATGCGCCCATGCCGGGCAAGGCAATGCACGGCGGCATGCACTGATAAGCCCGCTCCCCCCTGAAATTGAGACGGGCCGCAAACCTGGAGGTATGCGGCCCGGAGGGTCCGACAGTCGGGTTTGCTGCCGCCTGTCAAGCTCATGCAGGGATGCATGATGGGGGTCTAACAACAGTCCGGGTTCCACCCGATCTGTTTGCCGTAACAGCTGCACTGCAACGACGGATCAAAGGTACGCCTCCTGCGTTGTCTGCGTCAAGATGAAACGTGACTGCGACAAGGGGGTATGGCTGAATCACCCGAACAGCCTTTGGGCAAGTCCTTGAATTCATTTCGTTTTATGGCGTAGTCGGGCGCGCCAGCAGGGCGTCGATCAAGCCTTGCATGCGCGTGCGCGCCTGGGCATCCGGCACGATGGCGCGGCCCCATTCGCGCTGAGTCTCGCCCGGCCACTTGTGGGTGGCGTCCAGCCCCATTTTTCCGCCCAGGCCCGACTGCGGCGAGGCGAAGTCCAGATAGTCGATCGGCGTGTTGTCCACCAGCAGCGTGTCGCGAACCGGGTCCATGCGGGTGGTGATGGCCCAGATCACGTCGTTCCAGTCGCGGATGTTCACATCGTCGTCGGTGACGATGATGAATTTGGTGTACAGAAACTGCCGCAGAAAACCCCAGATGCCGAACATCACCCGTTTGGCGTGACCGGCGTAGGCCTTGCGGATGGACACCACGGCGAGCCGGTAGCTGCAGCCCTCGGGCGGCAGATAGAAGTCCACGATCTCGGGGTATTGCTTCTGCAGGATGGGCACGAACACCTCGTTGAGCGCCACGCCCAGCACGGCGGGCTCGTCCGGCGGCTTGCCGGTGTAGGTGGAGTGGTAGATCGGCTGCTCGCGATGGGTGATGCGCTCGACCTCGAATACCGGAAACCAGTCTTGTTCGTTGTAATAGCCGGTGTGGTCGCCGAACGGGCCTTCGAGCGCGTGGAGATAGCCGTTTTTTTCCATCAGCGGCACGCCGGTTTCGCTCTCGCCCTTCCACCCGGCCGGTGCGGGCGGCAGATGGCCTTCGAGCACGATTTCCGCCGAGGCGGGAACCTGTAGATCGAGCCCCACGCAGCGAGCCACTTCGGTGCGCGCCCCGCGCAGCAGGCCCGCGAACTGGTATTCGCTCAAGGTGTCGGGTACGGGCGTGACCGCGCCCAGCGTGGTGGCCGGATCGGCGCCCAGCGCAACGGCCACAGGGAAGGCCTGCCCAGGATTGGCCAGGGTGAATTCCCTGAAATCGAGGGCGCCGCCCCGGTGGGCGAGCCAGCGCATGATGAGCTGGCGGCGGCCGATGCGCTGCTGGCGGTAGATGCCCAGGTTTTGCCGCTTGCGAGGTTGCGGCACGTTTTGCGGGCCTCGCGTGATCACCAGTCCCCAGGTGAGCAGCGGCGCCACGTCGCCTGGCCAGCAGGTCTGCATGGGCAGGCGGTTCAGGTCGACGTCGCTGCCCTCCAGCACGACCTGCTGGCAGGCGGGGCGCGACACGGCACTCGGGCGCATGTCCCACACCGCTTTGACCAGATGCATCAACTCGCCCGCATCTTTCAAGCCTTTCGGCGGTTCAGGCTCCTTCAGGCGGGCGAGCACTTCGCCGATGCGGCGCAGCTCGCTCACGTCTTGCACCCCCATGCCCAGCGCCACACGCTGCGGCGTGCCGAACAGATTGCCCAGAACCGGCATGGTGTAGCCCGCCGACTTTTCAAACAACACCGCTGGCCCGCCCCCGCGAAGCAGGGCGTCGCAGACCACCGTCATGTCGAGATGCGGCGATACGGGCTCGGCCGTACGTCGCAGTAGTGAAAGAGTCTCCAGTTGGGAGAGAAAGTCGCGCAGATCCCGGTATTTCATATAACCAATAGAAGTGAAAGAGAAGACCTTATGCGTTGACTGGGAATAACGACGTTCCTAAAATGCGATCTGTGTTTGCCCTAGGCGCCTGGACTCAGGCGGGCAACACACTCGCCCCGAAGCACGCCTTGCCGCGAACGACGCAAAGATCGAACGCTGCAATCGATGCAGGCCTTTCTCGAAGGCTGCATCTTAGGCCGCCGGGCTCCCTTGGTGAGCCTGTGCTGTCGGATCTGTGCCCTTGGGAACTGGCGCTGGCTGTCCTCCGACGCCGCGGCAATTCCGCTCAGACACAGGAGTGTTCCATGTTGAACGCCATGCAATCTTCCCTGCCGCGCGCACGTCGGCTGGCGGGTGGATTTTGGGAATTCACCCACCAGACTTTGATGATGGTGGGCTTGTTTGTGGTGGCCGGCGGTGCGTATCTGTACTTCCAGCCTCAAGCGATGACGACTCTGGACCGCGGCCTCACGCAGTGGGTCATGGCGCGCAAGATGGCGTCTGATGAGCTGCAGGCGCTGGCGCAAAAACCGGCCGATGCCCTGCTGCCCTTGGTGCAGGCTGAGCCAGCGCCGGGCAATGGCCTGCCGGTGCTCACGCCGCAACAGCGCACGGTCTCCAGCTGGCTGGCGCGGCGCTACAGCATTGCACCCAATGCCATGGCGCAGCTCGTCAGCGCCGCCTGGACGGTCGGTCGCCAGCAAAAGCTCGATCCCCTGCTCATTCTGGCGGTGATGGCGGTCGAGTCTTCGTTCAATCCTTATGCAGCCAGCGGCGTGGGCGCCACCGGCCTCATGCAAGTGATGGCCAATGTGCACCGCGACAAGTTCGCGCCCTTTGGCGGACCGCAGGCCAGCATCGATCCGCTGGCCAATATGCGCGTGGGCGCGCTGGTGCTCAAGGATGCCATCCAGCGCGGCGGTTCGGTGCGCGCGGGTTTGCGCTACTACGTCGGCGCCACGAATGACGCGAGCGAGGGCGGCTATGCCAACAAGGTGCTGGCCGAACAGGCGCAGCTCGAACGTGTGGCCGGCGCAGCGCCCAAGCCGGTCGCAACGCCGAAGACGGCCAGCGCGGGCCACGTTGTTGCGCCGCACGTGGCGCCTGCCGCAGCCAAATCGACGGTGGCCGCCGAGCCTGAACAAAAGCACGCCTCACTCACCTGACGCGACGCGACACGACACGACGCGTTACCATCTTCACCTGCACGACTGGCGATAGAGACCGACAATACCCGCGGTCTCGAGGTGGGATGAACCACCGGGGAGTGCTGGACTTTAAGCCGTTCGCCTGGGCCAGCGCCATCGCTGTCAATGATCTTCATCAGCCCAGGCTTGCGCACTTCCACATCCTGAAGGAAGCTGGCGCGGGCCGTTCAGACGGAAATTCGCCATGTTCGACCGCCGCATCACCATCGCCCAGACCGACCCCGAGCTCTGGGCCGCCATTCAGTCCGAAAACCAGCGCCAGCAAGACCACATCGAGCTGATCGCCTCGGAAAACTACACCTCGCCCGCCGTCATGCAGGCGCAGGGCTCGCAACTCACCAACAAGTACGCCGAGGGCTATCCCGGCAAGCGCTATTACGGCGGCTGCGAGTTCGTCGACATCGCCGAGCAACTGGCGATCGACCGCGTCAAGCAGCTATTCGGGGCCGAGGCGGCCAATGTGCAGCCCAACTCAGGCTCGCAGGCCAATCAGGGCGTGTTCTTCGCCCTGCTGCAACCCGGCGACACCATCATGGGCATGAGCCTGGCCGAGGGCGGCCACCTGACCCACGGCATGCCGCTGAACATGAGCGGCAAGTGGTTCAAGGTGGTGAGCTACGGCCTGAACGCGCAGGAAGAGATCGATTACGACGCCATGGAGCGTCTGGCGCACGAGCACAAGCCCAAGCTGATCATCGCCGGGGCCAGCGCCTACAGCCTGCGCATCGACTTCGAGCGTTTCGCCAAGGTGGCCAAGGCCGTGGGCGCCTACTTCATGGTGGACATGGCGCATTACGCCGGGCTGATCGCCGCCGACGTCTATCCCAACCCCGTGCCCCACGCCGACGTGGTGACCACCACGACCCACAAGAGCTTGCGCGGTCCGCGCGGCGGCGTGATTCTGATGAAAGAGCAGCATGCCAAGGCCATCAACAGCGCGATCTTCCCCGGCATTCAGGGCGGTCCGCTGATGCATGTGATCGCGGGCAAGGCGGTGGCGTTCAAGGAGGCGCTCGCACCTGACTTCAAGGTCTATCAGCAGCAGGTGCTGACCAATGCCCGCGTGCTGGCCGAAACGCTGACGCGGCGCGGCCTGCGCATCGTCAGTGGACGCACCGAATCGCACGTCATGCTGGTGGATCTGCGTTCCAAGAGCATCACCGGCAAGGAAGCCGAGAAAGTGCTGGGCGAGGCGCATCTCACGGTCAACAAAAACGCCATCCCGAACGACCCGGAAAAACCGTTTGTCACCTCGGGCATCCGCATCGGCTCGCCGGCCATGACCACTCGCGGCTTCAAGGAAGCCGAGGCCGAGAAGACCGCCAACCTCATTGCCGATGTGCTCGACAACCCGCAAGACGCGGCCACGCTGGAGCGAGTGCGCGCCGAGGTGAAGAAGCTGACCGACGCGTTCCCGGTTTATTCCGCCTGATCGTCGGCTGCGCCCCTCAGGGCGGCGGCGGTGAGTGCCGAGAGGCGCTCGCGCTGTCGCCCTTTTTCATCGAAGTTTTCCGCGGCCAGCCAGCGCGTGAAAGCGGCGCGCGTAGTGCGGGCCACTCGCCTTCGATGATGCCGAACCAGGCGTAGAGGTCGGCGACGTGGCGCTGCGGGTCGGCGGGTTCCAACGTGCAGGTCGCGACGATCAACGCGGTTCTCGCGGGTGGAGGAGGGGCGGCAAATCCGGGGACGGGCTGGCCGGGCGCGGCGGTGGATTGCGGGTGGGTTGGCATGGTGGCTTTCGGCGGCATCTGAGCGGGCGGTCAGCCCAGGGTCATGAGTTGCGCGTTGCCGCCCGCTGCTGCGGTGTTGACGCTCAGGCTTTGTTCATGCAGCAGGGCGGTGAGGTCCATCATCGCACCGTCTGAAAGCTGGGCTGGGCGCAGGCTTTCGATGCGCAGAATCAGGCCGTCGCGCTGCGCCAGCTGGTCTTGCAAGCGGGCCAGGGCGTCGGCGTCGCCCTCAAACAAGACCACGCTCAGTTCGGGCAGGGTGTCGCGCTGGGTTGGAGGGCAGGAGCGCACATGTGCCTTCACCGCGGGCGGCAGCGCATCCAGAAAGGCGGCGAGCGGACTTTCGGGGCTTGGCGCTTCGATGAGGGCGAGGTTGCCCGTGGCGAGCGTGGCGGCGATGTGATGCACCAGGCCCAGCACCGTTTGCGGCATGCACCACACGCCGCCGCTGCGGGGCAGGAGCCGGTAGCGGTTGGATTCTCCCGTCGGCCCAGGCAGGGTGTAAACCGTGTTGATCGGGCTGTGGGCGAGATAGTGTTCGCACGCAGCCTGCGCGCGCGTCGTGTCCTCGTCATTCAGATTCATGGTGTGATTCTGCAGGGCGGCCAGCAGATCGCGCAGTGCGGCGAAGCTTGCGGGTTCTGCGGCGATTTGGCTGCACTCGGCGGCTGCGGCCGCGAGGTTGGCGGGCAGCGCGTCGTTGGCCTGCGGCAGAGGCTGCACCAGCCGGTGCAGATAGAGCGGGCCGCCGGCCTTGGGGCCGGCGCCGGAACGGCCCATGCCGCCGAAGGGTTGCACGCCGACTACGGCGCCGATGAGATTGCGGTTGACGTACACATTGCCGGCGTGAATGCGCTCGCTCAGCTCGGCAATGGTTTCGTCGATGCGACTGTGCACGCCGAAGGTCAGGCCGTAGCCGGTGGCGTTGATGGCGTCGAGCACCGCGCCGAGTTGCTCGCGCCGGTAGCGCAGGACATGCAGCACCGGGCCGAACACCTCGCGCTGCAGGCGGTCGATGGTGTCGATCTCGATCAGCGTGGGGCGAACGAAGGCGCCCAGCCCGCCGCTTTCATCGCGTCCCAGCCGGGTGACGGAAAGTCCAGCGGCCTGCATGCGGGCGATATGGGCTTCGAGGTTGTCGCGGGCCTCGGCATCGATGACGGGGCCGAGGTCGGTGTGCATGCGGTCGGGGTTGCCCATGCTCCAGTCGTCCATCGCGTCTCGGATCATGCCGATCACCCGGTCGGCCACATCTTCCTGAATGCACAGCAGGCGCAGGGCCGAGCAGCGCTGACCGGCCGAATCGAAGGCCGAGGTCAGCACGTCGGCGACCAACTGCTCGGCCAGTGCGGACGAGTCGGCAATGAGCGCGTTCTGCCCGCCGGTCTCGGCGATCAGCACAATGGGGCGGCCCTGCGGGCTGAGGCGCTTCGACACGGTGCGCGAAATCAGTTGCGCCACTTCGGTGGAGCCGGTGAACATCACCCCGGCCACCGCCGGATGCGCCACCAGCGCCGCGCCCACCGTGCCGCCGTCTCCGGGAACGAGCTGCACCGCATCGGTCGGCACGCCGGCCGCGTGCAGCGCACGCACCAAAGCGGCGGCGATGAGAGCGGTCTGTTCGGCGGGCTTGGCCAGCACCGCATTGCCTGCCGCCAGCGCGGCAGCCACCTGACCGCAGAAGATGGACAGCGGAAAATTCCAGGGACTGATGCACAGCACCACGCCCAGCGGACGATGGGTGGCGTTGTCAAATTGCGCCGCCGTTTGCGCGGCGTAGTAGCGCAGGAAGTCCACCGCTTCGCGCACCTCGCCGATGGCGTTGGGCAGGGTTTTGCCCGCTTCACGCACGATCAGCCCGAGCCAGGCCTGCATCTGCTGTTCGAGCGCGTCAGCCGCGCGCTGCAGGCAGGCGGCGCGTTCGACGGGCGGGGTGACTTGCCAGATCGGCGCAGCGCTCTGGGCGCGGCGCGCGGCTTCGTCCACTTCGGTTCGGGTCGTCTGGCGCACCCAGCCCACCTGATCGCGCGGGTCGGCGGGGTTGAGCACGGGCATCCAACCTTCGGCAGCGGCCTGCGCGCCATCGGCGGGCGGGGGTTGATCGGCGACGGTTGGCGACGCGTAGGCCATGTGCTGCGCGCTGCGCAGCAGCGCGGCGCTGAGCGAGGCCAGCTGCTGCTCGTTCGCCAGATTCAGCCCGGCGGAATTCAGACGCGCCTGCGCGCCCAGCCCGGAAAACAGTTGCCGCGGCAGCGGAATACGCGGATGCGGCGCGCCGAGCACGCCGGTCTCGACGGCAATCGCGCGGGCCTCGTCCACGGGGTCGATCACCAGCTCGGACACGGGAACGGCGTCGTCGCCGATGCGGTTGACGAACGAGGTATTGGCGCCGTTTTCAAGCAGGCGTCGCACCAGATAGGCCAGCAGGGTGTCGTGCGTTCCCACCGGGGCGTAGATGCGGCAGGGGCGGGCCAGCTTGCCCGCGCTGGCCGGGCCGACGACCTGGTCGTACAGCGGCTCGCCCATGCCGTGCAGACACTGAAACTCGTATTGCCCCGCGTAGTAATTCTGCCCGGCCATCTGCATGATGGACGCCACCGTCTGCGCGTTGTGCGTGGCGAATTGCGGATAGGCCGCGTCTGGCGCGGCCAGCAGTTTTCGGGCGCAGGCCAGGTAAGACACATCGGTATGTACTTTGCGGGTGTAGACCGGATAGCCGTCGAGCCCGTCGATCTGCGCACGCTTGATCTCGCTATCCCAATACGCGCCCTTCACCAGCCGCACCATCAGCCGACGCCCGCTGCGCCGGGCGAGATCGACGAGATAGTCGATGACGAACGGACAGCGCTTCTGGTAAGCCTGCACCACGAAGCCGATGCCGTTCCAGCCCTTGAGAGCCGGGTTGAAGCACAGGGCTTCGAGCAGGTCGAGCGAGAGCTCCAGCCGGTCGGCTTCTTCAGCGTCGATATTGATGCCCACGTCGTAGCGCCGCGCCAGTTCGACCAGGGCGGTCAGGCGGGGCAGCAGTTCATCCATCACCCGTGCGTACTGAGCCCGGGTGTAGCGGGGATGCAGCGCGGAGAGTTTGACCGAAAGCCCTGGCCCCTCGAAGATGCCGCGGCCGTGCGAGGCCTTGCCGATGGCATGCAGCGCCTGTTCATAAGCGGTGAAATAACGCTGCGCGTCGGCCTCGGTGATCGCCGCCTCGCCCAGCATGTCGTAGGAGTAGCGAAAGCCCTTTTTCTCCTGCGGACGGCTGTTGGCCAGCGCCTCTGCAATGGTCTGCCCGGTGACGAACTGCTCGCCCATGAGCCGCATGGCGCGCTGCACGCCTTGGCGGATCAGCGGTTCGCCCCCCTTGCCGATGAGCCGCGACAGCGCGCTGGCCAGACCCTTTTCACTGGTGGTTGCCGTCAGTCTGCCGGTCAACATCAGCCCCCAAATGGCCGCGTTGACGAATACCGACGGCGAGTGACCGAGGTGCGCCTGCCAGTCGCCCCGACTGATCTTGTCGCGTATCAAGGCATCGCGGGTGGCGTTGTCGGGGATGCGCAGCAGCGCCTCGGCTAGACACATCAGCGCCACGCCTTCCTGGCTGGAGAGCGAAAACTCCTGCACCAAGGCCTCCACGCCGCCCATTTCGCGCCTCGCCCGCACGCCTTCGACCAGCCGCTCGGCCATTTGCCGGACGGCCGTGCGCTGGGTGGCGTCTGCAATCTGCGCCAGCTCGATCAGCATGGGCAGACATTCCGGCTCTGGCCGATGCCAGGCCGCGGTGATGGCCGCGCGCAGATCGGTCTGCGGCAGCACGTTCTGCGCCCAGTCGAGAAAGGGGGTGGGCGAGGTTGCACCTTCCGGCTCGTCGTGCGGTGTAACGGGTTGCGACGGCTTTTCGGTTGAATTCGATATGCCGAGAGAAAACTCGCCACGTTCGATGCGCTCCACCATGCTCAAGGTGGCCTGCTTGATCAGCCAGTGCGGTGTGCGTCCCAGCCGATCTGCAGCGAGCCGCACGCGATTACGCAGGGCATCGTCCATTTTGATACCGGTGGTGGTTGCGCCCATTTTTGTTCCTTTTGCGTGATGGGTTGCGATTATTGATTGCAGGTGCAACCAGCGTATCAGGGATAACGCTTATTTCGATGTGCCGAGGTGAGTCAACACTAATTTTCGGGGAGGCATGCAATGGAGAGAGTCTGGTTTGCCTTTTGCTTCGCGGCCTCAAAAATCGGCAAAGGTGGACGAAAGGGCGGCATAGCAGCGGAATAGGGGCTTTCTATGGCCGGAATTGAAAGTGTCCATTGGACGTTCAGGGACGCGTTCTCTACAGTGCGCACTGCAACATAAATGAAGGTAAAACCTTCTCTACAAGGTCGGCGACAGCCGAACGTCAACAGCAACCTCAAGGAGTTTCACATGTCTTTGATCAACACTGAAGTCAAGCCTTTCAAGGTCACCGCTTTCCAGAACGGCAAGTTTTTCGAAGTGACCGAGGCCAGCCTGAAGGGCAAATGGTCGGTCGTGGTGTTCTACCCCGCCGACTTCACTTTTGTCTGCCCGACGGAACTTGAAGACCTGGCCGACAACTATGACACCTTCAAATCCCTCGGGGTGGAAGTGTATGGCGCGTCCACCGATACGCATTTCGCCCACAAGGCCTGGCACGACACCTCCGAAGCGATCAAAAAGGTGAAGTTTCCGCTGATCGGCGACCCGACCGGCGCGCTGACCCGCAATTTCGATGTGATGATCGAAGAAGAAGGCCTGGCGCTGCGCGGCACCTTCCTGATCAACCCGGAAGGCCTGATCAAGCTGTGCGAAATTCATGACAACAGCATCGGACGTGATGCCAAGGAACTGCTGCGCAAGGTTCGGGCCGCGCAGTATGTGGCCTCGCATCCGGGCGAAGTCTGCCCGGCCAAGTGGAAGGAAGGCGCGGCTACGCTCAAGCCTTCGCTGGATCTGGTCGGCAAGATCTGATCTTCGGCCCCTCGCTGCGCCTGACCCGGCAGTCGTTGGGTCAGGCGGCGTCTCTTTGAATCGACACACGGCGCACGGCGATCTGCCGGGCGAAGAAGCGGTCTATTCCTGCCTGACCCTCACCCGCATCCCGAAGGAGCACGCCATGCTCGACGACACCCTGCTTTCCCAACTCAAGGCCTACCTGGAGCGCGTCTCTCAGCCATTCACCCTTGTCGCCTCTCTGGACGATAGCGAGAACGCGGCGCAGATGCGCACCCTGCTGGAGCAGATCGCGAGCCTGTCCGACAAGATTTCGGTGCGGTTGGACGGCGCCGACGCGCGGCGCCCGTCCTTCGCTCTGGAACGTGTCTCGGGCCAGCCGCAGCATCTGCGGTTTGCCGCGATTCCTCTGGGCCATGAGTTCACCTCGCTGGTGCTGGCGCTGTTGTGGACTGGCGGCCATCCCCCCAAGGTCGAGGCCGAGACCCTCGAGGCGATCCGCCAGCTCGACGGCGACTATCGCTTCGAGGTGTATATGTCGCTGAGCTGCCATCACTGTCCGGACGTGGTGCAGGCGCTCTCGCTGATGGCCGTGCTCAACCCACGGGTACAGACCGTGGTGATCGACGGTGCGCTGTATCAGGGCGAGGTCGAGTCGCGGCAGATCATGGCGGTTCCGACTGTGTACCTGAATGGCGAACTGTTCGGCAGCGGGCGCATGGATGTGGAAGAGATCGTCGCCCGGCTCGACACCGGCTCTGCGCAGCGCGACGCCGCCAGGCTCAACGCGGCCAAGCTCAATGCCAAAGCGCCCTACGACGTGCTGATTGTGGGCGGCGGCCCCGCTGGTGCGGCGGCTGCGGTGTACGCCGCGCGCAAGGGCCTTCGCGTGGGCGTCGCGGCGGAGCGTTTCGGCGGGCAGGTGAACGACACCCTCGCCATTGAAAACTACATCTCCGTGCTGGAAACCGATGGCCCGAAATTCGGCATGGCGCTCGAAGCGCACGTGCGGCAGTACGGCGTGGAGATTCTCAATCAACAGCGCGCCGAAAAGCTCATTGTCGCGGAGCAGGAAGGCGGGTTGATCGGTGTGCAGTTTGCCCATGGCGGCCGCCTGCAGGCGCGTAGCGTCATCCTCTCCACCGGCGCACGCTGGCGCAATGTGAACGTGCCGGGCGAAGCCGAGTACCGCAACAAGGGCGTGACGTACTGCCCGCATTGCGATGGTCCGCTGTTCAAGGGCAAGCGGGTAAGCGTGATCGGCGGGGGCAACTCGGGGGTGGAAGCCGCCATCGATCTGGCGGGTCTGGTGGCGCATGTCACCCTGCTGGAATTCGCGCCCGAACTGCGCGCCGACGCGGTGCTGGTGAGCAAGCTGCGCAGCCTGCCCAATGTCACCATTCACACCAACGCGCAAACCACCGAAATCACCGGCGACGGCAGCAAGGTCAATGGCCTCACCTACACCGACCGCGCCAGCGGCGCCAGCCATCATCTGGAGTTGGAGGGCGTATTCGTGCAGATCGGCCTGGCGCCCAACACCGAATGGCTCAAGGGCGTGGTCGA
The DNA here is from genome assembly GCA_020722545.1 of Thiomonas intermedia. Lineage (GTDB taxonomy): Bacteria > Pseudomonadota > Gammaproteobacteria > Burkholderiales > Burkholderiaceae_C > Thiomonas > Thiomonas intermedia_B. The sequence goes on along the minus strand of DYKQ01000061.1, from coordinate 1,327 downwards.
ACTGAGCCGATTCGGCGAAATCGTGGTGAATGCCAAAGGCCAGACCTCGGCGCCCGGCGTCATGGCTGCGGGCGATGTGACGACCGCGCCCTACAAGCAGATTGTCATCGCCGCGGGTGACGGCGCCAAGGCCGCGCTCAGCGCCTTTGACTATCTCATCCGCACCCCGGCGCCGCAGAGGGCCGAAGCCGTGGCGGCCTGATGGGATAACTGCGCGGGGCGGGCCGTCGATACACTTGTGCAGCACTCTGACTTCGTGAGAACCGACATGCTGTTGATGGTACTGTCCCCCGCCAAATCGCTCGACTACACCACCCCGCCTACGACGTCCATCGCCACACAGCCTCAGTTCACCCTTCAGGCCAAGGCGCTGGTGGACGGGCTGCGCAAGCAAAGCCCGCAGCAGCTCAGCGCGCTCATGGGCATTTCCGACAAGCTCGCCGCGCTCAACGCCGCGCGCTTTGCCGAATGGCAGCCCAGCTTTACCCCTGAAGACAGCAAGCAGGCGGTGCTGGCATTCAATGGCGATGTGTACGAAGGGCTCGACGCCAGCAGTCTGAGCGAAGCCGATCTGCAATGGGCACAGCAGCATCTGCGCGTGCTCAGCGGGCTTTACGGCGTGCTGCGCCCGCTCGATCTCATGCGGCCCTACCGTTTGGAGATGGGCACGGCCTGGCCCAACGCCAAGGGCAAGGATTTGTACGCCTACTGGGGGACGCAGATCGCCGAAAATCTCAACGCCGAGTTGGCTGGCGGCAAGGGCGAGCCGGTGCTGGTGAATCTGGCTTCCGATGAATACTTCCGCAGCGTGGATCGCAAAGCGCTCAAGGCGCGCGTGGTGCAGCCGGTGTTTCAGGACGGCACGCCGCAAACCGGCTACAAAATCGTGAGCTTTTACGCCAAGCGCGCGCGCGGGCTGATGGCCCGCTATGTCATTCAACATCGCTTGGCTCAGGTGGATGCGCTCAAGGCGTTCGACAGCGACGGCTACCGCTTCGTGCCCGAGGCTTCCAAGGCCGATCAGTGGGTTTTCCGCCGCGACAAGGTTTCCGCATGAACGCATCACCGGTTTTGACGGTTTACGGTTTGACCCAGTGCGATGCCGTCAAGCGGGCGCGGCAGTGGCTGCAGGCGCAGGGCGTGGAATTTCAGTTTGTCGATTTCAAGAAAATCCCGCCCAGTGCCGCGCAGATTTCAGCCTGGGCCGAGGCCGTCGGCTGGGAGGCGCTGCTGAACAAGCGCGGCGCCACCTGGCGCAAGCTCGACGCGGCCACGCAGGCCCGCGTGGTCGATGCGCCTAGGAGTCGGACTTTCCCCGCCTGAGCCG
>DYKQ01000060.1 GCA_020722545.1 Thiomonas intermedia | reverse complement strand
TCAATGCATTTCGTCGCGGATGTAGAGATCGCCCTTCAGGCTGGCGATATAGGCCGCGATGTCTTGCAGATCCTGCGTGTTGTACTGCGCCACCATGCCGCTCATGATGGCGTTGTTGCGGCCATACAGCGGGGTCTGGTGCTTGGCCTGGTATTGCTGCAGGGCGTGGAACAGATAGCTCTGGTATTGACCGGCCAGTTTGGGATAGTTGGGGGCGATGGGTTTATCGAGACCCGCGCCGTGGCAGGCAATGCAGCCGCCTTTGTTCACGAGTTCTTCACCTTTTTTGATGTCGGCGGCATGGGCCGCGCCAGCAAAAGCCAGGGCTGTGGCGGCCGCAGCCAGCGATGCAGTCAGTCGTTTCATGGGTGTGCTCCTCACTTGACGCTTTGATTTTTGGGAACGGCGTAATACGCCGACAGATTGGCGATCTGCTGCGGAGTCAGGATGTCGGCCACGGCTTTCATCGTCGGGTTGCGGCGCGCGCCGCTGCGGTAATCCTCCAGGCACTGCGCGATGTAGGCGGCGCTTTGCCCGTTGAGCTTGGGCGCGCGGTACACCTCGGGGAAATTGGTTTTGAAGCCGCCGTGAGCGGCGTTATGACAGCCTTCGCACATGGTGGATTCATACTGGCCTGCGGCGGCGTTGCCCGCAGGCGTTTGCGCCTGCGCGCTGGCGGCGAGAAAAACGCTCATCAAGAGCACACTGATCGAAAGAGGTTTCATGATGGGTCCTAAGTTGTGCATCAGAAGTTGAAAACGGGTGCGCGCTGCTCAAGCGTCTTTGCGATAGCGGGAAGCCTTGCGACCGAGGACAGGCGCGGCCTCAACCCTGCTCCTGCGCGCCGGGCATGATGAGCAGCCAGGCGGCGCGCAGCTGCAGCGGCAGTCCCGCAATGAACATCACCAGACCGGCGTAATGCTGATCGTCCAGCGGGCTGAGGTTCCACAGACAAAGCACGTCGAGATAAGGGGTATAGAGCACCTGGCCGCTCCAGACCCAGAATGCGGCAATGATCATCATCGGCAGGCTGCCCAGCCAACCGTAGATGCCGGCCACCCAGCGCGCTTCGATGCGGGTGGAGCCCGGCAGCAATTGCGCCCAGAACATCAGCCCGGAGATCAGCAGGAACAGGCCGATCGGCCCGGAATACAGCGCGTTGGACAAGGCGCTGTTGAACACGCCGGGCAGATTCACGCCCAGGGTCAGGATGACGAACACGGCTGCGGCCACCCAGGCGTCGAGCACCCAGAGGCTCCACCAGTCGTGCTTGGGTGCGTGCCATTGCGCGCGCACTTGCGGCGGAACCCCGATCAGGAGCAGGGGCGAGACGATCTGGCCCAGGGTCATCAAGGCGATGGTGTAGCCCGTCATCGAAGCCAGCGGGTTGTGCAATCCCCAGGCGGCCAGCAAGGTGAGGGCGCAGCCCGTCGCAAAAATGAGGGCTCTCCACCACGGCCAGCGCCCGCGCCACGCGGCCAGGCCATAAGCGGCCAGCGCCGCGCCGACCAGGGCGAACCACCCCCCCCATGCCGTCAGCGGCCAGGCGCTGCTGGTCATTCATGCTCCAGAACGGCGCGCAAATCGTCTGCCAGCCAGGAGGGATTGGTGAGTTGGCCGTAGCCATAGCGCGCGAGCCAGCGGCCGTTCGGCCCGACCAGAGTGACGGCTGCGGTGTGATCGATCCAGTAATTGCCCCCGCCTGTATCGACGCGCCGCCAGGTGACGTCCCATTGCCGGGCAGAGGCCGTGACTTCGGGCAATGAGGCGCGCAAACCGATGGCGTCGGGCAGGAAGGCATCCAGGTAGGCGCGCAGGACGGGCGCCGTGTCACGCGCGGGGTCGAGGGTGACGAACACCACACGAACCCGCTGCCGCAGAGGGCCGAGTTGTTTGAGGCTTTGCGCAATGGCAGCCAGGGTGAGAGGACAGACATCGGGGCAGTGCGTGTAGCCGAAAAACACCAGCACGGCCCGTCCCCTTTCGTGCGCCCACGAGAAGGCGCGGCCCTGCGTGTCGGTGAAGCCGGACAAGCTCGGCGCGGGGATCGGTTTGAGCGGAGTGCCATGAAAATTCACCGTGTGAGATTGCAGATGCGCCCAGGCCCATACCGCAGCCAGCAGCACGATGGAAGCCACCACCGCCCGCCGCGCGGAACCCTTCCAGCCGCCCTGCCGCTGGGGCGACGGGGCGACTGGAACAACGAGGTCGGCCTGCTTCATCCGATCACCAGAGCACGAAGCCCGGCGCGTGGATCGGATGAGTGAGCATGGGCCAGAACACCGGGATGTAAACCGCCAGGGTGATGACCAAGGTGACGATGGTCCACAGAATCAGCGGCTCGGTCACGCGGGCCAGCACCGAACCCTCGTTGCTGGTGATGTACTCGGTAAAGGGAATCTCGACCATCGCCTTGGCCTCTTTCTGGCCGAACAGCGTTCCGAAGAACACGATGTAGTACAGAATCGCGCCGATGGCCGCAATCGCGCCGCCAATGCCCACGATGATCAGCGCCGGATGCACTGCGCCGTAGAGCTGCATGTACTGGTCATGCGGCAAGGCCGAAACCCAGGCGCGGCGAGGCACGCCGTCCATGCCGGCCCAGTGCCCGGCGAAACTCCAGGTCATCAGGCCGAGGAACCACAGCCACACGCCCCAGAGCGCGAGTTTCGGGCTGTACAGTTTGCGGCCCGTCAGGTGCGGCAGCAGCCAGAAACTCACGCCCATGAACACCAGCGTGGTCATGGTGCCCACGGTCAGGTGAAAGTGCGCCGGAATCCACAGGGTGTTGTGCACCACGTTGTCGAGCTGCCAGCTGGCATTGACGATGCCCCCCGCTCCGCCGAAGATGAAGCTCACCAGCGCCAACACCTGCGCGACCACCGAGGCGTCTTTCCAGGGCAAGGCGGTCCACCAGCCCATCAGCCCTTTGCCGCCGCGGCGACGGCCGCCATATTCCAGGCTCAGCGCAACCGTGAAGGCGGTGATCAGGCTGGGAACGGCCACCGACAACGTCAGCGCCGTCACAATGCCTTTGAGCACGGGCGAGATGCCGGGGTCGGTGTACTGGTGGTGAGTGCCCACCGGCAGTGAGAACACCACCAGCAGCAAAAAGGCAAGACGGGCCAGCGGCTCGGAAATCAGCTTGCCCCCGGCCTGGCGCGGCAGCAGCGCGTAGATCGACACATAGCCCGGCATCAGCCAGTAATACACAATGGGGTGCCCGGTCCACCAGAACAGGGTGCGCGCCAGGATCGGGTCGATGGTGTTCGTCAGCCCGAGCGACCAGGGGTCGAGCAGAAATACGGCCTCTGTACCTGCGCCCAGCGCGGCGAGCAGCCACATCAGCAGCGTCGCCGCGCTCATATAAGTCACCAGCGGGGTGAACTGCCCGGGATTGGCACGCTTCCAGCGCGCACGCATCTCCAGCACGACGAACAGCGGCAGAATGCTCGCCACCACGACCAGGGTGATGCCCAGATAGAACCAGGCGCTGCCCTTCAGCGGCGCGTACATGGTGTAGAGCACGCTCGACGAGTTGTCGAACATGGCATAGGCCGCCATCAACGTGCCGACAAGCATCAGCGCGTAGGTGAACCAGGCCAGACCCATATTGGGCTTGAGCTTGAGTTCGCGCGCCGGCAGGTACATCAGCCAGCCGGAAATGGTGAAAAAGGTGAACACATAGGCGTTGAGCACGCCGTGCAGGGTCAGCCCCTGGTAATACGACTTGAGAAACGGCGCCAGATAGGGGTAGAGATCGATCCCGGCGTAGTTGCTGCTCTGAAGCACGCCAATCGCGATGCCCACGGCCAGCGCCGCAAAGCCTGTGACCCAGAAGGCCAGAAGCATGGCTTTTTCACCGGCAATCTCACCGGCAGTCGGCGCCGCCAGAATGCGCGGGGCGTTGTTGCTGAGGGTTGCGCTCATGATTGTTTTGCTCCGGTGATGATGATCCTGCCGATCATGGCCTGATGGCCGGCGCCGCAATACTCGTTGCAGATGATGTAGAAGGTGCCGGGCTTGTCGAAGGTGTAGCTGACATGTCCCACCACGCCGGGAATGGCGGTGAGGTTGATGCTGGTGCCCTGCACTTCGAAGCCATGGATCACATCGCCGCTGGTGACATTGAAGGTGACGTGCGCGCCCACCGGGAGGATCAGCGGCGTGGCGGTGCCCGGCGTCCAGCTCCAGGCGCGGCCGATTTCGTAGACCTCATAGCTGTTCGGCCCGGTCTGCTTCACGCCGGAACCCTGGAAATCGGCCATTTCGGCCGGGGTGTCGGGGTTGGAGTAGAACTGCGTGGTCTTGGCCACCAGACCGTAGTCGTGCACCACGAACCACACCGCCACGATGAACAGCACCGCGATCAGGGACAAGGCGATGAAAATCCAGACGCGTTCATGCCGCAGGGCGACATGGTGGAATCGGTCCTCGAAGGCGTCAGTGTTTGAACCAGACATGATGAGCCTCAGGCGCGTAGTGAGAAAAAGGTCGCAACCATGGCCCACAGGCCGACGACGACGATAAAGAGCGCGGCGACGATGACCCACGCCCCCATCGGTCGGGCGTAGTGCATATCGGGCGCCGGCAGGTCGGACTGCGCCAAGGTTCGGCCGCGAGCGTCGGCGACCGGCAGAGGCACATAAGGCACTTCATCAGACATGGTTCTTCTCCTCAGGGGTGGTGCGACAAGATGTCGCATATAGAGCGGGCAGAATAAGTGACGACTTATGCACTGAGTTGAGTTAAGTCAAGCGCCATCGATAGCTCATGTATCGTTTGTGATCGGATGTAAAACTTGTGCGGGTAAACCCTGGGCTATGGCGCATTTGCACACAGGCGACTGCTCAGATTGGCAGCAATGCGTCGCGCAATGGTGAGCAGATGCTCGCGCGCTGGAGGTGAGACTTCTTCTTGCAAAGCCTGATCGAACAAGCCCAGCCAGCGCTCGAAATACTCGGGCCGCAACCTCAAGGCGCGATGCGCCTCGAGCGCGTTGCGGTGATAGCGCCCCGCAAGCAGACTGACGGACGCCCAGAAATCGACCATGCGGGCGAAATGCGCCTCCCAGTCGGCGACCTGCGCGTTGAAAATCGGCCCCAGATCGGGATCAACGCGGGCGAGGCTGTAAAAGCGCCGCACCAGACGATCCAGCGCGGCGTCATCGAGGTCGGTCTGCGTGCGCAGTTGCCGGGCCAGCACGGCGCGGCGATCAGACGGATCGACCGCATTGGACGTGCCGTCCAGGATTTTCCGGAACAGGCTTTGCTCGCCCTCTGGCGGCGTGTTTGGATTCCCGTTAGCATGCATCATCTTCACCCTATAAGTGGATTATTTAATGCCACTATAGATTTGACCGACTGCGCAGACAAGTGACGAATTGAAACTCACCCAATTCACCGACTACGGCCTTCGTGCGCTCATGGTGCTCGCATCAAGATCTGATTCTTCAATAAACAGCCGTGAGATGGCGGCCTTGCTTGATGTATCGCGCGAGCATCTGTTGAAGGTGCTTCAACGCTTGGCCTTGGGCGGATATGTGCAGAATCAACGTGGCGCCGGAGGCGGCGTTCGCCTGCAAAAACAGGCAGATGAAATTCGCCTTGGAAATCTGGTGCGCTGGATGGAAGAGGGTCAGGGCCTGGTGGAATGCCTGCGGCCCGATGGCGGGCGCTGCAATCTCACTCCGCTCTGTCTGCTGCGGCCGTTGTTGAACGATGCGGCTGAAGCGTTTTACGCCCGGCTCAATACCGCCACGCTGGCCGACTGCCTGCACCCGCCCTTGCAGCATTTCGTCGAGACGCGCTCGCAGGCCGTCGCGCTATTGATCCAGGCCAAACCGGAGCCAACCCCTGATGCTGACTGATGCCCTGCTGCTTTACCTTCATCTTTCCGCCATGCTGGGGCTGGCGGTTTTTCTCACCGCCAAGACCAGCCTGACACGGGTGGGCGCCGTCGATGCCCAGGTGCTGGCTCGTCTGCGCAGGCTGGATGTGTGGGTCTGGGGCAGTTTTGCCGCGGTGCTGGCCAGCGGGCTGGCGCTGGTGTTCTGGGGCGTCAAAGGCCCGCAGTGGCTGCTGCACAACCCCTTGTTGTGGGCCAAGGTGGTTTTGCTGGCGCTGATGGCGGCGATGTCGTGGCCGTCCACGCAGCGGCTGGGGCGCTGGGGCCTTCAGGCGCGGGCAATGGCCGCGTGGCAGCCCGCCACAGAGGAAGTGAAAAAAGAGCGCCGCTGGCTGATGGCGCAATCGCATGTGATGGTCATCATCCCCTTGCTGGCGACGCTGATGAGCCACGGTTTCGGCTGAATCGCTGCGCGGGCGCCTCAAAGCCCCTCTTCTGCTTCTCGGCGTGCTTGAATGTCCCGTCGCAGGTGTTCGACGCGCTGTTCGATGGCGTCGCGATCCTGCAGATATTGCTGCAGCGGCACGAGCAGGCAAAGCTCGCGCTGCAGGGCGCCGAACTGGCGGCTCTGGCCGTAGCCTTCGATGCAGAAAAAGTAGCGCAGCGCGTCTTCTTCATCCTTCGCTTGCGGAATGAAGAACCAGTGATCGCTGTCGCCGTAATGCAGCAGATAGTCGATGGGTGCGTCGATAAGTTCTTCCACGAATCACCTCCGCAGGTGTGCGGCCAGCCAGACCATGCCGACGAAAACGGGTTGATGCAGCAGGTAAATGGTCAAGGGCCAGCGTCCGAGGAAAGACAGCGGGCGAATTTCGGGCAGATGGCGCAAGGGCCGGAATTGCACCCGCGACAGCAGCCAGCCCGCGCCGGCGCCGATCCACAGCACGCCGATCCACGGCAGCAGTGGCGCGTAGTCTTCGGTGATGGGTTTTTGCGTGATCAGCCCGGTCCAGTTCCACCACGGCGGATTGAAAAAGGCGTGCCCCCAAAGCTGGGGCGCGACAATCGCGACGGGGGCGAGCAGCAGCACCCAGGCGCCGAAGTGGCGGAACACCAGCCGGTGCAGCAGCAACATGGCCGCGATGCCCTGCAGAATGCCGAAGTAGATGAAGCTGTGCGGAAACGCGGCGTAGCTGCCCGCCGTGACCAATAGCGAAGCGCCCACGATCTGCGCCCAACGCTTCCAAAAATGCCGCGCCGGGCGGCCGCTCGCGTCGGTGAAGGTCTGTGTCAGTCCGGCGGTGAAAACAAACAGGCTGACGATGGCAATACGCTGATCGAGCCACCAGGGATTGGTGTAGAAGTCGGTGTGGATGAAGCCGAACCAGTTCAGGTCGAAACTGAAATGGAACGACATCATCCACAGCACGGCCAGACCGCGCAGGGTATCGACGCCGCCGTAACGAGTCGACGGCTTGACTGAATTATTCACACCACACCCGCGCATTGCGGAACATGCGCATCCACGGACTGTCCTCGCCTTGCCCTTCGGCGGTCCAGCTCATCTGCACGCTGCGGAACACGCGCTCCGGGTGGGGCATCAACGCGGTGAAGCGGCCATCGGGCGTGGTCACGGCGGTGATGCCCTCGGGGCTGCCGTTGGGGTTGAAGGGATAGCGCTCCGTGGGTTGGCCCTGATGATCGACGAAGCGCATGGCCACCTGCAGCAGCTTGGCGTCGCCCTGCTGCGAAAAATCGGCCCGGCCTTCGCCATGCGCCACGGCGATGGGCGCGCGGCTGCCGGCCATGCCCTGAAAAAAGAGCGACGGCGACTCGGCGACTTCCACCAGCGACAACCGCGCCTCGAATTGCTCCGAGCGATTGCGGGTGAAGCGCGGCCAGGCGCGGGCGCCCGGGATCATGGGCGCGAGCGCGGCCAGCATCTGGCAGCCGTTGCACACGCCCAGCGCGAAGGTGTCGGTGCGGCCGAAGAAACGTGCGAACTGATCGGCCAGCTCGGGGTTGAACAGAATGGAACGCGCCCAGCCCTCGCCCGCACCGAGCACGTCGCCGTAGCTGAACCCGCCGCAGGCGACAAAGCCGCGGAAATCGCCCAGCCGGGCGCGGCCTGCCATCAGGTCGCTCATGTGGACGTCCACCGCGTCGAACCCGGCGCGGTGCATGGCATAGGCCATTTCCACCTGCGAGTTGACGCCCTGCTCGCGCAGGATGGCGACCTGCGGCCGCGCCCCGCTGGCGATGAAAGGCGCGGCGATGTCTTGCTGGGCGTCGAAAGTCAGGTGCAGGTGCAGCCCCGGATCGGCGGCGTCGGCCAGTGCGTCGTGCTCGGCCTGGGCGCACTCGGGGTTGTCGCGCAACATCGCCATGCGCCACGACACGCTGTCCCACACCTGCTGCAGATGGGTGCGAGGTGCGGTGTAGATGCGCTGCGTATCGCGCCAGATCTCGATGACGTCGCCGTCGTTGACCGCGCCGATGGCGTGGCTGTGCGCCGACAGGCCATGCCGCCGCAGGGTCTGCAACACGGCGTCGCGCTGCGTTGCGGGCACTTGCAGCAGCACGCCCGGCTCTTCGTTGAACAGTGCGAGCAAGGTTTGAATGTGACGGCGCGGACCGACCTGCTTGGCCCAGTCTTTGGCATCGCCCCAGTCGTCGGCTTCGTTGCCTTCGAGCGTGAGCACGTCCACATTCAGGCTGAGGCCGCAATGCCCGGCGAAGGCCATTTCGCAGGCAGCCGCCCACAGGCCGCCGTCGGAGCGGTCGTGATAGGCCCAGACCAGGCCGGCGGTGCGCAATTCAGCCAGCGCCGCGGCAAACGATTTCAGCAACTCCGGGCTGTTGAGATCGGGGGTGATGTCGCCGATCCGCCCGAGCGTCTGCGCCAGAATACTCGCGCCCATACGCTTTTTGCCCTGGCTCAGATCGACCAGAATCAGGCTGCTCGGCGCATCGGTGCGCAGTTGCGGCGTGAGCGTGCCGCGCACGTCGGGCAGCGTGGCGAAGGCGGAGACCACCAGCGAGACCGGCGAGGTCACGCTCTTGGCCTGACCCGCGTCTTCCCAGCGCGTATGCATCGACAGCGAATCCTTGCCCACCGGCGCCGAAATACCCAGAGCGGGACAGAGTTCCATGCCGATGGCGTGCACGGTGTCGTACAGCGCGGCGTCCTGCCCCGGCTGGCCGCAGGCGGCCATCCAGTTGCACGACAGCTTGATGTCGCTCAGGCCTTGCACCGGCGCGGCCAGCAGGTTGAGCACCGCCTCGCTCACCGCCAGCCGACCCGACGCGGCGGGGTTGAGCACCGCAACGGGCGCGCGCTCGGCCACGCTCATCGCCTCGCCACGAAATCCGGCGTAGTCGGCGAGCGTGACGGCGCAGTCGGCCACCGGCGCCTGCCAGGGGCCGACCATGGGGTCGCGGTGGCTCATGCCGCCTACCGTGCGGTCGCCAATGGTGATGAGAAAGCGCTTGCTCGCCACCGTGGGGTGGCGCAGCACCGCTTCGCAGGCCTGCGCCAGATCGACCTCAGCCAGATCGAGCGCCTCGCCTTGCGGCAACTGCCGCTGCACCTGACGATGCACGCGCGGCGGCTTGCCCAGCAGCACGTCCAGGGGCAGATCGACCGGACGGGCCAGATCGGGCTGGTCGGCGTGCAGGCGGTCGTCCACGATCAACGTTTGCTCTTGCGTGGCGACGCCCACCACGGCAAAGGGGCAGCGCTCGCGGGCGCACAGCGCGGCGAAAGCCTCTTGCTGCTCTGGAGCAATCGCCAGAACATAACGCTCCTGACTTTCGTTACTCCATATTTCTCTTGGACTTAGGCCAGACTCTTCAAGTGGAACATCACGCAACTGGAACACCGCGCCGCGGCCTGCGCCTTCCACCAGTTCAGGAAAGGCGTTGGACAGTCCGCCAGCGCCCACATCGTGAATCGACAGGATGGGATTGGCCTCGCCCAGCGCGCAGCAGGCGTTGATGACCTCCTGCGCCCGGCGCTGAATTTCAGGGTTGCCGCGCTGGACTGAATCGAAATCGAGATGGGTGGCATTGCTGCCAGTGGCCAGACTCGACGCCGCGCCGCCGCCCAAGCCGATGCGCATGCCCGGCCCGCCAAGTTGCACCAGCAGCGTGCCTGCGGGAAATGCCTTTTTGTGCGTCAGGCGGGCATCGATGGAGCCCAGACCGCCCGCCAGCATGATGGGTTTGTGATAACCCCAGACCTTTCCGTCCACCAGCTGTTCGAACACGCGGAAGTACCCGGCCAGATTGGGGCGGCCGAACTCGTTGTTGAACGCCGCGCCGCCCAACGGCCCGTCGAGCATGATCTGTAGCGGGCTGGCGGTGTGGCCGGGCTTGCCGAGGGGTTCTGTGGCCGCCTCCCACGGTTCGTCAGCGCCCGGCAGCCGCAGATGGGAGACCGAAAACCCGGTGAGCCCGGCCTTGGGCCGCGAGCCACGGCCGGTGGCGCCCTCGTCGCGAATCTCTCCGCCGACACCGGTGGCCGCACCGGGAAACGGCGAAATGGCGGTGGGGTGATTGTGCGTTTCCACCTTCATCAGCACATGTTTGAGCACAGTCTGCGCGCCGTAGCGGTGCGTGGCGGGATCGGGCTGCCAGGCCTGCACCGTGCCGCCTTCCATCACCGAAGCATTGTCGGCATAGGCCACCACCGTGCCCTGCGGCGACACCGCGTGGGTGTTGCGAATCATCTGGAACAGGGTGTGCGGCTGATCGACGCCATCGATGGTGAAGCGGGCGTTGAAAATCTTGTGGCGGCAATGTTCGCTGTTGGCCTGGGCGAACATCATCAGCTCCACATCGGTGGGGTTGCGACCGAGCTTGCGGTAGGCGTCGAGCAGATAGTCGATCTCGTCATCTGACAGCGCCAGTCCCTGCTCCACATTGGCGCGCGCGAGCGCCGCGCGGCCGGCGTCAAGCGTGCCCGAGAGCACGTCCACATGTTGCAGCGGCTGGGGGGGCAGTTCGGAAAAAAGACGCTCCAGCTCGCTGCGCTGCAGCGCCACGGTTTCGGTCATGCGGTCGTGCAGCAGGGCGGCGAGCTGAAGCAGTTCGGCCTCGGTCAGCGGTTTGGCGGCACGCAGCAGCCCGTTTTCCGCCTCAATGCGGTATTGCACCGTGCGTTCCACCCGGTGCACCTCGGCGCCGCACAAGCGGGCGATGTCGGTGGCCTTGGAAGCCCAGGGCGAAAGGGTGCCCAGGCGCGGCATGACATATAGGCTCTGCCCCTGCGTGGGTCCGGCGTAAGGATCGCCATAGCGCAGCAGGCCCTCGAGTTTGTCGTGAAGCGCGGGAGTCGGGGCGGCATCGAGCGCCACCGCATGCACATACCGGGCATGGATACGGCGCACGCGGGCGGCGATTTCCGGCGCGGTCTGGCGCAAGCGTGCCTGCAATGCGTCCTGACGAAAAGCGGACAAGGCGCTGGCGCCTTCAAAGAAAAGGATGTGCATGCGGGAAGCCTGAACGGGCTAGGCGGGGTGGGAGATGGCTGTCAGCGCGGGATTATAGAAATCGCCATGATTCGCACAGGCGGCTCACGAACACATGTCAGGAGTGTGATAATTGCGCCATGAGCATCACCATCAAAACCCCTGAAGAGATCGAGAAAATGCGCGTGGCCGGGCGACTGGCCTCCGAATTGCTCGATTACCTGACCCCGCATGTGCAGCCTGGCGTCACCACCAAGGCGATCGACAAACTGGCGTATGACTACATCACCCAGGTGCAGCAGGCCATTCCGGCTCCGCTGAATTACGCGCCGCCGGGCTACACGCCCTACCCCGCGTCGATCTGCACCTCGGTCAACAATGTCATCTGCCACGGCATTCCGAACGACAAACCGCTGAAAAGCGGCGATGTGATCAACATCGACGTCACCGTGATCAAGGATGGATTCCACGGCGACAGCAGCCGCATGTTCAGCATCGGCGCCGTGCCCAAGCATGTGCAGCGGCTGGTGGACATCACCTTCGAGGCCATGTGGCATGGCATCGCGCTGGTCAAGCCCGGCGCGCGGCTGGGCGACATCGGCCACGTCATCCAGACCTTCGCCGAGAGCGCGGGCTACAGCATCGTGCGCGAATTCTGCGGTCATGGCATCGGGCGCAAATTCCACGAAGACCCGCAGGTGCTGCACTACGGCAAGGCGGGCACAGGAGAAGTGCTGCGCGAAGGCATGACCTTCACCATCGAGCCCATGATCAACGCCGGGCGGCGCGACATCCGCGAAATGGCCGACGGCTGGACCATCGTCACCAAAGACCGTTCGCTGTCCGCGCAGTGGGAGCACACGGTGCTGGTCACCCCCACCGGCTTTGAAGTGCTGACCACTTCGTCCGGTTGCCAGCCCGCGCCCGCCTTCGTTCGCCAGCCTGTCCTCGCCGCCTGAGCGGCGCTGCGTTGGCCGTCATCGTGACTTCGCGCACGTCAGGCCCATGACCGCATCTGCCGTCGCCCGTCCGGCTGACGTTGCGCTGAGCGACATTCGCCTGAGCTGGAAACAGGGGCGTGCCGCGCTGCTCGACCGCTTTGGGCAGCACCCGCAGCAGGTGACGCCGCTGCTGCACGGGCTCACCCGCCTTGCCGATCAGACGCTGCAGACGCTGTGGACGACAGGCGGCATGCCGCCCGATGCGGCGCTGATCGCCGTGGGCGGCTATGGACGCGGCGAGCTGTTTCCGTTCTCCGACATCGATCTGCTTCTGCTGCTTCCGCAGCCCCAGGGCGGCGACGCCGCCATCGATGCGGCGGCATCAGGCTTCATCACCGCCTGCTGGGATATCGGCCTGGAAATCGGCGCGAGCGTGCGCACCATCGAGGCCTGCATCGAAGAGGCCGACAAGGACATCACGGTGCAGACCGCCCTGCTGGAATCGCGCTTTCTGTGCGGCAACCGGACGTTGGCTGACTCCTTGAACCGCGCTTTCTTCGCTCATCTCGATGCGCGCGCGTTCTTTCAGGCCAAGATGCGCGAGCAGCAGCAGCGCCATCTCAAATTCGAAGACACCCCCTACGCGCTGGAGCCCAATTGCAAGGAAAGCCCCGGCGGTCTGCGCGATCTGCAGGTCTTGCTCTGGGTCGCGCAGGCCAGCGGTCTGGGGCGCAGCTGGAAGGAATTGGCAGCGCATGGAGTCATCCATGTCAATGCCGTGCGCCAGATTCAGCGCAACGAGACCGTGATCAAACGCATCCGCGCGCACCTGCATGTGCTGGCCGGACGGCGCGAAGACCGTCTGGTGTTCGACCAGCAATCGGCCGTTGCCAAAGTGCTGGGCTTTGCGTCCACGCCGACCAAGCGGGCTGGCGAACTTCTGATGCAGCGCTACTACTGGGCGGCGAAAGCCGTCGAGCAGATCAACCAGATCGTGCTGCTCGATATCGAGGGGCGGCTTTGGCCCCAGTCGGTGGCCGTGGCGCAGCCCGTCGTCGGGCTCAAGGACGTGAAGGACGGGCGCTACGTGCTGCGCGACGGCATGATCGAGCCCGCCGATCTCCAGCTTTTCGAACAAGAGCCATGGACGCTGCTGGAGATTTTTGCGGTGTTCCAGCGCGCACCCGGCGCGCGAGGGCTTTCGCCCGCCGCGCTGCGCGCCATCTACCTGGCGCGCCACCGGATGGACAGCGCCTTCCGCCACGATCCGCGCAGCCGGGCGCAGTTCGTGCGCATCCTGCAGGCGCCGCAAGGCATCGTTCATGCCCTGCGGCTGATGAACCGCACCAGCGTGCTCGGGCGCTACCTGTGGGCGTTTCGCCGCATCGTCGGGCAGATGCAGCACGACCTGTTTCACGTCTACACCGTCGATCAGCACATTCTGATGGTCGTGCGCAATATGCGGCGTTTTTTCATGCCCGAGCATGCCCACGAATACCCGCTGTGCTCGGAGCTGGCGGCGCACTTCGATCCGCCCTGGGTGCTCATCCTCGCGGCGCTGTTCCACGACATCGCCAAGGGCCGCGGCGGCGATCACTCCGAGCTGGGCGCCGTCGAAACCCGCAAGTTCTGCAAGGCGCACGGCATCAGCGCCGAACACGCCGAGCTGGCCGTGTTCCTCGTGCGCGAACACCTGCAGATGTCGCGCGTGGCGCAGAAGGAAGACTTGAGCGACCCCGAGGTCATCGCCGCCTTCGCCCGGCGCGTGGGCGATGAGCGTCACCTCGTCGCCCTGTACCTGCTGACCGTGGCCGACATTCGCGGCACCAGCCCGAAAGTCTGGAACGCCTGGAAAGGCAAGCTGCTCGAAAACCTCTACCGCGCCACCTTGCGCGCACTCGGCGGCCAGACGCCGCAACCCGAGGCCGAACTGCAACTGCGCCAGCGCGAGGCGCAGCGCATTCTCAACCTTTACGCCCTGCCCCAGGGCGCACAAAAGCCGCTCTGGGACACGCTGGACATGGGCTATTTCCTGCGCAACGATCCGCAAGACATTGCCTGGCACACCCGCAAGCTCTACGCCCGCGTGGCCAGCCAGTCGCCCGTGATCAGCGCGCGTCTTGCTCCCGAAGGCGAGGGGCTGGAAGTGCTGGTCTATGCGCCCGACCAGCCCGATCTGTTCGCGCGCATCTGCGGCTACTTCGATCGCCAGAACTTCAACATTCTCGACGCCAAGATCCACACCGCCAACAACGGCTGGGCGCTCGACAGCTTCGTCGTGGTGTCCCCCCATACCAAAGTGCACGACCGGGCGATGACCGGCGTGATCGAAACCTCTCTGCTCGCCGAACTGGGCAGCGCCGCGCCACTGCCGCCGCCGCATCACGGACGACTGTCGCGGCGGGTGCGCAACTTCCCCGTCAGCCCCCGCGTCGGTCTGCGCCCCGACGAACGCGGGCAGCGCTGGATTCTCAACGTGACCGCGCACGACCGGGCCGGCCTGCTGTTCGGCATTGCGCAGGTGCTGGCCAAACACCACATCGACCTGCAACTGGCCAAGATCACCACCCTCGGCGAGCGGGTGGAAGATACGTTTCTCGTCTCCGGCCCCGGTCTGGGCGATGCCCGGATTCAGAACACGCTCGAAAACGATCTGCTGCAGGCGATCACGGATTAGGGCCTGTTAACGCTATTTATACCCCCG
>DYKQ01000059.1 GCA_020722545.1 Thiomonas intermedia | reverse complement strand
CAGGGCATCCCCATCGCCATTTTTCGCCATCCGCGCCCCAAGCCCGACAGACTTCTAGGGCAACCGCATTTCAGACAGCGTAATAGAGCACCGCGAAAAAATGACAGACCGTGCCCGCGAGCACGAACAGATGCCAGACGAAGTGCGCGTAGCGCCAACGCTCGTCGAACACGAAGAACACCACCCCCAGGGTGTAAGACACGCCGCCCGCCACCAGCCAGAACAGCCCCATCGGCGCGATGCGCTCGGCCAGCGGCACGATGGCGATCAGCACCACCCAACCCATGCCCAGATAGAGTGCAGTGGACAAGTGCGGAAAGCGCACCCCGGCGAACGCCTTGAGCAGCAGCCCCATCGCCGCCAGCCCCCAGACCACGCCGAACAAGGTCCACCCCCATCCCCCGCGCAACACGCCCAGGGTGAAGGGGGTGTAGGTGCCGGCGATCAGCAGGTAAATGGCGGCATGGTCGAGACGCTGAAACACCGCCTTGAGCCGCGGCTGCGGCAGGGCGTGGTACAGCGTGGAAGCGAGATAGAGCAGGATGGCGCTGGCGCCGAAAACCGTCGCCCCCACCACGCTGGCCACCGGCTGGCGCTCAACCGCATGAACGATGAGCACGGGCAGCGCAGCAATCGACAGCAACAGCCCGAGCCCGTGGCTGATGCTGTTGGCGATCTCTTCGCCCAGACTCTGCGATCGCAGAGCGGCGATGTCGGTTGCGGATGCGCTCCCGGTTGCGTTTTCAATTGCGATTTGTGCCATGCAGCAAATATTAAGCCGCTCCCTGAATTCGCGCACCCGACCGGCTTCTGGAAAATTCCCTGCCTGTGCAAATATCTCCCCGCCGCACTATCCTTGCGCTCACGCAAATTCAGGCCATTTTTGCGTTTCCCCGCACTCCCACAAAGATCCAGACCGTGAGTTCCACCCCCACCACCGCTGCACTCGCCCCGGCTGACAGCACCCCGGCGGAGCAGACCCGCTTTCGCATCCTCGGCGCGATCAGCTTTTCGCATTTCCTCAACGACATGATCCAGTCGTTGATGCTGGCGATCTATCCGCTGTTCAAAACCGATTTCCATCTGAATTTCGCGCAGATCGGCCTCATCACCCTGACCTATCAATTCACCGCTTCGCTGCTGCAGCCGCTGGTGGGCTACTACACCGACAAATATCCCAAGCCGTACTCGCTGGCGGTGGGCATGGGCTGCACCCTGGCCGGGCTGCTCACGCTGTCGGTGGCGCCGACCTTCCCCATCCTGCTGCTGGCCGCGGCCATGGTGGGCACGGGCTCCTCGATCTTCCACCCGGAGTCGTCGCGCGTGGCCCGCATGGCCTCGGGCGGACGCCACGGGCTGGCGCAGTCCATCTTCCAGGTGGGGGGCAATGCGGGCGCCGCCACCGGGCCGCTGCTGGCCGCGTGGATCGTGCTGCCGCATGGGCAAAAGAGCGTGGCGTGGTTTTCGCTGGCCGCCCTGCTGGCCATCGTCGTGCTCATCGGCGTGGGTCGCTGGTACAGCCACCAGCACCGCCTGCCGAAGAAGGCCGCCGCCATCAAGCATTCGCCGGTTCCGCCGCATCTGGTGCGCCGCACGCTGGCGGTGCTGCTGGCGCTGATCTTCTCCAAGTTCTTCTATTTGGCCAGCATCAACAGTTATCTCATTTTTTATCTGATGCACAAATTTCACGTCAGCACGGAAATTGGGCAATACCACCTGTTTGTCTTCCTTGCCTCGGTCGCAGCAGGAACGCTGATGGGCGGCCCGATCGGCGACCGGGTCGGCCGAAAGGCGGTGATCTGGGTGTCCATCCTCGGCGTGGCGCCCTTCACCCTGATGCTGCCTTACGCCAGTCTGGAGATGTCGGCCGTGCTCAGCGCCATCATCGGCTTCATGCTGGCCTCGGCATTTCCGTCGATGGTGGTCTATGCGCAGGAGCTCATTCCCGGCAAGGTCGGCACCGTGGCCGGGCTGTTCTTCGGCCTGGCGTTTGGCCTGGGCGGCATCGGTGCGGCGGTGCTGGGCCAGTTGGCCGATATGTGGGGCATCGACGCGGTGTACAAAATCTGCTCCTTCCTGCCGCTCATCGGGCTCTTGACCGTGTTTCTGCCCAATCTGCATCAACCCAAGGCTGCGCCGCCCAAACCCGCAGCCGCCTGACGGCGTTTCGGCCAAACCCCGGACCAAACCCCGCCCCGGCGGGGTTTTTGTATTCCCGCAGAAAAATGAAACGAGGCTGAAGGGCTGCTGGCTACATGCGAACCCGGCTCGCCGGGCAAGGTCTATTTCAGGGTGTATTCACGCAAGTCTTGAAAGGATCACCATCATGAGCATCTCGCATCGAGCCCTGCGCCGGGGCGCACTGATCGGCGCTTTAGTGGGCGCGTTGGCGGCTGGCTTGCTCAGCCCCACTCTGAGCCAGGCTGCAGAAGTCCACCACGTCGGAGACATCTCTTACCTCTGCGGCGGCGTGGGCGAAGGCAGCCTGAAAGCGCTGCAGGCGCGAGCGCCCGAATTCAATCTCGGCTTCTGGATGGTGGAAGGACCGAAAGGGGCCTATCTGGCCGATGTGCCGATCCACGTCATGCAGCACGGCAAGACAGTGGCCCAGTTCACCGCTGGCGGCCCTTTGTGCTATCTCAAGGCGCCTGCGGGTCAGTACACCATCGTCGGCCTGCACAAACAGCAGGAACGCAAAATCGAGATGCAGACCGGAAATAAAGACGCCTACCTGCGCTGGTGAGGCGCGGGCAGGCGTTGTGCCATTGTGCCCCGCTTCTGCGGTTGATTACAGCGGGCGGCTGATGACGACGGCGCCGCGCAGCTGCCCCGGCGCGTAGCCAGTGGCCGCATCGTGCGGGTAGTCGGTCTTGAGTTTGTCGGCCACGCCGGGTGCGAGTTGCGCGGTGGCGCCGTGGCAAGCCAGGCATTGCGTCTGCAGCACGATGGCCTTGGCGTAATGCAGGGTGGGCTTGCCGTTCTCAGTCACCACTTCGCTCCACTCCAGGGTTTCGGGCTTGGCGCCGGATTTGAGATCGGCGTTCAGGTGGCCCAGCGCCTTGTGCTGCCAGACGTTGGGCGTGCCCATGTCGATATTGCGCACTCGGGTGCCCACGCGGGCGATCTTCCAACCGGTCTTGTCGGCCAGGCCCATGGCAATTTCGGGGGCGATGGTTTTGCAAACCGTGATCGAGCCTGCCGGACCGTTTTCCTTCATGCTGGCCTGCAGCTTGCCGCTCAGGGTCTTGAGCAATTCGCCGGTGACGGCGCGGGTGGCCTGCATCTGTTCGGGGCTTGCGGCCTGTTGCGCAAGAGCGGAAACCGGCACGGCTGCAACGGCCAGCGCAGCCAACAAGGGTGGCAAATGACGGGGCAAATGACGCATGAGCATCTCTCCAGAAAATCGCGTCCTGACGACCTGTCGGACACCATGGAAAGATTATGTAACGATTTGTGTTTCAAGTCTGCTCTAGTTCGCAGGCTTGAGTTTCATATTGATTGAAATCAAACTCACAGCAGACGACCGTCTGACAGCGGCGACATGCCGTACTTTCTGCAGCCTGAAACTCAACTCACGGTCTGCGGATCGAGGAAGCCCCCCGCGCGATAAGTCAGCACCAGGGTATCGCGCCAGCCGCCTCTGGTTTCGCCTGCGGGCAGGACGGGGGTGCTCTCGTGAATCACGCGAGTGTCGTCCATCAGCAGCACGCTGCAGGGCTCGGCCAGGGTGAAGCGCACGCCGCGTTGCCCGGCGAGTTCGAACACCCGGGTTTCGCCGCCGCGAATGTCGTGCCGCGAGATCAGCACCACGGCGACGAAATCCACGCCGTCGCGGTGCGCCCCTTCCGGCGTCGGGCGGCCCACGCCTTCGCGGGTATCGATGCGGAACTGGTGCGCTTCGATGAACCATTGCGGCGTTGGACGCACCTGCGCGAACAGCCGCCCCAGCCCGAGCAGCAAGGGCTGCCAGAACACGGCCCGCTGCAACTCGTCGGTCAAGGGTGCGAACCAGCGCAACATGCCGCCGTGCAGGGCGTTGTAGGCGGTCGGCTGCCAATGCGCGCGGTGCGGCGCGGCCTGAAGCTCCGCCTGCCCTGCGGCCGGCTGCCGGGTCTGAATGAAACTGCCGTGACGCCGGAAGCGGTAGTGCCCGCCGTCCTTGAGGTAATCGTCGGGCGGCAGGTCGTTCCACAAGTCGAAGGCCGGCGCACAACTCGCCAGGTCATAGCCCGCCATAGCGGCCAGATCGGCAGCGCCCAGCACGCAAAAACCTTGTTGCTGCAACCGCGCCAGCGCGCTGCTGCCAGCGGGCATGGGGGCGCCGAAGCTCAGGGTGTCATCGGGCGCCTGCATCACTTGCCCCAGCTGTCCCTGAGCGTCGTGGTGCGGTTGAACACGGGCTGCGCCGAGGAATGATCGACCCGGTCGGCGACAAAATAGCCGTGCCGCTCGAACTGGAACGAAGCCCCGGCAGAGGCAGTGGCCAGCGCGGGCTCGACATAGGCCTGCGCCGTCTGCTTGCTCTGCGGATTGAGCACGGCGAGAAAATCGCGGCCACCCGCGTCGGGATGCGCCTCGGTGAACAGGCGGTCGAACAGCCGCACCTGCGCGGCCACGCCGAGACTGGCGCTCACCCAGGTAATCACGCCTTTGACCTTCACCGCGTCCGCCCCCGGCGTGCCGCTTTTGGTGTCGGGCAACAGTTCGGCCAGCACCTTGGTGACCTGCCCTTCGGCATCTTTTTCACAGCCGGTGCAACGCACCACGTATCCGTATTTCAGCCGCGCCATGCCGCCGGGCGTCAGGCGGTGATAACCCTTGGGCGGAACTTCCATGAAGTCTTCACGCTCGATCCACACCTGCGCGGTGAGATCGAACTGCCGCCGCCCCATCTCGGGATGTCCGGGATGGACGGGCGCGCTGCAAGGCTCGACGTGTGCCCCGTTGCCGAACACTTCGGCCCAGTTGGTGAGTTCGAGCTTGAGGGGATCGAGCACGGCCATCGCACGCGGGGCGCGGGCGTCGAGATCGTCGCGCAAAGCCTGTTCGAGCACGCTGTAGTCGATCCAGGAATCGGCCTTGCTCACGCCGATGCGGTCGGTGAACAGGCGCAGGCTCTCGGGCGTGTAGCCGCGCCGACGCAAGCCCGCCAGCGTGGGCATGCGCGGGTCGTCCCAACCGTCCACGTGGCGCTCGGCCACGAGTTGCGCGAGCTTGCGCTTGCTCGTCACCACATAGGTGAGATTCAAGCGGGCGAATTCGTACTGGTGCGGCCGCGGGCTGGCGACCAGGCCCAGCCTCACGAGATGATCGAGCAGCCAGTCGTAGAACGGCCGCTGATCCTCGAACTCCAGGGTGCACAGGCTGTGGCTGATGCACTCCATCGCGTCTTCGATGGGGTGCGCGAAGGTGTACATCGGATAGATGCACCAAGTGTCGCCCGTGCGGTGATGGTGAGCGAAGCGGATGCGGTAAATCGCCGGATCGCGCAGATTGATATTGGGCGCGGCCATGTCGATCTTCGCGCGCAGCACCATGCTGCCCTCCGGGTGCTGGCCCGCGCGCATTTCCTCGAAACGCCGCAGGTTTTCCTCGGGCGAACGGTTGCGCCAGGGGCTGTCCACACCCGGCTCGGTGAGCGTGCCGCGGTTGCGGCGCATGTCTTCGGCGTTCTGCTCGTCTACGTAAGCCAGACCGTGTTCGATCAGCGCACAGGCGCAGCGGTACATGAAGTCGAAATCGTCGCTGGCATAAAAAAGATGGGAAACGCCGCCCGCGTTCCAGTCGAAGCCCAGCCAATGCACGGCGTCGAGAATGGCATCGACGTATTCCTGGTCTTCCTTTTCGGGATTGGTATCGTCGAAGCGCAGATGGCAGACGCCGCCAAAGTCTTGCGCCAGCCCGAAGTTCAGGCAGATGCTCTTGGCGTGGCCGATGTGCAGATAGCCGTTGGGCTCGGGCGGAAACCGGGTGCGGATGCGTGCCGGATCGGTCTGCCCCGCGGCATGTCCGGCGGCGTCGGCCGGATGACCGGCAAAGCGCCGGTTCGCATAAGTGCCTTGCGCCAGATCGCGTTCGATGATCTGACGCAGGAAGTTCGAAGGTTTGTCAACAGGTTCCATAGCCCCGCTATTTGAACAGGTCTGGAAAAGGCAGGACGCGGCTGTGTTGCAGTGCAAACAGGCTGCCCTGTCCTGCGCCGGGCTGAAAGCCGAAAAACCGCCCCGACTGATGCGCGGGACAAAACTTCACACGCGCTGTCGGCACGCCGGAATTGCTCTCGTTACTCAATCACCAATCACAAGATGTTCAGGAGGTTTCCATCATGTTCCGTCGCATCGTTCTGGCCCTTGCGGGCAGCGTCGCACTCATTGCCGCACCGGTGGCGCATGCCGACCGGGTGTTCTGGTCGGTCAATGTCGGCCTTCCCGGGGTGGTGACCAATTTTTCGAATACTTACCCGGCGTATCAGGCGCCGCCGGTGGTGTATGTACCGCCGCCGCCCATGCCGCCGGTCTATTTCGCCCCGCCTCCGCCCCCGCCGCGCCCGGTGTACTACGGCTATGGTCAGGTCTACACCCCGGTGGCTGTCGCGCCGCCCTACTACTACGGCGCTCCGGTGCGCCGCTGGGACCGTGATCATTGGCGGCATGACCGCGGACACGGCTGGGGGCGTCGCGACCCCGACCGCGGGGATTGGAATTGCCGCTGATCACTCCATGCTCAGCGGCGCTTGCCGCCCCCCAGCAGGCTGCCCAGCACGCCGCGGATGATTTCCCGGCCCACGGTGCTGCCGATGCTGCGCGCGACCGACTTGGCCAGGGTTTCGAGCATGGAATCCTTGCGGCCCGAGCCGCGCGCCAGACCGCCCAGGCCCTGCCCCAGCGAATCGAGCAGACCGCCGCCTGAACCTGTTGGCGCTCCGGTTGGCGCACCGGCGGTTGGCGCGGGCGCGGCGGCTTCCGGCGCGGCTTCCACCCGTCCTTTGAGCAGTTCGTAGGCCGATTCGCGGTCCACCGTTTTTTCATACACCCCCGCCACCAGCGAGCCCTGAATCAGCGCCTTGCGTTCCTCGGGGCTGATCGGCCCGATGCGGCTGCCCGGCGCCAGCATCCACACGCGCTCGGTCGGCGTGGGGCGACCCTTTTCGTCGAGCAGCGACACCAGCGCCTCGCCCACCGCGAGTTCGGTGATGGCCTGGGCCACATCCAGACCGGGATTGGGACGCATGGTGTCGGCCGCGGTTTTCACCGCCTTCTGGTCACGCGGAGTAAACGCGCGCAGCGCGTGCTGAATGCGGTTGCCGAGCTGGCCGAGCACGGTGTCGGGAATGTCCAGCGGGTTCTGCGAGACGAAGAACACGCCCACGCCCTTGGAGCGGATGAGCCGCACCACCTGCTCGATTTTTTCCAGCAGCGGTTTGGGCGCATCGTTGAACAGCAGATGCGCCTCGTCGAAAAAGAACACCAGCCTGGGCTGATCGGGATCGCCAATTTCGGGCAGGCGCTCGAACAGCTCGGACAACAGCCACAGCAGGAAGGTGGCGTACAGACGCGGCGCCTGATAGAGCTTGTCGGCGGCGAGGATGTTGACCATGCCGCGCCCATTGCCGTCGGTCTGCATCAGGTCGTCGATGTTGAGCATGGGTTCGCCGAAAAATTGGTCGGCGCCCTGGGTTTCAAGCTGCAGCAACCCGCGCTGGATGGCGCCCACGCTGGCCGCGCTGATGTTGCCGTACTCGGTGGTGAAGCTCGCCGCGTTGTCGCCCACCTCCTGCAGCATGGCGCGCAGATCCTTCATGTCGAGCAGCAGCAGGCCGTTGTCATCGGCGATTTTGAACACGAGGTTGAGCACGCCGGTCTGCGTCTCGTTGAGCTGAAGCAGCCGCGCCAGCAGCAGCGGCCCCATGTCGGAAATGGTGGCGCGGATGGGATGGCCCTGTTCGCCGAACACGTCCCACAGCGTCACCGGGCTGGCGCCGAAAGTCGGCTCGGGCAGGCCGAGGGTCTTGAGCCGCTCAGCCAGTTTGGGGCTCAGGCTGCCCGCTTGTGAAATTCCGGTCAGGTCGCCCTTCACATCGGCCATGAACACCGGCGTGCCGATGCGCGAGAACGCCTCGGCCAGCACCTGCAGACTCACGGTCTTTCCGGCGCCGGTAGCGCCGGTGATGAGGCCGTGGCGATTGGAAAGGCGCGGCAGCAGGTGGCATTGCACCTTGCCGTGCTGGGCGATGAGTATGGGATCGGACATGGCGGTAGCCTGGGTGTGAGGGGAGTCGGGCGCACGGCGCGAAAGTAGAATTCGCAGTCTATCAACGCCCTCGCTGCATGCTGTCACCCTGCCGCAGGGCATCCCTCAGGAGCATCGCACCACCATGGCCGGACATTCCAAATGGGCCAATATCCAGCACCGCAAAGGCCGTCAGGACGAAAAACGCGGCAAGATCTGGACCAAGATCATTCGTGAAATCTCGGCCGCGGCCCGTCTGGGCGGCGGCGACCCCAACGCCAATCCCCGCCTGCGTCTGGCAATCGACAAGGCCAAGGCGGCAAACATGCCCGCCGACACGGTGAAGAAAAACATCGACAAGGCCACTGGCGCGCTCGAAGGCGTGCACTACGAAGAAATCCGCTACGAAGGCTATGGCGTGGGAGGCGCGGCGATCATCATCGACTGCCTCACCGACAACCGCGTGCGCACCGTGGCCGAAGTGCGCCATGCGCTGTCCAAGAACGGCGGCAATCTGGGCGCCGAGGGCTCGGTGGCCTTCCAGTTCAGGCATTGCGGACAGTTGGTTTTCGCGCCGGGCGCCTCGGAAGACAAGGTGATGGAAGTGGCGCTCGAAGCCGGGGCGGACGACGTGATCACGGATGACGACGGCGCCATCGAAGTACTCACTCCGCCGGCTCAGTTCGAAGCCGTGCGCGCCGCGCTCGAGGCCGCCGCGTTGCAGCCGGAACTGGCCGCCATCACCATGCGCGCCGACAACACGGTCGAGCTTGCGGGCGACGATGCCGAGAAGATGCAAAAACTCATCGACGCCCTGGAAGACCTCGACGATGTGCAAGAGGTCTATCACAACGCCGCCTTCGCCTAGAGAGCCGCATTCACCATGAAACTCCTCGTCATCGGTTCCGGCGGACGTGAACACGCCATCGCCTGGAAGCTGGCGCAGGCGCCCCGCGTACAGAAGGTCTATGTCGCGCCGGGCAACGGCGGCGCCGCGCTCGATTCCCGGCTGGAGAATCTGCAGGTGGACAATGCCGAAGAACTGGCCGCGTTCTGCGTGCGCGAAAAAATCGCCTACACCGTGGTCGGCCCCGAAGCGCCGCTGGCCGCAGGCATCGTCGACGGCTTTCGCGCCCGCGGCCTGAAAATTTTCGGCCCGACGCGCGCCGCCGCCCAGCTCGAAAGCTCCAAGGCGTTCTCCAAGGACTTCATGGCGCGGCGCCACATTCCTACCGCCGCCTACGCCACTTTTGAAGACGCTGCGGCAGCCCATGCCTATGTGGACGAGCACGGCGCGCCCATCGTCGTCAAGGCCGATGGCCTGGCTGCGGGCAAGGGCGTGGTGGTGGCGCAGACGGCCGACGAAGCCCACGCCGCCATCGACGACATGCTGCAGGCCAACCGCTACGGCGTGCAGCACAACGCGGGCCGCGCACGCGTGGTCATCGAAGAGTTTTTGCAGGGCGAGGAAGCCAGTTTCATCGTCATGGTCGACGGCCTGCATGTGCTCGCTCTGGCCTCCAGCCAGGATCACAAACGCCTGCTCGATGGCGACAAAGGCCCCAACACCGGCGGCATGGGCGCTTATTCACCGGCGCCGGTGGTCACGCCCGAAGTGCACGCGCGGGTGATGCGCGAAATCATCCAGCCGACCGTCAAGGGCATGGCGGCCGACGGCATTCCGTTCACCGGCTTTCTCTACGCTGGGCTGATGATCGACGCCCAAGGACGCGCCAAGACGCTGGAATTCAACTGCCGCATGGGCGACCCGGAAACCCAGCCCATCATGGCCCGGCTCAAGAGCGATCTCTCGGTGGTGTTCGAGAAGGCTATCGCCGGTCAGCTCGATCAGGTCGAACTGGAGTGGGACCGCCGCACGGCATTGAGCGTGGTGCTCGCCGCGCACGGTTACCCTGAAAACCCGCGCAAGGGCGACGTGATCACCGGCATCCCGCCCGAAACCGCCGACTGCATCACCTTCCACGCCGGTACCACGCTTGACGCGCAGGGCGTGCTGCGCACGTCGGGCGGACGGGTGCTGGCCGTCACCGCGCTGGGCGATTCACCGCGCATCGCGCAGCAACGGGCTTACGAGGCCATCAGCACGATTCACTTCGACGGCAAGCAATACCGACGAGACATCGGCTGGCGAGCCATCAAGCGATAGGCTGAACTTTGACCTGCGCCTGCAAGCCGGGCAAAGCGGCCGGATCGAACAGCTCAGTGCCGGGTTGCTGAGAAGCGCCGCTGCCGCAGGCCAGGGCAAGGCGCAGGGCGTCGGCGGGTGCGGCCTGGCGCGAAAGGGCGGCAACCAAACCGCCGACCATCGAATCGCCCGCGCCGACGGTGGACGCCACCGCCACCTCGGGCGCGTGGCCGATATAGGTCTCGGCGCCCGCCAGCACCGCGCCTTCGCCGCCCAGAGAGACGCAGACCCACTCCACGCCTTGCGCATGCAGCGCGCGGGCCTCGCGGATGACCTCATCCCGCGTGGGCAGCGGTCGGCCGACGAGTTGTTCGAGTTCGAAGCGGTTGGGTTTGATGAGAAAGGGCCGGGCGGTCACCGCCCGCGCCAGCGCCTCGCCCTGCGCGTCCACCACGGGCTTAGCGCCTTGGGCGCGCAGGGCGGCGCACAACTCGGCGTAGTAACCGGGCGGAACGCCAGGAGAACGCGAGCCGGTGAGCACCGCGTAGCCATTGCGGGCGAGTTCGAGCACTTCGGCGCTGATGCGGTCCAGCGTCGCGGCGTCGATCACCGGCCCGGTGGCGCTGACCTCGAACTGGGCGCGCGGCTGACGCTGCTGCAAAGTGGTGTTGATGCGGGTTTCGCCGTCGATGCGCACGAGGTGAGGATGGTCGATCTGCCCGCCGATCAGTCGCTCGAACAGCATGCCGATTTCGCCCGCCACGGTGGCGCAAGCCCATGCCGGAATGCGCAGCCGCTTGAGCGCGCGCGCCACGTTGATGCCGTTGCCGCCGGGATCAAGCCGCGTGGCGATGGCGTGAACCTTCTGGTCTTCGATCAGTTGCGGGATGTCGTAGCTCACGTCCACGCAGGGGTTGAGCGTGAGGGTGACGATGGGCGGCATGTCGGCCTGAACGGGGGTCATGCGGTTTCCTCTGGGCGGCGTCCGGCTTCAAGCAGTGAAAATTCCATCTTTAACCATACCCGCCGCCGCCGGGCGTTTGAATGACGAACACATCTCCCGGCTGCATTTCTGCGCTGGCGCAAGCGGGCAGCGGCTCGATGCGGCCATCGGCGCGTTCGATCTGGTTGACGCCCACGGCGCCAGGAGCGCCGCCCGCCATGCCGAAGGACGGCACGCGCCGTCCGTTGGACAGTATGCCTGCGGTCATCGGCTCGAGAAAGCGGATGCGTCGCACCCCGCCGTCGCCGCCGCGCCAGCGCCCGGCGCCGCCGGAACCGGCGCGGATGGCGAAGCTCTCCAGCCGCACCGGGTAGCGCCATTCCAGCACTTCGGGGTCGGTCAAGCGGGAGTTGGTCATATGGGTCTGCACCACGGAGGCGCCGTCGAAGCCGCCGGTCTGCCGACCCTGCGCATCGAACACGCCTCCCGCGCCGGAGCCGCCCGCGATGGTCTCGTAATACTGGTGTTGCGCGTTGCCGAAGGTGAAGTTGTTCATGGTGCACTGGCTTGCGGCCTGCACGCCCAGTGCACCGAACAGCGCATTGGTCACACACATGCTGACTTCTACATTGCCCGCCACCACGGCGGCTGGCGGCCGCGGCGCCAGCATCGAGCCCTCGGGCACGATGAGATGCAGGGGCTTGAGGCAACCGGCGTTGAGCGGAATGTCGTCGTCCACCAGGCAGCGAAAAACGTACAGCACCGCCGCCACGGTGACGGCCTTGGGCGCGTTGAAATTGTCGGGCTGCTGCGGCGAGGCGCCGGTGAAGTCGATCACGGCTTCACGCCGCTCGCGGTTGACGCGGATGCTCACGCTGATGCGCGCGCCGCTGTCGAGCTCCAGGCTGAACGCGCCGTCGCGCAGCGCGCCGATCACCCGGCGCACCGCGGCCTCGGCGTTGTCCTGCACATGCTGCATGTAGGCGCGCACCACGTTCAGACCATAGTCGGCCACGAGTTTGCGCAATTCGTGCGCGCCGGTCTGGTTGGCCGCGATCTGCGCCTTGAGGTCGGCCAGGTTCTGCTGCGGATTGCGCGCCGGCCAGCGTCCGCCAGACAGCAGCGCCAGCACCTCGGCTTCGCGCAGGCGGCCTGCGTCCACCAGCTTGAAGTTGTCGATCACCACGCCCTCTTCAAGAATGCTGCGCGAGAACGGGGGCATGGATCCAGGGGTGATGCCGCCGATGTCGGCATGGTGGCCGCGCGAACCCACAAAGAACAGCACCTCGCGCCCGGCGGCGTCGAACACCGGCGTGACCACGGTGACATCGGGCAGATGCGTGCCGCCGTGATAGGGATCGTTGAGCATGAACACATCGCCGGGCCGCATGGCGGCGCGGTTTTCGCGGATGACCGTCTGGATGCTCTCGCCCATCGACCCCAGATGCACCGGCACATGCGGCGCATTGGCGATGAGCTGGCCCTGCGCGTCGAACAGCGCACAAGAGAAGTCCAGCCGCTCCTTGATGTTGACCGACACGGCGGTGTTTTGCAGTTGCACGCCCATCTGCTCGGCGATGTGCATGAACTGGTTGTTGAACAGCTCCAGCCGCACCGGGTTGACCGCGGTGTCGTCATCGCGCGCACGGGTCTGGGCGGCCTGCCGGTGCAACTCCACATGGCCGGCTGCGGTGATGCGGGCGCGCCAGCCGGGCTCGACGAGCAGGGTGGTGTGGGCATCTGCGAGCAGCGCAGGGCCCTCGACATGCTGGCCCGGCTGGCACTCGGCGCGCCGCACCAGCACCGCGTCTTGCCAGCGTCCGCCAATGAACACGGGCAGCCGGGCGTGCGGCGGCATGGCGCCCGTCACTTCCGTCTGCAGCGCCTCGTGGTGCAGCGGTGCGCCGCCGCCAGCGGCCTCCACCGACAACGCCTCGACCACCAGGCCGCGTTCGGGCATGTGGTGAGCGTAGCGCTGCAGATAGATGCGCTCGAATTCAGTCCGCATCGCGTCCGCATCGGCCAGCGCCACCGGCAGCGCGGTGTCGCTGCCCTCATAGCGCAACAGCACGCTGACCCGCAGGCGGATGCTGCCCGCGTCCACGCCCTGCGCCTGCAGCTCCTGCCGAGCCTGCGCCGCCAGTGCGTCGCGCACATCGTGCAGGCGCGGCAGCAGGTCGTCGTGCAGCGGCGCTTCCACGCTGCGTTGCTGCATGGCGGTCTGCTCGGCCAAGCCCATGCCGTAGGCGGAGAGCACTCCGGCGAAGCGATGGATGAACACCCGCTCCATGCCCAGCGCATCGGCCACGCTGCAGGCATGCTGCGCCCCGGCGCCGCCAAAACATTGCAGGGTGTAGCGCGCCACGTCATAGCCGCGCGCCAGCGAAATACGCTTGATCGCCCCGGCCATGGCCTGCACCGCAATGGCGAGATAGCCCTCGGCCACCTCCTCCGGGGTTTGCGGCTGGCCGGTGTCGCGGGCGATGCGCGCGGCCAGTTCGGTAAAGCGCTCGCGCACCCCGTCGGCATCCAGCGGGGCGTCGGCCTGCGGCCCGAACACGGACGGAAAGTGCTCGGGGCGAATGCGGCCGAGCATCACATTCGCATCGGTGATGGTCAGCGGCCCGCCGCGACGATAGCTGGCCGGGCCCGGGTTGGCGCCAGCCGAATCGGGCCCCACGCGCAGACGCGCGCCGTCGAAGTGCAGAATGGAACTGCCGCCCGCCGCCACGGTATGAATATGCAACATCGGCGCGCGCACCCGCACCCCGGCCACCTGGGTATCGAACACTCGCTCGAACTCGCCCGCGTAATGCGACACGTCGGTGGACGTGCCCCCCATGTCGAAGCCGATGACCTTGGCATGGCCCGCCTGCTGCGCCGTGCGCGCCATGCCCACGATGCCGCCTGCCGGGCCAGACAGAATCGCGTCCTTCCCATGAAAAGCATGCGCCTCGGTCAACCCGCCGCTGGACTGCATGAACAGCAGCCTCACCCCCGGCATTTCGGCGGCCACCTGATCGACATAGCGCCGCAGAATGGGCGAGAGATAGGCGTCGACCACCGTGGTGTCGCCCCGCGAGACAAACTTCATCAGCGGGCTGGTTTGGTGCGAGGTGCTCACCTGTGTGAAGCCGACTTCGCGGGCGATGCGCGCCGCAGCAAGCTCATGCGCCGTCTCGCGCCAGCCGTGCATGAACACGATGGCCGCCGCGCGCAGCCCGGAGTCGAAAGCGTCCTGCAGATCGCGCCGCAAGCCCTCGACATCGAGCGGCTGCAGCACCGCGCCATCGGCCCCCACGCGTTCCTGCGCCTCGATCACCCGGCTGTAAAGCAGCTCGGGCAACACGATGCGGCGGTCGAATAGTCTGGGACGGTTTTGATACGCAATGCGCAGCGCGTCGCGAAATCCGCGCGTGGTCACCAGCACCAGCGGCTCGCCCTTGCGCTCCAGCAGCGCATTGGTCGCCACCGTCGTGCCCATGCGCACGCTCTCCACCAGCTCCGGCGTGATCAAAGCGCCCTGCGGCAACCCCAGCAGTTGGCGTATGCCCGCCACCGCCGCGTCGCGGTATTGCTCCGGGTTTTCCGACAGCAGTTTGTGCGCCACCAAACTCCCATCGGGCCGACGCGCGACGATATCGGTAAACGTGCCGCCACGGTCGATCCAGAATTGCCAGCGATCAGACTGGGCAGGCATGGCGGCTCAGCTGTTCTGCACGCTGATGGTCGGGAACTTGGCGGTGTAGTCGCGGCCTTG
>DYKQ01000058.1 GCA_020722545.1 Thiomonas intermedia | reverse complement strand
CTGTGGCGCATCCTCGGCCGCCCGATCAAGGACGGCGGCTACATCTCCGGCACCATCATCAAGCCCAAGCTGGGCCTGCGGCCCGAGCCCTTCGCCCAGGCCGCCTACCAGTTCTGGCTGGGCGGCGACTTCATCAAGAACGACGAACCCCAGGGCAACCAGGTGTTCGCCCCGATCAAGAAGACGCTGCCGCTCGTTTATGACGCGCTCAAGCGCGCGCAAGACGAAACCGGCCAAGCCAAGCTGTTCTCCATGAACATCACTGCGGACGATTATCACGAGATGTGCGCCCGCGCCGATTTCGCGCTGGAGACCTTCGGTCCCGACGCCGACAAGCTGGCCTTTCTGGTGGACGGTTTTGTCGGCGGGCCCGGCATGATCACCACCGCCCGTCGGCAGTACCCGAGCCAATACCTGCACTACCACCGCGCCGGCCATGGCATGATCACCAGCCCTTCCGCCAATCGCGGCTACACCGCTTTCGTGCTGGCCAAGATGAGCCGCCTGCAAGGCGCCTCCGGCATCCACGTTGGCACCATGGGCTACGGCAAGATGGAGGGCGGCGCCGACGACCGCATCATCGCCTACATGATCGAGCGCGACGAGTGCCAGGGCCCGGTCTACTTCCAGAAGTGGTACGGCATGAAGCCCACCACCCCCATCATCTCCGGTGGCATGAATGCGCTGCGACTGCCCGGCTTCTTCGAGAATCTGGGCCACGGCAACGTGATCAACACCGCGGGCGGCGGCTCCTACGGCCACATCGACTCGCCAGCGGCTGGCGCCAAGTCGCTGCGCCAGGCCTATGAGTGCTGGAAAGCTGGAGCCGATCCGATCGAGTACGCCAAGGAGCACAAAGAGTTCGCGCGCGCATTCGAATCCTTCCCGGGCGATGCCGACAAGCTCTTCCCCGGCTGGCGCGAGAAGCTGGGCGTCCACAAGTAAGCCGTTCCTGACGTCGTCGTTTTTGGCGTCGTTTTTGACGTTTTCAGCGCCCCCGGTTTCACGGGGGCGTGTTGTTTTGGAGGTGGACGCATGAGCATTGACGCGCAGCAGTACCGGCTCCAAACAGAGCCCTATTACCAGCCGCAGGGCCGGGAGGTGGCCTTGTTTGAGGCCGCCTACCGCAATCGTTTGCCGGTCATGATCAAGGGGCCGACGGGATGCGGCAAATCGCGCTTTGTCGAGCACATGGCGTGGCGGCTGGGCAAGCCCCTCATCACCGTGGCCTGCAATGAAGACATGACCGCGAGCGATCTGGTCGGACGTTATCTGCTCGAAGGCGGCGGCACGCGCTGGCTCGATGGGCCGCTGACGACCGCCGCGCGCATCGGTGCGATCTGCTACCTCGACGAAATCGTCGAGGCGCGTCAGGACACTACCGTGGTCATCCACCCGCTGACCGACCACCGCCGCACCCTGCCGCTCGACAAGAAGGGCGAGCTGATTCAGGCGCATCCCGATTTTCAGTTGGTGATTTCGTACAACCCGGGCTATCAGTCGCTGATGAAGGACCTGAAGCAGTCCACCAAACAGCGCTTCACCGCCTTCGATTTCGACTATCCCGAGGCTGGGCTCGAAACCGCCATTCTGTGCAAGGAGAGCGGCCTCGATGCCGAGACAGCCGCCAAGCTGGTGAAAATCGGCCACGCCGCGCGCAACCTCAAGGGGCACGGTCTCGACGAGGGCATTTCCACGCGCCTCATGGTGTACGCCGCTCAGTTGATCCGCGACGGCGTTGATGCGGGCGACGCCTGCCGCATGGCGCTGGTGCGCCCCATCACCGACGATGCCGACATTCGCCAGACGCTCGACCACGCCATCGACGTGACCTTTACTTGAGTGCGGTGCGGCAGACCAGGCCGAAGCATGGTGAATGATGCCCTCATGGACGAGTCGATGCGCGCCGGCTGGGCGCGGCTCGACACGCGCTTTCCTATGGTGGAGGCAATCTTTCCTTCCTGCATGGCCGATGCCCGGAGCGCGCTCACGCCCGATGGACTGAGCGCCTTCCTCGAAGCGGGCCGCATCATCGGCAAACTGGGGCGGGGCGCCGAGCCTATGCTCGCCTTTCTGGAAGCCTGGCCGTCCACCGCCCGCGCCGTGGGTGAAGACCTGCTGGCGCCCGTGATGACCGTGGTGCAAGGGCTGCAAAAATCGCCCAACGGTCGGGCCATCACGCCCTTTTTGCAGACCCTGGCCCCCGTGGCGCAGCGCCTGCAAGCGGGCGAGCAACTCCAGCACTATCTCGATCTCACGCTCGAGTTGATGGCGCGCACCACGCGCTCCATTCACGGCTTTCACGCCACCTATCCCAGCCCAGGGCTGCCGGACTTTTTCAATCAGGCGCCGACCTTGCTGGCTCAGCTCGATATCGGCGGCCTGCAGCGCTGGGTCGATTACGGCGTGCGCAACCATGCCACCCATCCCGAGCGGCAAAAAGATTACTTCAGCCTGCAATCGGCCGACGCGCGCGCCGTGCTGCAGCGCGAGCGCCACGGCACGCTGCTGGTGGATGTGGAGCGCCATCTCGATCTGTATCTGCGCGCCTTGTGGCGGGACGGCGATCTGCTGATTCCTTACTCCACCGCCTTCGACGAACTGCGCAAACCGGTTCCCTATTACGACCCGCTGGGCATTCGTCTGCCTGATGTGCAAGACGATGCGTTCGGCGTGTCGGGCCTCGATCGTTACCGGGCGATGCTCGCCCACATGGTCGGCCACCGCCGCTGGTCCACCCCGCAGATTGCCGACAACTGGAGCCCGTTTCAGCGCATGGCCGTCGAGTTTTTCGAGGACTGCCGGGTTGAAACCCTGCTGATCCGCGAATACGCCGGACTGCGGCGGCTGTTTCTCGCGCTGCATCCCCGGCCTGTCGAAGACGCCTGCAATCCCGAGACCACCTCCTGCCTGCGCCACCGTCTGGCAATGTTGTCGCGGGCGCTGCTCGACCCCGAGCACGGCTACCGCGACGCCGATCTGAATACCTTCGTCGCCCGCTTTCACGCGCTGATGGCGCAGGGCGCATCGTCCACCCGTGACATCGCCGCGCTGGCTCTGGCCTATGTGGCCCAAACCCGCCGCCAGAGCGACCAGCTTGCCAAAGTGCACTTCGACGACACGGTCATCGACTACCGCGACGACAACCGCCATCTCTGGCGCTTCATCGAAGAAGGGGACGAGGATGAGCGCTTCGACCAAACCCGCCGCAACGATGCGCAGGACGACTTGCCGCGTCTGCCGCCGCGGCACTATCCCGAATGGGACTATCACAGCCAGACCTATCGGGCCGACTGGGTCAGCGTGTACGAGGGTTTGCATCCGTCCGCGCAGGCGGGCGACATCGACCGCTTGCTGCAAAAGCACGCCCCGCTGGCCAAGCGCCTGCAAAGACTGCTGGAATTGCTCAAGCCGCAGGACAAAGTGCGCATTCGTTATCAGGAGGAAGGCAGCGAACTCGATCTCGACGTGGCCATTCGTTCGCTGATCGATTTCAAGGCAGGCTCCACCCCCGATCCGCGCATCAATCTGAGCCACCGCACCAACGGGCGCGATATTGCCGTGACCCTGCTGCTCGATCTCTCCGCCTCGCTCAACGATAAGGTGAAGGGCTCAGACCAGACCATCCTCGAACTCTCGCAGGAAGCCGTCTCGCTGCTCGCCTGGGCGATAGACCGCCTGGGCGATCCGTTGGCGATCGCTGGTTTTCAGTCCAACACCCGGCACGAGGTGCGCTACCTGCACATCAAGGGTTTTGGCGAGCCGTGGGGCGATGAAGTCAAGGCGCGTCTCGCGGCGATGCAGGCCAACTATTCCACCCGCATGGGGGCGGCGCTGCGGCACGCCGCCCACTCGCTGCGCGCGCGCAAGAGCGACAAAAAGCTGCTGCTCGTCCTCACCGACGGCGAACCCGCCGATATCGACGTGCAGGACGAGCGCCTGCTCATCGAAGACGCCCGCCAGGCGGTGCGGGAGCTTGAGCGCGATGGCCTCTTCACTTTTTGCATCAGCCTCGACCCGCGCGCCGATGCCTATGTGTCCGACATTTTTGGCCGTCGCTACACCGTGATCGACAACATCGAGCGCCTGCCCGAGAGATTGCCGGAAGTGTTCCTGGCGCTGACGAAGTAGTGCGGAAGTCGCGCGGAAGTCGCGCGCGCCGAGCGGCCCATTCAAACCCTCGCCCCGGCACAGAGATGGGGGGCTGTGGACAATACGGCTTCTTTCCACCCCGCTCATTCACTCCACGGTCTACCTCTATCTATGCAATCCTTGCGACAGCTTTGGCGTGACTGGCGCAGCGGCGAACTGCGGCTCTTGTTCTTCTCGCTGGTGCTGGCCGTGGCCGCGTTGTCGGCCGTGGGCTTCGTCGCCCAGCGGCTGCAGGGCGCGCTGGTGCGTGATGCCGCGCAGTTGATCGGCGGCGACGTGGTGATCGTCAGCGATCATCCGCTGAAGCCGCTCTATTTGCAGCACGCGCAGGCGCAGGGACTGCGCTCTATGCAGACGGCGGTATTCCCCAGCATGGCGCTCGACGTCACGGGTGACCGCACCCGGCTGGTCTCGCTCAAGGCGGTGGGCGCGCATTACCCCTTGATCGCGCAGGTCGTGCTGCGCGACGGACTGCAGGCGCCGGAGGTGTCGCGCAGCGGGCCGCCCGAGCCCGGTACGGTCTGGGTGAATGCCAGTGTGCTCGGCGCTCTGCGGCTGCGGGTGGGGGATCTGTTGCAGTTGGGCAATGCACGGTTGCGCATCGCGGCCATTCTGGTGCGCGAACCCGATACCGGCGCGGGCTTCATCAATTTCGCCCCGCGGGTGATGATGAATCGCGCCGATCTGCCTGCTACCGGGCTGATCCAGCCCGCCAGCCGGGTGACTTATCGCCTCGCGCTGGCTGGCCCATCGCAGGCAGCAGCCGCCTACGCCAAGTGGGCGCAGGAGCAGATTCGCCAGACCGCCGCGCGCGGCATGCGGGTGGAAACCGTGGCCGACAGCGGTCCGGCGCAAGAACAGACGCTCAAGCGCGCCTCCGACTTTCTGCATCTGGTGGCGCTGATCACCGCGCTCATGGCCGCTGTGGCGGTGGCGCAGTCGGCCCGCGACTTTGCGCGCCGACGTTTGCAGCCCTGCGCGGTATTCAAGGCCTTGGGGCTGCGTCAGGGCGTCTTGCTCCGTCGCTACGCCGCCGAGTTTGTCTGGCTGGGCGGCTTTGCGGCGGCGCTCGGGGTGTTGCTCGGACTGGCGGTGCAGGCGGCGATGATCGGGCTGCTGCACGGGCTGATTCAGGTTCAGGTGCGCGAGCTGCCAGCGCCCGGCTGGGCGCCTGCGCTGTTCGCCGGGGCGACGGGCATGGCGCTGCTGCTGGCCTTTGGCCTGCCCTCGATTCTGCAGTTGGCGCGCGTACCGCCCCTGGCGGTGCTGCGCCGCAGTCTGGGCCGCCTGCAGTCCGCGCCGTTCATCACGGTGCTGGCAGGCGTTGGGGCATTCGGCCTGTTGCTTTGGCTGCAGGCTGGCGACCTTCGCCTGGGGCTGATTGCCGCGGGTGGTTTCATCGGACTGACGCTGGTGTTCGCCTTGCTGGCCTGGCTGATGATGCGGGCTTTGCGGCGCTGGATACGCGGCCATGCGGCGTCATCCGTGGCCACCGGCGGGCTCATGCAGATGGCGGCGCGCCAGTTGGCGACCCGGCCGTGGAGCGCGGTGATTCAGATTACGGCGCTGAGTCTGGGTTTGCTCGCGCTGGTGTTGCTGGTGCTCATGCGCACCAGTCTGATCGACGCCTGGCGTGCCTCCATTCCCGCCAACGCGCCCGACCGTTTTGTCATCAACATCCAGCCCGCGCAGAGCCAGGATTTTCTGGCCGCGCTGCGCCGCGATGGGGTCAACCACGAAGACTGGTATCCCATGCTGCGGGGCCGACTGGTGGCCATCAACGAAAAGCCGGTCTTTGGACGCGACTACGACAGCACCCGCGCCCGCGACCTGATCGACCGCGAATTCAATCTTTCAGCCAGCGCCACCCTGCCCAAGGCCAATACCCTGGTCGCAGGCGACTGGAACGATACCGGCGGGCCCGATGCCAAAGGCCTGTCGGTGGAGCAGGGCATCGCCAAGACCCTGGGCTTCAAACTCGGCGACACCCTGACTTTCGATATTGCAGGCCAGCGCGTGACCGCGCCCGTCACCAGCGTGCGGCATGTCGACTGGAGCTCCATGCATGCCAACTTCTTCGTGCTGCTGCCGCAGGCCCTGCTGAAAAATCAGCCCGTGACCTATCTGGCCGCCTATCGCGCCCCCGGAGATGCGCAGCGCATGGACGACACCCTGGTGCGACAGTTTCCCAATCTCACCGTGGTCGATGTCGGCAGCCTGCTCGCGCATTTGCGCAAGCTGGTCGAGCAGGTCATCACGGCCGTGCAGTTTCTGTTTTTGTTCGCCCTCGCGGCCGGACTGGCGGTGCTCGCCGCCTCGCTGGCGTTGTCGCGGCAGGACCGCTCGCGCGAAATGGCGGTGTGGCGCGCCCTGGGCGCCTCTTCGCAGTTGCTGCGGCGTATGGCCCTGGTGGAAATGATGTGGGTCGGCGCGCTGGCCGGGCTGCTCGGCGCCGCCGGGGCGGCGGCCGTGAGCGCGGCGCTGGCGCACTGGGTTTTTCTGTTCCCCTGGCAGCCGCCCTGGTGGCTCTGGCCCGCGGCCATGCTGGCGGCCTCCATGCTGGCGATGGCGACCGGGTGGTGGAGCCTGCGCGATGTGCTGCGCAGGGCGCCGGGTCAGAGTTTGCGCACCTTGAATTGAAAATGAGCTGATAACGCTTTGCCGCTTTGTGGGGCGATTGATTGCAGATTGACCTGAGGCAAGTTCTGCCGGGGCGCATCTCTCATAATCGCGGTTCTTTTGTCCCAGCCTTGTTCGAAAACTGCCCCGCTCCATGTCAGAAACCATTGCCATCACGCCCGCCGCACCTGTCCCCCAACCGGTTTCCAGCACGCCTTATCAGCGCCTCGGCGGCGCGGAGGGCGTGCGTCGGCTGGTCGATCATTTCTACGACTTGATGGATCTGGAGCCGCAATACGCCGATCTGCGGGCCATGCATCCCACGAGTTCCGAAGAAACGCGGGAGAAGCTCTACCTATTCCTCAGCGGCTGGCTGGGCGGGCCCGATCTGTATTCCCCGCAATATGGGCATCCGCGCCTGCGTATGCGCCACTTTCCCTACGCCATCGGCACCAAGGAGCGCGACGAGTGGATGGCCTGCATGGTGCAGACCCTCAACGAAGTCGAGATGGACGACACGCTGCGCCGCCAGTTGCACGAAGCTTTCGCCGGTACAGCCGACTGGATGCGCAACAAAGCCGAGCCCGGCAATATGCCGGCGGGCAATGTGGTGCATGGTTGACTGCTTTTGCGTAACGGAGCCCGCCGCTTTCTGCTCTCATCTTCGCTCTCAAATCGCGGGCTTGTTTCAAACATTGTTTTAACCGCCGCGCTCAGTACGCCGTGCCGAGCGCAGCAGCACCACCAGAGCGCCAGCGCCGCCATCGCTGGGCCTGGCCTGCACATAGGCCATCACTTCATCGCGCTGCATCAGCCAGCTTCGCACCTTGTGTTTGAGCACCGGCTCGCGCAGCGGCGAACTCAGCCCCTTGCCGTGGATCACCCGCACGCAGCGCCATTCGCGCTGGATCGCGGTGCGTAAAAACTGACCCAGCGCTTCCCGCGCCTCGTCGCGGCGCAGGCCGTGCAGGTCGATTTCGTTCTGGATCGTCCAGCGCCCCCGGCGCAACTTGCGCAGGGTGTCCGATCCCACGCCTTCTCGCCGCCAGGACAAGGCGGCGTCGGTTTCCAGCAAATGATCCAGATCGAGTTCGTCGGACATCGCCTCTAACAGCACCGCTCGTTTGTCGCGCAGCGATTGGCGCGGAATGGGTTCGGGCGGCGCGGGCTGCAATCCTGGCGGGGGAGGGTGCATCGATGTCCCCAGGATCTTGGCGCCCGCAGTGGCCGCGCGAAACAGGGCGCGATCTGCGGGGGTGGGCACAGAGGGGGGGTGAAGGGCCGTGACGGGCGGCGGGGTTGGCCCAGGTTTCGCGGCAGGCTGCGGCGGCTGGCGCAGACGCCGACGCAGGTCGCGCAACGCGTCCTGGCCGCTTGCCTTTGGCGCAGGCGCGGCAGGTTTCATAACAGTCCCCGTTCGGCAAACGAAACCACGCTATGCCGGGTGACCACCAGATGATCGAGCACGCGCACATCCACCAGGGCCAGCGCCGATTTCAGGGTTTGCGTCAGCGCGCGGTCGGCAGCGGACGGTTCGGCCAGACCGCTGGGGTGGTTGTGCGCCAGAATCAGCGCCCCGGCATTCAGGCGCAGCGCGGCTTTCACGACCTCGCGCGGGTAGACGCTGGTGCTCGCCAGCGTGCCGCGAGAAAGCTCTTCCGAGGCGATGAGCTGGTGCTGGCTGTCGAGAAACAGCACCGCGAAAATTTCCACCGGTTGCGGCCCGAGCCAGAGTCGCAAATAGTCGCGCACCGCAGCGGGGGAATCGAGCAGGGGTTGCTGCATCATCTGCTCGTTGAGGGTGCGGCGGGCGAGTTCCAGCACGGCGGCAATCTCGGCATATTTGGCCGCGCCCAGTCCTTTGATTTTGCGGAGTTGCTCCGATGAGGCGTTGAGCAGGCCGTGCAGCCCGCCGAACTGGCCGAGCAGGGCGGCGGCCAGATCGAGGGCGCTCTGCCCGCGCACCCCGGTGCGCAGCACGATGGCGACCAGCTCGGCGTCGGCCAGGGCGTGCGGGCCGCGCGCCAGCAATTTTTCGCGCGGTCGCGCATCAGCAGGTAGATCGGCGATACGTGTGGCCATGCAGGGTTCCCCCTAAAATGCGGTTTACGTCGCCTTTGCGGCTCGTTTTCAGCCGCTATTTTGCCTGCCCGCCCATCATCGTGCCTTGCGTCCAGCCTGATTCCTATCTCACCCTGCATTACCGCCTCAGCGATCCGGGCGGCGTCGATGCGGTCAACACCTTCGGCGGCACGCCCGCGACGTTTACCTTGGGACAGGGGCAACTCAGCCCGGCGCTGGAGGCCTTGCTCATCGGCCTCGATGAAAACGCGCACACCCGTTTCGATCTGCCTGCGGGCGCAGCTTTTGGCGCGCGCATTCCGGGCTTGCTGCGTTGGGTTTCGCGCGGGGAGGTTGAGCGTGCGCGCGAATATCCCGGGCCCGCGGCGCAGGTCGGCGATGTGATGCGCCTGCGTCTGCCGACCCGTGCGGATGGCGAAGCCGGTTTGCTCACCGCACTGGTGCGCGAAATTGACGAAGCCGGCGACGCGCTGCTGCTCGATTTCAACCATCCCCTGGCCGACTGCCCCACGACTTTCGAGGTCAAGATACTCGCCGTGCTATGAAGCCAGACGCCCCCGCCCTAACGCAAGATCCTGTAGTTTCAGCGCCCGAGCCGCAGGTGTTGCTGGCCAGCCCGCGCGGTTTTTGCGCCGGGGTGGACCGGGCCATCGACATTGTCGAGCGCGCGCTGGAACGTTTTGGCGCCCCCATCTATGTGCGCCATGAAATCGTGCACAACACCTATGTGGTCAACGATCTGAAGGCCAAGGGCGCGGTTTTCGTCGACGAACTCGAACAAGTGCCCAAGGGCGGCACCGTGGTGTTTTCTGCGCACGGGGTGTCGCAGGCCGTACGTGCGCAGGCGCTGGCGCTGGGTTTGCAGGTGTTCGACGCCACTTGTCCGCTGGTCACCAAAGTGCACGTTGAAGTGGCCAAGATGCGGCGCGACGGCCTGGAAATCGTGATGATCGGTCACGCCGGTCATCCTGAAGTCGAAGGCACCATGGGGCAGGCCGAGGGCATCCATCTGGTGCAGACCCTCGACGATGTCGCGCGCCTGAGCATTGCGCCCGATGCGCCGCTGGCCTTTGTGACTCAAACCACGCTGTCGGTCGATGATGCTGCCGAAATCGTCGCTGCTCTGCGCGCGCGGTTTCCTCAGGTGCATGAGCCGAAAAAGCAAGACATCTGCTACGCCACGCAAAATCGCCAGGACGCGGTGAAGATGCTTGCCCCACAGGTCGATGTGGTCATCGTGGTCGGCAGCCCGACCAGTTCGAATTCCAACCGCCTGCGCGAAGTCGCCCAGCGGATGGGCAAGCCCGCCTATATGGTCGACCAGGTCGAAGACCTGCGTGCGGAGTGGCTGGAGGGCGCGCGCCAGATCGGCCTGACGGCGGGCGCTTCGGCCCCCGAAGCCCTGGTCGATCAGGTCGTGGCCCGGCTGAAGGCATTGGGCGCCGTGGCGGTGCGGCAGCTCGACGGCGTGACCGAATCGGTACAGTTTCCGCTGCCTCGCGGCTTGGTGGTCAAGACCGACTCCTGACCGACTCGCCGCTCAGCCATCCGGCGCAAGGCTTGGCCCAGATCGCTCGGCGGCGGCTTCATTTCTCGTTCAACTCAAACGCATCATGCTCGACATCACCCTGCTGCGCAAAGACCTGCCCCACGTCATCGCCCGGCTCGAAACCCGTCAGCGCCCTCAGCCCTTCCTCGATGTGGCCCGCTTCGAAGCCCTCGAAGCCGAGCGCAAAACCCTGCAGAAGCAAACCGAAGACCTGCAGGCGCGGCGCAACCTGCTCTCCAAGCAGATCGGGCAGGCCAAAGCCAAAGGTGAAGATGTCGCGCCGATCATGGAAGAGGTCGGCCACATCAAAACCACGCTGGAAGCCGACGCCGCCCGGCTCGACGCCTTGCAAGCCGAACTGCAGGGTCTGCTCATGGCCGTTCCCAATTTGCCCGCGGCCGACGTGCCCGTCGGCGCGGATGAGACGCAGAACGTCGAACTGCGCCGATGGGGCGCGCCGCGCACGTTTGAATTTCCGGTGCGCGACCATGTCGATGTCGGGGCAGACCTCGGGCTGGACTTCGAGGCCGCAGCGCGCATCTCCGGTTCGCGTTTTGCCGTGCTGCGCGGGCCGATCGCCCGCCTGCACCGGGCCCTTGCCCAGTTCATGCTCGACGTTCACACCACCGAACATGGCTACACCGAAGCCTATGTACCTTACATCGTGTCGGCGCAGGCGCTGCGCGGCACGGGGCAGCTCCCCAAATTCGAGGAAGACCTATTCCCCGTGAAGCATGGAGAGGGCGAGAGCCACTACCTCATTCCCACAGCCGAAGTGCCGCTGACCAATCTGGTGCGCGATCAGATCGTCGATGCCGCCCAACTGCCGCTGCGCTTTGTGGCGCATACGCCGTGCTTTCGCTCCGAGGCCGGGTCGGGAGGGCGGGACGTGCGCGGCCTCATCCGCCAACACCAGTTCGACAAAGTCGAGCTCGTCTGGGTGACCCGGGCGGAAGAATCGGCCAACGCGCTGGAACAACTCACCGTCCACGCCGAGAGCATCCTGCAACGCCTGCAATTGCCCTACCGCACCATCGTCCTATGCACCGGCGACATGGGTTTCGGCAGCGCGCGCACTCACGATATCGAGGTCTGGCTCCCGGCGCAAAACACCTACCGCGAAATTTCGTCCTGCTCCAATATGGAAGCGTTCCAGGCCCGCCGCATGCAGGCGCGCTATCGCGCCGAGAACGGCAAGACAGAACTCGCGCACACCCTCAACGGCTCCGGCCTGGCGGTTGGGCGCACGCTCGTGGCGATCCTCGAAAACTACCAACGCGCTGACGGGGGTATCGACATTCCCCAGGCGCTCCAGCCCTACATGGGAGGCCTGACCCAGATCGCGCCGCGTGCCTGATATACTCGCAGGCTTTTCGCGACCACGACAGCTCGCAAGCTTGAAGCGAGCTGTGAAGCGAACTGCAACGAACACCCCGGAAAGGTGGCAGAGTGGTCGAATGTACCTGACTCGAAATCAGGCGTAGGCGCAAGCCTACCGCGGGTTCGAATCCCGCCCTTTCCGCCAGAATACCAATAAAAACAATAAGTTATCTGTACATTCCAACAATTTATCCCACAAGTCGGCGCGGCCTGGCAGCTCGTTTGGCCGACATGGTTGCGAGATAGGTAATCAACTTGGGCTGGAATCGCCTCAATGGCGCTCTAGGATCTGTTGGGCTTGGGGCGCGGATGGCGAAATGGCGGTGTGGATGCCCTGTGACGGCGGATTTGCCGCCCCATAGCCGCAGCTATGGGGCAAAAAGCCGCTGGCGCAGGGCGCCGCAGCGCCATTTTGCAGCCCGCGATCCTCAAGTCCGACAGGCTGCTAGGCGCGAGCTGGTTCATGCGCAGCAGTTCGCCCGCCGAGTACAGGTGGTCGTGCATGACTTGGCCAGACGCGTTGTCCAGTGGCGCAATCTTCGTCTCCCCCCTCGGAAACGACAGCCAGCACCGAGTCAGCGTCAATGCTCCGATCGTCGAGCAGATCCGGGCTGTGGGATGGCCGCTGGATTTGCGGCGCACTTCGTTCAACTCTCCGCGCTCGTTGATCGCACTGTCGAGTGAGTTGAACAGCGCGTCCCGTACGAAATGCAGCGCATCCAAGAAGTTGCTCTTGCCGGCGCCGTTCTGACCGACCAGATACGTCAGCGGGCGCACCCGCACATCGCAATGGCCGATGCTTTTGTAATTGCGCAGGGCGACACGATGGATGAAAGGGGCGCGTGGCATGAGCGGGAATCTCCTATCCAACTTTGAACACCTTCATCACCTCATCGCCGAGGTGATTGATCACCTTTACCGCGATGCGGCCGGACTTGGGCTTGTCGAAGGGGCGTGAGGTGTCGCTGTTGAGCGAGGCCCACGCCTCGGCGTCGATCTCGGCCTTCAGCGTGGTCTTGAGCGACTTGTAGGGGTCGTTCGCGCCGAGGAAATAGGCGTGGCGGACGAAGAAGCTCTCCTCGTTGTAGTCGGTGTCGATGAACCAGCAGGCGATGCCTTCCGCGCCGTCGCTGCGGATTTCGCCGCTGTTGGGGTGGAACACGTCCACGCCGTTCACCTTCACGCGAATCTGCGGCTGGTCTTGATCGAGAATGGTGATGTCCGGCTCGCCGAAGATCACGAACAGATTGCCCTTGCCGGTGTTCTTCAGGTCTTCGGCCATGTGCAGCTCGGCGTTCATGCGCGCCTGCAGCACGCGGATGCGGCCGAGTTTGGCTAGGTCGCTGGCGTGGGCGTCGAAACTGAAGGCGCAGGCATCAGCACGTCGAAGTCGGCTTCGGCCGCCTCACGGGCGGCGGCGAGGTCGACGCGCGTCACCGTGCCGAACTCCGGGCCGATGAAAATGGCGGCGCGCTTCTCGTCCGCGCCTTCGAGGTAACGGCCTTCGGCGC
Organism: Thiomonas intermedia; assembly: GCA_020722545.1. Classification (GTDB taxonomy): domain Bacteria; phylum Pseudomonadota; class Gammaproteobacteria; order Burkholderiales; family Burkholderiaceae_C; genus Thiomonas; species Thiomonas intermedia_B. The sequence continues at coordinate 1,981 of DYKQ01000058.1, read as the reverse complement.
AGATCAATTCGCCCGGCCACGGCTCCAGCGCGATGAAGTCGATCTTGTCGGCCTTGTGCGCCTGCTGCACGTCGGCGGTGCGCAGATTCTCCAGAATGATGGCAGCCGATGCGGTCGGTATAGCCCTGCACCATCCCCAGCATCCACAAGAGCCACTGCAGCACCCCTGGGCCATACGCCCAGGCCAAAAACCAGCCCGTCAAGGCCAACAGCCGACTCGCCCAAAGCGGCTCATGGGCGAGCTCGACCACGCGCGCACCCCACACCATCCCCAGCGCCAACCAGGGGAGGAACAACGTGGCCAGCCCCAGCGCCCGCAGCCAGTGCAGGCGCGTTTGGTGCGAGCCCGGCGCCAAGCCATCGCCCAGCCGTGCCTGCAGCCGACCGATCACCCGCTCGTCCGTCCATGCCAACACCCGCAGCGCATCGACCACCGACACCACGCCCGCCAAGGCGCCCCGCACAAGGTCACGCATCACAACACTCCAGAAAGAACATCCCTTCTGGTTCACCCCGCTGAAAACGCAGATCGCCCTTGACAGGGTGACCGTCACACGCCGTCGGGTTCGTGCATCCACGCCGGGATATCGCGTTGGCCATGCAGCACACGCCAGATATCGATGTGATCTGGACGCTCGACGTAGAACACGAGGTAGGGATAGCGCGCCAGCGACCAAGCGCGCAATCCCGGCAGATTCAGTGCGTGGGCGTAGCGCGGAGAACCCGTGGCAGGGTGGCGTCCGATGTGGGTGTAGGCCTGCTCCAGCGCATCAATGAAACCGAGCGCGACAGCCTCGGTGGCTTCACTCAGGTAGTAGACAACGGCATCATCGACATCCCGGTGGGCCTGCTCGCGCGGGACGATGGGCTTGTGCTTCACGCCTTGGCGCGGGCCGCCTTGCGTACCCGATCCCGCAGGCCTGCGAAGTAGTCGGCATCGGCGGGTGCTGCCCGGTTGGATGCGGCTCCGGCCAACAGCAGGCTGCGCAATTGCAAGCGGTCCCGATCCTTGCGGATCAACTCGCGCACGTACTCGCTGCTCGTGCCGTAGCCGCGTTGGCTGACCTGTTCGTCCACGAAGGACTTCAGCGCGTCGGGCAGGGAAATGTTCATTGTGCTCATGGCGTAAACATAGAATGTTTGCCAAAATTTGGCAAGATCGTCCTCACCCGAGAGAGAATCATCCTGTCAGCCGATATCTCCGTCGACAGCACTGGGGCGATCATGTCCTTCGTGCGGCCTCTTGCGGACGTGGCTCAGACAGCACGGCCTTGCACGCAGCCTCCGGCCCAATCCTGCGGACTGAAGGGGCGCTCGCAACTGCTTGTTTTTACTGAAAAACACTCGATTTGTGGCCAGCGCGTTTCCCGACTCGCTGGCCATGACGGGCAGGCCAGCGCTCGCGCGCGCTCGGCTTGAATGGCGCTGAAAGAACCCGCTTTGCAACGGCAAAGCGGGGCGGCGTGAGCAAGAGGTGGAGCAGAAAAGACCGGGCGTGACCGCCCGGCCTGGGAGCAGGGCCCGGATCAGGCCGCGACCCACAGCGTCCGGCCGCCGACGCGGCACAGCGCCCGGATGCGCCCCTCGCGTTCGAGTTTGAGCGCCAGGGCCGCGCTCACGGGCAGCCGTTCGCGTTCGGCGATGAGGGTGAAGCGCCGACCGGCGCCGGTGGATTCTTCCAGCTTTGCCCCTTGGGCGAGCAACTGGACGAGCAGAGGGAAAAGGCGTTCTTCGCGCATGAAACACTCCTGACAAGAGATAAAAACGCCAGACGCACCAAGGGTGTGCGTGGCTTCAACGTCAGGGGCCGCAGCGGTTGCGGTCAGTTCACATTACATGCGCAAGAACGACACTCCATATGAGAAAAACGGCTTCCATCCTACACCACCCGCCTGCGGCAGCAAGCGGCGCTGCGTGCCAGCCCAAGGCGCGCCGCCTCACACAAACCCCGCGGGACGGCGCAGTGGACGCGCCGCACCGC
>DYKQ01000057.1 GCA_020722545.1 Thiomonas intermedia | reverse complement strand
AAAGCCGCTGGCGCAGGGCGCCGCAGCGCCATTTTGCAGCCCGCGATCCTCAAGCTCGACAGACTCCTGGGGCCGAACCGCAAGGCTGAAATCATTGGCTCAGTTGCAGCCGCACTGCGCCGACCAATAGACGATGTGGCCCGGCGGCACCATGTCCTGAATGCGCGGCAATACCGACTCGATCACCTCCGGCTCGTCGAAAAACTCCAGCACCAGCGGCAGATGGACGTTGAGCCGCAGCAGGTCGTCGGCATGCACTTCGCCCTTGCTGCCGAACCCGGCCACGCCGCGGAACACGGTGACGCCGTGGACTTTGTGCTGTTCGTGCAGCAGCTTGAAGATCGAGCGCATCAGGTCGTGATGATCGGCGCCCTTGTCGCCCTCTTTGATATAGACGCGAACCATGGTGACGGATTTGGCGCTCATGCTGAGACTCCCATATTGCGTGACAGAAAGGCGCCGAAAATGGCCGCTGCAACAGACAGCACGACCGAGGCGCCGATGTACAACCCGGCCTTCACCATTTCGCCGTTTTCAATCAGATTGAGCGATTCCAGTGAGAAGGTCGAGAAGGTGGTGTAGGCCCCCAGGCCGCCGGTGAGAATGCCGGTGCGCAGTTCAGGGCTGAGGTTGATGCGCTCCAGGGTTTCGAAAAACAGAAAACCCATGAGAAAAGAGCCGAGGATGTTGATCGACAGTGTGGCAAACGGAAACGAACGTCCCAGCACGCCTTGAACGACCAGGGTCTGGCCGTAGCGGGCGAAGGCGCCGATGATGGCGAAGAGGGCGATAAAAACGTAAGTCATGCTGTCGATCCGAAAGGTTGGAAATGAAGTTGGAAATGAAAGAACTGCCGCGCCGCGAGGTGCGGCCCAAGAAACCCTGTCGCAGAGGTCTGGCTCAGCTCGGCGTCCACACCAGCACCAGGCCGAAAATCACCAGCAGCAACACGCCGATATAAGCCAGATAGGCGTTCATCAGCCCGTTCTGCAGGAAGCGCAATTTGCGCGCCAGCCATTGCAGCACCTGCACTGCAGGGTTGAACAACAGCGGGCCGAACAGCGGCGCCTGCGAATAATCGAACTGCAATTCTTTCAGGAAGTAGGCCTTGCCCTCGAACTGCCGCGCCACTGCGTTTTGCGGACGGTAGATGAAGTTGTAGAACACCCGCAGCGCGTTGGAGAATGACAGCGCCGTGGTTGCTCCGGCGTGCGCGGCGTAGTCCTCGCCGCCGCACCACAGCGGCGCACGGCGTACGGCATAACGGCGCCGCCCCCATACCAAGGCCAACGGAATGAGCGCCAGCAAGGGCACGACGATTACCAGCATGGCCGGGGAGATGAAGGCGAACCCGGCCGACAGCGGCACCAGCAGCCAGCCTTGCGTCATTTGCTGCGCAGTCTGTGCGGCAGGCCAGGCCGAGGCCGCCATCTGCGGCAGCCAGAACACCAGACTCACGGCAAACGCGGGCACGGCCAGCCCGGTGATGAGCACCGCTGCGCGTTGCAGCGAGGTGAGCGCGGTCTGGTGTTTGCGATGCTGCGCCGCGTGTTCCTCGTTCTGCCCGAGCAGACCGACGCCGAACAGCTTGACCATGGTCGCCAGCGCGATCGCCGCGGTCAGCGCCATGCCGGCGCCGGCCAGCGCCAGGGCGATGCGCGAACCATCGGTCTTGAGGGTGAAGTCGTGGAACAGGCTCTGGAACAAATACCACTCGCTGACGAAGCCCGCGGTGGGCGGCATGGCGGCCAGACTCATGGCGCCGAACACTGCGCCCAGCCCGAGGGTAAGCGGCGCATGGCGCAGGATGGCGCTTTGCCGCAAGTGATGGTCGCCCTGCAGCGCGGCGGCGGCATCGGCGCTGAGAAACAGCGTGCCCTTGGCCAGGCTGTGGCCCATGAGGTGCAGCATGCCTACGGTCCAGGCCAGGGCGGAGAGGGCGTCTTGCCCGCCCGCGCGGAAGATGAGCGCCGCCCCCAGCGCGGTGACCGCGACCCCGGCGTTTTCGGCCGAAGAGAACGCGAGCAAGCGTCGCCAGTCGCTCTGCTGGAAGGCATACAGAATCGCCAGAATGGCGGTCAACGTGCCCGCGACCAGCACCACCACGCCGAAAGCGGCCAGCCAGGGCGGATTGCCCATCCACTGCAGCAGCGCGCGACCGAGGGCGAAGTAGGCCGCGTTCATCACCACCCCCGACATCAGCGCGCCGCTGGAGCCACTGCCGCTGCCATAGGCGCCGGGATACCACTCGTAGAACGGCAGCAGGCCGAGCTTGGCGCCGAAACCCGCCAGCCACAGCAGGCCGAGGAAGAAGGCCGAAGCCACGCCCCACTGCGTCCATTGAAGCGCGTAGGTGCCGAAGGCCAGGCTTTGGCCCAGCATGAGCACGGCCAGCAGCAGCGCCACGCCGCCGACTTCGAGCAGTGCGAGCATGAACAGGTTGTCGTGTCCGGCCTGCACGCTGCGATGGTCGGCCAGCAGCATGAGCGCGCCGCCGAAGCCCATCACTTCCCAGGCGATGAGAAAGCTCGCGCCGTCCTGCAAGCCATACACGCCGAGCGCGCCGAGCAGCGACAGCGCCGCACCGGCGGCCCAGCCGCGGGCGTGCCCTGTGCCGCCAAGCAGGCTGGCAAAGAAGGCGGGCAGCAGCGCGGGCAGCATCAGCCACAGCGCGGCGGCATCGGGTTGGAACACCACTGGCGAGTTGCCCAACAGCAGCAAGGTCTGGCTGGCGCCGCCGTCGGGCAGTCCCCACAGCGCGCCGAGCGCTGCCAGCACGCAGCCTGCCGCGAGCAGCAGACGGGGCAGTGCGGCGCCGATGAACAGATCGCCCAGCAACGCGAGCAGCCAAGCCAGCGCCGCCAGGCCGAAGGCCACCAAAGAGACGGAATCAGGCAGATTCATAAACGCCTCCGTGCACCCGCTGCGGGCTGCGCCGCAGCAGCAATAGCAGGGCTTCGATCAGCGCCGCGGGATTGGGCGGGCAGCCGGGCAGCCACACGTCCACCGGCAGAATGCCGTCCAGCCCATCGTGGCAGGCGTAACCGCCGCCGTTGGTGCCGCCGCCGGTGGCGCAGGTGCCTGCGGCCATGACCCAGCGCGGCTGCGGCATGGCCTCATAGGTGCGCAGCAGCGGCTCGCGCATGGCGGCAGTCACCGGGCCGGTCACCAGCAACAGGTCGGCAAAACGGGGCGATGGCGTGAAAAAAATGCCCAGACGGTGCAGGTTGTAGAAGGGGTTGAGCAGGGCCTGCAGCTCGCTTTCGCAACCGTTGCACGAACCGGCGTCCACATGGCGGATGTGCAGACTTTTGCCGAAACCCTTCATCGCTTGCGCGAGTTCGGCTTCTTTCGCGGCGTCGGGGTTCGCGGGGGCGGCTTGGGCGGGGTTGAGCAGATCGGCCTTGTCGCGCACGCCAAACGCCCAGTCATGGCTGACGCTGAACGCGCCTTCCGGGCAGACCTCGGTGCAGAGCTGGCAGCCGACGCAGCGGGCGTAGTCGAGCTGAACCGCGCCCGCTTCGCTGCGCGTGATGGCCGAGGCCGGGCAGGCGGCCACGCAATCGCTGCAGCCGCTTTGTTCGCTAAAGCAGCGCGCGGCATCGAAGCGCGGCAGGCCGAGCACGCCCTCCTGCCCGTCCGGGCCGGGGCGCTCGGGCCAGGGGGTGGTGGCGCGGCCTGCTTGCAGGCCAAACCAGGTCCAGACAGGCATGGCGGCTCTCCTCCTTCAGCGATCAGCGCCCGCGATGGACAGGCCGAAGCTGGCTTCGTTGATGGCGTAATCCATCATGTTGCTGTCCTCCACAGTGAATGGAAACACCCGCCAATTCGAGAACGACGGCTCTTTGATTTTCACCCGCTGCAGGCGGGTGCGGTCTTCGCTCAAGTGCACGGCGTAAAGCAGACCGCCGCGCGTGGCCTCGGCCCAGCCCAGCCCTTCGCCCTGCGGATCGGCGTCTTCCATCACGTCGAAGCGCAGCACCTCGCCCGGCTTGGTGCGGCCGATGGTCTGGCGGATGATGGCCAGCGATTCGCGGATTTCCTCCATGCGCACCAGCGAGCGCGCGTGGGCGTCTCCGCCTTGCTGCACCGGCACCGAGAAGCGCACCTTCTCGTAGTTGGCGTAGGGATGGTCGCGGCGCAGATCGCGATCCAGGTTGCTGGCGCGCTCGATCGGGCCGCAGGCGCCCTGGTCGAAGGCGACCTGGCGCTCCAAGCGGCCCGTGGTCATCAGCCGGTCGAGGTGGCTGCGGGTGTTTTCCAGGCGCCGCAGATAGCGGTCGATCTCGTCGTTGACGCTATCGAGCGCCTTGTCCAGACCCGAGATGTCGAGGTCGCGGCGCAGGCCGCCGGGGGTGATGAGGCCGCGCAGAAAGCGGCTGCCGGTGAGTCTGCCGTTGATCTGCTTCACCCGCTCTTCCAGCAGATGGCCTTCGGCCTCGCCGACCTTGAGCGTGGTGGTCTTGGACAGATGGCCGAGGTAGTGCAGATGGTTGTACAGACGCTCCAGCTCGGCCAGGACGACGCGCAGATAGCGGGCGCGCGGCGGCGCGCGCCAGCCCATCGCGCCCTCCACGGCCTGGGCGTAAGCCAGCGCATGCGCCACCGAATCGATGCCGCTCACGCGCTCGGCCAGCACTGCGCCCGACGCCAGCGTGGCGCCCTGAAAGCGCCCTTCCATCGCCCGGTGCTTGTAGAACAGCCGCGGGTGATAGTGCAGGATGCCTTCGCCGATGTAGAAAAACAGAAACTGCGCCGACTCGACGATGTCGGCCCGCACCGGGCCGAAAGGCAGTCGCTGGATGTCCGGCCCCTGCACCTGCGGCAGGGCGGGCGGCAGCGGCGCATAGTCTCTTGCCGGGGCCGCGGGGTCGAAGCCATTCATCAAGGGCGCCGGATCGCGCGGCTCGCCCTCGTGCAAGACCAGCGGGTTCGGCTCGGGATGACCTTCGAACCGCAGGCCGTACAAGTCCATCATCTCGCGCTCGTACCAGCCCAGCAGCGGCAGCTTGTTGGCCAGCGAGGGCAGGGTGTGGTCGTCGGGCCGCACGCGCCAGACCTTGTAGGGCTGGTTCGCGCCCTGGCTGAGCAAACCGCCGGGCCGCCCCAAGGTTTGCTCGCCCCCTTGGGGGGCAGGCACCGCTTGCGGCGCCGTGGGGGCGCTACTGACGTAGATCACTTCCATGCCGCCGTTGGCGCAGCCGCAGGCGTAGGCCATCTGCATGCGGCCGTGGGCGCTGGGCGTGTCGCCCAGTTCGGTGAGCAGGCTGTCGGCCGCCGTCGGCAATTCGGCGGGGCTCAGGCGGGTGGTGTCGCAAAAACGCATGTCACGCCCCTCCCAGTTGCGTGGCGATGCCGGCCAGATGATTCCAGATCGGCGGCAGCCACCACAGGCCGAGCAGCAGGATGGCGGCCAGCGCCACCGCCATCGGCGCCACATGCACGAATTTCAATTTCAGATGCGGCGCATGATCGGGGCGCGGGCCGAAGAACATGGCGCGGAAGTGGTTGAGAAAGCCGATGAAAATGACGATGAGCAGCACCGCCATCAGCCAGACCGCCCAGGGGTTGGCGCTTTGCATGCCGCCGCGCAGGATGGTCAGCTCCGAAAGAAACAGCCCGAACGGCGGCGCGCCGGTGATGGCCACCGCCCCGGCCAACCAGATCGCGCCGCTGCGCGGAAAGAAGCGCAGCACGCGGCGAATCCTGCCGATCTCCTTGCTCTCAAAAGCGTGCATCATGTTGCCCGCGCCGAAGAACACCAGCGATTTGGTCAGCGAGTGATTGAGCATGTGATAGAGCGCGCCGATCACCCCCAGCGGCCCGCCGAAGCCGAAGCCCAGTGCGATCACGCCCATGTGTTCCACGCTCGAATACGCGGCCAGCCGCTTGATGATGGTCTGCCGACTGATGAACAGCGCCGCCACCAGCAGGCTGAAGGCGCCCAGAACCACCAAGGCGGTGCGCGCCATCGTCTCGATGGACGTGGCTTGCAGAATGTGCAGATAGCGCACGATGCCCAGCATGGCGCAGTTGAGCAGCGCGCCCGAGAGCATGGCCGAGACGGGCGCCGGGCCTTCGCTGTGCGCATCCGGCAGCCAGGTGTGCATGGGCGCCAGGCCCACCTTGGTGCCAAAACCCACCAGCACCAGCAGGAAGGACAGCATCAGCAGCAAGGGCTCGGCCTTGGGGGCGATGGCGGCGAGATTGGCCCAGGTCATGTCGTACACCGGGCCGAGGATGAAGGTGCCGGCCCAGTAGAACAGCACCGTGCCCAGCAGCGCCAGACCCAGCCCGGCGGAGACGATGACGATGTACTTCCACGCCGCCTCGATGCTTTCGGGCGCGCGCTGAAAGCCCACCAGAAAGGCGCTGACTATTGTGGTGAGGTCGATGGCGATCCAGTACAGGCCCGGATTGTTCTGCGCCGGGGCGAAGAACATGGTCAGCGCGAACGCCGCGAACAACGAATAGAAGCGGTGCAGCCGCGCCTCTTCGCCGTGCATCCAGCGCATATAGCCGATGGCGTACACGCTCGCCAGCAAATAGACGATGGCCAGGCAGAACATCACCCATACGCCGAAGTCGTCGAGCAGCAGGTAATGGTTCAGCGCGGTGATGGGCTGGCTCGGCATGGCGATGAGCAGCACGACGACCAGCACGAAATCGATCACGGCTGCGGCGAGGTTGAGCACTTCCGCCACGCGGCTGTTGCGCGACACCCAGCTCCCCGCCATCGCCAGCGCGGTGACGATCCAGATGGCATAGAGCGCGTTCCAGATCATCGCCTCACCCCACCAGCCTTGTGAGTTCGCGGCTGCTCGTCGTGCCGATTTCCTTGTGCAGAAAGCGGATCAGCATGCCGAAGGTCGAGACGATGATCAGCAGGTCGAACAGAATCACCATTTCGAGCAGCAGGGGCATGCCCGGCACCAGGATCTGCGAGCCGAGGAAAATGCCGTTTTCGATGACCAGCAGACCGAGGATGGAACTCACTGCCTCGGCGCGCAGCACCAGCATGAGAAAGCCGATGAGCTTGAGCGAGAACATGGCGGTGAGCGCCAGCACCGCGATGTTGTCCACCAGATTCATGCGCACGCCCAGCTTCTCGGCCAGGGCGTAGGAGAACAGCACCAGAAAACCGCCCAGCACGATGCTCGACGAGGGTTGCAGCAGCGGCGTGAATTCGCGGTTCTGCTTCAGGTCGTTGACGATGCGCAGCAGCAGATAAGGCAGCAGCGAGCCGCGAAACAGCGCGGTGAGCGCGGCGATGAACACCAGCTCCGGGTAATGGCCGGTGATGCCGATGGCCGCCGACAGCGCCGCGATCACCCACGACTCCGCAGCGAAGGCCATGATGTGGTTCTTGATCCAGTGCGAGCCCAGCATGACGAACGCCAGGATGAGCGCGACGATGGTCAGCAGGCTGAAGAGCGAAGCCTGCACGCCGCCGAGATGGAAGATCAGCATGGTCGGGACCTCACACCTGACGCGCCACGATGGCGAGGATCGCCATCAGGAAAGACAGCGCCAGCGGCTCCTGATAGCGGTAGAAGCGCAGGCGCGACTGCGCGGTATCGACGAACACCATGATGAGCGCGACCACCGCCCATTTGGCCAGCAGCGCGATGGTGGCGCCTAAAAGCCCCAGCGCCGTGCCCTGGGTGGACAGCCCCCAGGGAATGGTGAGCACGTTGAGGAAGATGGTGTAGAGAATGGCCTGCTTCATCCACGACGCCCACTTGAGCAGCGCCAGCAGCGGGCCGGAGTATTCGAGGATGCGCGCCTCGCCGATCATGTAGATCTCGTAGTGGATGCTCGAATGGATGGGCAGGCGCTCGGTTTCCACCGTGAGCAAAATGAAGAAAGCCGCAACCAGGAACAGGTGCGCCGGGCTCCAGAACACCGCCGGGCTGGCCGCCAGCAGATGGTTGACGACGAAGGGCAGCATCGCCTGCGCCAGCAGGGTGATGCCGACGAACACCATGATCAGCGTGGGCTCGGCGAGGATGGCGAGCATGGCCTCGCGGCTCGATCCCAGTCCGCCGTAGGGATGGCCGCTGTCCAGCCCGGCCAGCAGGATGGCGAAGCCGCCGAGCGTGAGGATGAGGCCGCCGCCGAGAATGTCGCCCATGTCGGAAAGCGGCAGCGGATAGTCGGTCAGCACCGGAATGAGAATGGGCACCGTGAGCATGGCCGAGAACGCCACGATGGGCGCGGCCCAGAAAATCCACGAAGCCGTCTGCGGCGCCACGATCTCTTTGCGCAGCAGCTTGTATAGATCGCGGTAAGGCTGAAAGAGGCTGGGGCCGCGGCCGCGCTGCACCTTCTCTTCCATCGTGACGATGAAACCGTGCAGCAAAGGTGAGAGCAGCACAATGGCCAGTACTTGGCACACTTGCTGCAAGATGACGTCACCGCGCATGGCTCCTCCCTGTCGTGAAACGCAAGCGATAAAAAACTTGCGGCAGGTAGGAGTCATCAGCTTGGGGCAGCCCCGCGCGGTTTTGGCGAACTCCATCGCCTTGGTTGTTGCTGTGCAGTCTAGGAGTTCGCCACGCGCCGGGTCAAGCTGACATCCGTATCGAATCGCAAGTCAGATGACCAGACTTTACCTCAGCAGGATGGCTGAATGATGCGGTCACAACCTCGCCAGTGGAAATGTTGGAGCGCAGGCGCTACAAACTCGTCAACAGCACAGGAGAAGTCAAATGAACCCTAACGGCAATGCTCCCCAGCACCCGACCGAACCCAGCGAGGGCAACCGCATCGAGACCGACTCGTTCGGTCCCATCGAAGTCTCCAAGGCGCATCTGTGGGGCGCGCAGACGCAGCGCTCGCTGCAGCATTTCGCCATTTCCACCGAGCAGATGCCGCGCGAGCTCATCCGCGCGCTGGCGCTGGTCAAGCGGGCCTGCGCCAGCGTGAATGCCGAGTTGGGCAAGCTCGATCTGCGGACCGCGCAGGCCATCATCGAGGCGGCTGATGAAGTGATTGCCGAACGCTATCCCGACGAATTTCCCCTATCCATCTGGCAGACCGGCTCGGGCACGCAGACCAATATGAATATGAACGAGGTGCTCGCCAACCGCGCCTCGGTGCTGCTGGGCGCTGGCGTCGGTCTGGCGCGCAGCGTGCATCCCAACGATCAGGTCAATATGGGGCAGTCGTCGAATGACATTTTCCCCACGGCCATGCATGTGGCCGCGGCTGCGCAGACCGTGCAATATCTGCTGCCCGCACTCATCGCCCTGCGCACCACCCTGCAGACCAAGGCGGAGGCTTTCGCCGACATCGTCAAAATCGGCCGCACCCATTTGCAGGACGCCACGCCTCTCACCCTCGGGCAGGAATTTTCGGGCTACGTCGCCCAGCTCGATCTGGCAAGGCGCGCCGTCGACGCCGCGCTGGGACCGGTCTATGCACTGGCCGTGGGCGGCACCGCGGTGGGCACCGGGCTCAACACCCATGCGTCATTCGGCGTGCGCGTGGCCACCGAGTTGGCGCGGCAGACCGGGCTGCCGTTCACAAGCGCCGAGAACAAGTTCGCCGCGCTCGCCGGGCATGAGGCGCTGGTGTTCCTGCACGGCGCGCTCAAAACGCTCGCGACGGCGCTGATGAAAATCGCCAATGACGTGCGCTGGCTGGCCTCCGGCCCGCGCAGCGGCCTGGGCGAGATTCGAATTCCCGAGAACGAGCCGGGCAGTTCCATCATGCCGGGCAAGGTCAACCCCACGCAGTGCGAGGCGCTCACCATGGTGTGCGCGCAGGTGTTCGGCAACGATGTGGCGATCAATATCGGCGGGGCTTCCGGCAACTTTGAGCTCAATGTGTTCAAGCCGCTGATCGCGCACAACGTACTGCAAAGCCTGCGGCTGCTTGCCGATGCGATGAACAGCTTCGATCATCATCTGGCGCGCGGCATCGAGGCCGACCGGGCGCGCATCACCGAGTTGATGCAGCGTTCGCTGATGCTCGTCACCGCGTTGGCGCCGCACATCGGCTACGACCAAGCGGCGGCCATTGCCAAGTCGGCCCACCACAGCGGCAGCACCCTGCGCGAAGCGGCGCTGGCCTCGGGGCTGGTCAGCGCGGAAGACTACGACCGCTGGGTGCGGCCGCAGGACATGGTGAGAACCAGTTGAGGCGGCGCTTACTTGCCGAGGAAATGCCGCGCGTAGCGCCGGTTGACCTGGCTTAGCCGCAGCAGCACCGGGAAGTCGGCCACACCGAAGTCCGGGTCCCAGGCGGGAGCGCCGCACACTTTGGCGCCGACACGCAGATAACCCTTGAGCAGAGGCGGCGGCTCCACCGCGAGGTCTTGCCGCAGGTGCTGCACCGGCAGAGCGAGACGCGGGTGCACCCGGTCTTCGATCGCGGCCAGATGGCTTTTCTGCAGTTGCGCCCAGAGGCTGGCGGCGGTGTGTCCGCCGCAATGCATCGACATGCTGGCGCAGCCGATCAGGGCATCGAGCCCGTGGCGCTGCATATAGGTGGCGATGCCGCTCCACAGCGCCATGATGACGGCGCCGTTGCGATAGTCGCGGTGCACGCAGGAGCGACCGATTTCGAGCAGGCGGGGCTTGAGGTGATACAGGCGGGTGAGATCGAATTCGGTTTCAGTGTAGAGCGTGCCGACGCGCTTGGCCTGATGCGGGGGCAGGGCGCGGTAGGTGCCGATCAACCGGCCGTCGCCGTCGCGCACCAGCAGGTGGTCGCAGTAGGCATCGAACAGATCGATGTCGAGGCCGGGCTCGGGCGTTTTGATCTGCGCGCCCATTTCTTCGACGAAGACCTTGTAGCGCAGGCGCTGCGCCTCGCGCACTTCATCGCCATGACGCGCCCAGGCGACGCTGAGATTCTTCGAGGCTTGTACGGCTGCAGCGCTCAGGCCAGCAGGGTTGTGCTCAGTGCGCCTTTCCAGCGGATGCGCGTGTTCGTCGTCGAACATTGTCTTTCCTCCATATCTTGTGAGAGAAAGATAAGAACGCGCCGTGACAGTTCAGTGAAAGTCTCGTGAATTTGGTGTGACAGTGCAAGCAAGCTGACGAGGTGTGAACAGGGCCTCAATCGCCGAGCAAATCCGCGCTGACGCAGGCGCGCAGACTGCGCTGGATGCCGACTTCGCGGCTGCGTTCCACCGCCCAGAGCAGGCCGCTTTTGCGCAATGAGAACGGCTGGTCGCAGCCGGTGATCCAGTAAAGCCCGGCGCGACCTAGGATGGGTTGATGGCCCACGAGCACCAGCGCACCGCCTTCGCGCGGAAATTCGGATACCACCGAGAGCAGTTCCTCCATCGACGATTCCGGGCGCAGGCGCGGGTCGATCACCGGATAGTCGTTGAGATGCTGCGCAGTCTGGCGCGCTCGCTGGGCGGGGCTGGAAATCACCGTCCAGGGTTTGGGCAGTTGCGACTTGATCCAGCCGGCGACCTGGGCCGCGTCACGTCGGCCTTGCTTGGTGAGGTTGCGGCGCAGATCGGCCTCGTCGCCCTGCGCTGAGCCCGCGGCGTCTTCGGCCTCGGCGTGTCTCCAGAAAATAACGTGGAAATTCGGCATGTTAGGCAGGGAAGTGAGTGTCATTTCAATCCTTGAAGGATACATGGCAAAAATGTCATCTCACTGTAAACCACACCGAAACACTCAGTATGCGCTGCATCACGAGGGTCAAAATCGGAAATGAATCAATGCTGCATCACGGCGAGAAAGACCGGAATGGAAAAAGCGCCGAGTATGGTGGACAGGCTGACCAGGCCGGCCACGTATGGGCCGTCGCCGCCCATGCGGGCCGCCAGCACGTAGGCGCTCGACGCGGTGGGCATGGCAGCGAACAGCACCAGCACCAAGGCCTGTAGCGGCGGCAGTTCAAACGCCCATGCCAGGACCATCGCAGACAGGGGCAGCAGCAGGTGCCGGATGCTCAGAAACCACAGACCCACCGGCAATTCCCGGTGCAGGCCGCGCCATTGCAGACCGGCGCCCACGGTCATCAGCCCCAGCGCGATGGAGGCATGGCCGAGCCGATCCAGCGCGGGCACGATGGGCTCGGGCAGCGACAGGCCGAGGCTGTGCACCGTCAGCCCGGCGACGGTGGCGATGAGCAGGGGGTTGCGCAACAGTTCGCGCCAGACATTGCTTTGCGCATGACGCGCCAGCGCCCACACCGCCGCAACATTGCACAGCGGCACCCCCACGGCGATGAGCACCGCGACCAGCGACACCGCGGGCGGGCCGCCCACCCGATCGGCGACGGCCAGAGCAATGTAGGAATTGAAGCGAAAGGCAGTCTGCACGCCGCTGGCCACGCAACGCCGGTCGGCCTTGCGCGACCAGAAGGCCAGATACGACAGGCCGATGCCGATGAGCAGCATGGCCGCCCCGGCGATGACGAAATCACGCGTGTCGCCCAGGCTGGCATGGCCGCGACTGGTGGTGGAAAACAGCAGCGCCGGAAACAGCACGAAATACACCAGTCGTTCCACCCCGTCCCACACGCTGCGGTTGAGCGCGGTGAAGCGCACGAGCAGCAGCCCCAGCACGATCAGGATGAAGTCCGGCAGGAGGAGCAGGGCGTCGTGCAGCATGGGGTGAGAGCAGAAGCAGCACGGGTGCGGCGCCCACGAAGGCGGGCGCCGCACTGATCCTCAAAGCCGCGAGTCGCGCCCTTCGCCGGGGTCGGAGAATTCGTCAGCGGCCTCGGTGGGGCGGCGCTGCACCAGCACCTTGTCGATGCGCTTGCCGTCCATATCGACGATCTCGAAATTCCAGTCGCCCCAATGCACGATGTCGCCGGTGGTCGGCAGACGGGCGAGCAGCAGCATGAGCATGCCCGACAGGGTGTTGTAGCGCTGCTTTCCCTCGTCGGGCAGATGCGCCAGATGCAGGCGGGTCTTGAGGTCGTCCACGGTGATGAGGCCGTCCATCAGCCACGAGCCGTCTTCGCGCTGCATCGCCCACGGTTCTTCGGACGGATGCGACTTGAACTCGCCCGCAATGGCTTCCATCAAGTCCTGCACGGTGACGATGCCCATGGTCTGGCCGTATTCGTCGATCACCATGGCGGTGTGCTCGGCGCTCTGGCGGAAGGTCTGCAGCAGTTCCAGCCCGGTCAGACTTTCGGGCACGAAGGTCGCCGGAATGGCGGCTTTGCTCAGATCGTCGATGCTTTCGCGACGGATGAAGCGGCCCAGCAAATCCTTGGTCGAGACGATGCCGACCACTTCCTCCAGCCCGCGCTTGACCAGCGGAAAGCGCGAATGCGTGGACTGCGCGATTTTGTTCAGGTTTTCGCCCAGCGGCTGATCGACGTCGAGGAATTCGATTTCGTTGCGCGGCGTCATCAGCGAGGCGATCTGCCGGTCGTCGAGGCGGAACACGTTGCGCACCATCTCGTGCTCCTGCTCCTCGATCACCCCGGCGTCCGATCCCTCTTCGAGCACCTCGTTGATCTCGGCCTCGGTCATCTGCGGCATGGAGTTGTGACGCACGCGCAGCAAGGTCAGCAGCAGGTCGGTGGAAATGGACAGCAGCTTGACGAACGGCGAGGCCGCACGGGCCATCCAGGTCATGGGGCGCGCCATCACCATGGCGATGCGCTCGGGCGCGAGTTGCCCCAGCCGCTTGGGCACCAGCTCGCCAATCACGATGGAGGCGAAGGTGATGAGCACCACCACGATGGCCGTGGCCGACACCCCGGCAAACTTGGGCGGCAGGCCCAGCGAGATCAGCCAGCTGGCCACCGGATCGGAAAACGCCGCCTCGCCCAAAATACCGTTGAGCACGCTGATGGAGGTGATGCCGATCTGCACCGTGGACAGCAGGCGCGTGGGCTGCTCGGCCAGATGCAGCGCGGTGCGGGCGTTTTCATTGCCGGCCTCGGCCAGCGCGGTCAGGCGAGCGCGGCGCGCCGTGACCAGCGCGATCTCTGACATGGCGAACAAGCCATTGAGCAGGATCAGGCCGAACAGAATCAGCACTTCCATGACGGACGCTCCAGAGCGGACGAAACACGGAAAAACACAGGCGCCAGTGAAGCGGCCCATCGGGGGCGTTCAGAGGCACAGGGCGAGATTGGGCAGGCGGGGCGGCCGGTGCGCAAGGACTGCGCAGAGCGCTGGACGGTGGTTGCAAACCCGGCACAGAGCTTAGGGAACAATAGACCGGGCAATAAAGGGCCAGGCAACAAAGACGCAGGGTCAGGATCCAAGGAGGGAGTGTCGGAGCGGGCTGGCATTCGGCCTATGCTTCACGTTGGTTTGCGCCGCGGGCTGATCGCCCACGCAAACCCGCAAAACAAGATCCAAACATCGCGGAGCCCATTCCATGTCGAGTCAACAAGAGCCCCAATTAGACCAAAAACCCCAGTCGTCCTCCGAAATGCAACATTTATCCACCCGTTTGCAACATCATCCGTATCAGCCGCCGATTGGTTTTGACGCGGTGGAGCCCGGCGTGCACCATGCCTCCACCGTGATCTTCCCGGATGTGGCGACGATGCGCGCGCGCGACTGGCGCAGCAAGGCCGGCTATACCTACGGCCTGCACGGCACGCCCACCACGTTCATCCTGGAAGAGCGTCTGGCCGCGCTCGATGGCGGGCGCCACTGCGTGCTCTGCCCCTCGGGTCTTTCGGCCATCGCCTTGGTCGATCTCGCTTTGTTGAAGCAGGGCGACACGGTGCTTTTGCCGGGCAATGTGTACGGCCCAAGCCGCGAACTGGCCGAGCGCTTTCTCGGCGACTGGGGCATTCAGCACCAGATCTATGACCCCCTGTGCCCGCCTGAAGAACTCGCCAGGCTGATCACGCCGCAGACCAAGCTCCTCTGGCTGGAAGCGCCCGGTTCGGTCACGATGGAAATGCCCGATCTGCGCGGCCTCATCACCGTGGCGCGGCAGCACGGCATCCACACCGCCATCGACGCCACCTGGGCTGCCGGCGTCGCGCTGCAACCCTTCGACCTGGGCATCGACATCGTCATGCAGGCCCTCACCAAATACCAGAGCGGTGGCGCCGATGTGCTGATGGGCAGCGTGACCACCCGCGATGACACCCTGCACGAACGCCTCCTGCTCACCCACATGCGGCTCGGCCTGGGCGTTGGCGGAGACGATGTCGCCAAAGTGCTGCGCGGCCTGCACAGCCTGCCGCTGCGTTACCACGCCCACGACGCTGCGGCCCGCCGAATCGCCACCTGGCTGCAAGCCCAACCGCAAGTGGCGCAAGTGCTGCATCCCGCTTTGCCGGGTAGCCCGGGACACGCCTTCTGGGCGCGCGATTGCGGTGCGGCGGCAGGGCTGTTCAGCGTCGTGTTTCGCGACGAGATCGAGGCGGCGCAAGTTGACGCCTTCGTCGAAGCCCTGCGCCTTTTCAAGATCGGCTATTCCTGGGGCGGCCCGGTCAGTCTGGCCGTGCCCTACGACGTGCAGGCCATGCGCCCGGCGGAACGCTGGCCGCACAAGGGTGGCCTGGTTCGTTTGGCCATCGGCCTGGAGGACGCTGGCGATCTGATTGCCGACTTGAAACAGGCCATGCAGCGGCTTATCTCCACAGATTGAATTTCAATCCGCGCCCGGGGTTTAATCCGGGCGAGAC
>DYKQ01000056.1 GCA_020722545.1 Thiomonas intermedia | reverse complement strand
CTAGCCGCTCATTGCGCCGCGACGGCAGCCGCGTCCACATCCTCAAACGGCCTGCGCGGCCCTGCGCTTTCCAAGCCGATTTTCGCATGGCCGCCATGCGGGCGGCGCATGCTGGATGCCCTTCGGGAATCAGCGCCCCGCAGTCGCCCGCATCTGCCCGTATTCCGACTCCTGGTACTTCGGGTCAAGGTAGGTGGGGGCGATGGCCTCCAAAGACCCGGGGTGCGGCACGCCAAGCTCAGGCGCGAAACCAGGCAGGGCGCCGCTGCATACGCTGTCGACCTTCATCGAGTCGAGGTTGTCACGGCTCATCACCGGCTCGCCTGGGGCGAGTTCCATCATCAGCGCCTGCAGCCGTCCCAGCGCATCGGGCAGGGGGATGATGCTGCGTCCGCAGCCGCCGCCCACCCGCGCCCATTGGCCGGCAAGCCGCACCAGTTCGGCCAGAGTGTAGGTATTGGGGCCGCACAGCTCATAGGTCTGGCCGATGGTGTCGCGCGCCTGCGGCCCCACCAGACTGCTGGCAAAAGCCGTGACAACATCGCCGACATACACCGGGGCAAAGCGGGTTTTCGCTCCGGCCAGCGGCACGATGGGAAACATGCGCTGCAGTCTGGCGAAGGTGTTGAGGAAGTTGTCTTCGGGGCCGAACACCACCGAGGGCCGAAAGACGGTGAGATCGAGCCCGGACTGCGCGATCCCGGCCTGCGCCTTGAGCGCCGCCTCGCCGTCGCCCTTGGAGCGCAGATACATCGACGGCCCGCTGGAATCGGCCCCGAGCGCGCTCATGTGCACCACGCGGCGCACGCCCTGCTGCGCGCAGGCGGCGGCGATGCGGCGCGGCAACTCCACATGCGCGCGGGCGAAGTCTGCCCCGTAGGGCTGGCCGCGCCTGCCTTGCAGAATGCCCACGAGGTTGACCACGGCGTCGCGCCCGGCCACCAGCTTGGCCAGCTTGGCGTCATCATGCACATCGGTCTCGACCACATCGACCAGCGGCAGTTGCACCAGATGGCGCGCGCGCTGGCGACGGCGGGTGGGCACGGTGACGAAGTGATTGCCCAGCGACAGGGCGTTGACCAGGCGGCTGCCAATGAAACCGCTGCCGCCGATGACGAGAATGTTCTGCTGCTGCATGAGAGTTCCTCAAAGATCGCGACAGGGCAAAGTGTGCCAGAACCCCGCCGGAAGGGGAATGCGCCGCATCAAGCGCCGCCCCGCGCCCCATGTTGTCTCCGTGCGGATACTCAGGGCCGATTGCCTTGATTGCTCGCCAGCATGGCGTCGGGCGAACCCACATCGCCCAGCCTGGCCTTGAGCGACTGCGGCTTGCCGCTGAGAATGGCGGCGTACACCGTGGCGTTGGCCAGCACGCGCTTGACGTAATCGCGGGTTTCGGGAATGGGAATGTTCTCGACGAAGATGGCGCCGGGCAGCAGCGGCTGATCGGGCAGGCCCATATTGCGCCAGCGCAGCGGCCGCCCCGGCCCGGCGTTGTAGCCCGCGGCGGCCAGCGCCTCGGAGCCGTCGAACTGCCGCAGCAGCCCGCCGAGGTAGGCGCTTCCAAGCTGCACGTTGACGCCCACGTCGGCGATCTGGTCGTGGCTGTAATCGGTCAGGCCGATCTTGCGCGCCACCAGTCTGGCGGTGGCCGGCATGAGCTGCATCAGCCCCGAAGCGCCCGCCCACGACTTGATGTTGGCGATGAAGCGCGACTCCTGGCGGATCAGGCCGTAGAGAAAGGCCTCGTTCACGTCTTCGGCCGCAGAGGCTTTGCCGATGGCCTCACGGTAAGGCATGGCGTAGCGCTGGGCGATGTCCACCCCGCCCTTGACCCGTTCGCTGGTATTGATGCAGCGATCCCAAATCTGCTGCTGGCAGGCCAGTTCGGCGGCGCCCTGCATTTGCTGGTTGTCGAGCCCGCGCAGCGAAAAATTCCATTCGCGCACGGCCTCATTGCGCAGGTCGATGCTGAACAAGGCCAGCGAGCGCTGCAGCCCCGGCCGCGCCGCCTGCTGCGCAACGACCGACATGGGCGCCGGGGGCAGGGAAGCCGGCAGGCTGACCTTCATGCCCAGCGCGTCGGTGGCGAGCTGGCCGTAAAAATCCCACGGGTTCGCCACCTCGGCCAGCAGCGCGCGGCCCTCGATGGGGTGACCGAGTTTTTCGAGCGCGCGGGCGTGCCAGTAGCGCCACGACAGGTCTTTGCTGCCCTGATCGATCAGCGTGCGCGTGGCGCTGCGCACCAACGCCCAGTCTTGCGCGCGCAGCGCGGCGCGCGCCTGCCATTCGAGCACCGTGGTCGAAGGCACAAAGGCCGGATCGGCCTGACCCATGCGGGCATACCAGCGGGCCGCTTCGGGCTGCAGACCCAGCGCGGCCGACAGACCGATGCGACCCCAGATCTGAGCCCGGTCACGCGCGGGCAGCGCGGAAAAGTTGTCTTGCAGCAGGCGTGCGGCCTGCCCCGGATCTTGCCGTGCCATGCTCAGCAGCGCCAGCACCAGATATTGCCGCTGATCGGCGTTGGCGATCGCCGCAGACGCCCCTCGCCGCACCACACCCAGCAGGTAGCGCACCGAGTTGGCGTCGGTCTGCGCCAGAATGCGCCAGCTGCCCGGCGGCAGAAAAGGCGCGAGCAGATCGCGCGCCTGCTTGGCCCGACCGTCTTCGTAAAACCGGCGCATGCGCTGCCACAGCATCTCGCGCGGCATGGCGCCGTCTTGCAGCAGCGCGCGGGCCGCGCTGTTGCAGCCCGCGCCGCCATAGCGCTGATCCATCCACAGCTTGAACACCTGCGCCGTCACGTCGGCATGCTGGGTAACGAACTGGCTTTGCAGGTCGTAGCACTGCACCTGCGGGTCGTCGCGCATGATGAAGTGCGGATAGACGCGGTTGAAATCGGTCCAGTCTTCGCGCTTGCCCAGCTCCAACAACCAGTCGTTGCGCAGACGGTCGAGCACATAGGTGTGCGGATAGGTGCGGGCGAAAGCGTCGAAATCGGCCTGCGTGGCTTCGGAGAGCGTGGGCTTGATCGCCCAGTAGGCCACCCAGGGTTCGAGCAGCGTGCCCTTGAGTTGCGCCAGGGCGTCGAGCGCGGGCTGCGGGTCGCCCCGCGCCGAGGCCTTTTGCGCGGCCAGCAGCAACTGCGCCTGATCGACCGGAATGACGGGCATGGCCGGCATGACCACCGGCGCCGCACTCTCGCTGGCCTGCACCGCAGGTGCCGCCACACGGGCGGCGATGGGCGCAGACTGCGCCATCGCCAGCGGCGTGAGCACGCTCAAACCCAGCCCGCCGAAACAACGCACGAAGCGGCGCAAAATAAGCGGCAACAACCGATTCATTCTCATAGGACGTCAGCTTACCGTGAACCCGCCCCTGTACGACCCATTGTCCCCAGAGACTGATCAGCATTTGCGCCCCAATCTGCGGCGCGAACTGATCGCCAAACGCCAGGCCCTGCCCGACCTGGAACGCCGCGATGCCGAGCTGACCGAGCGTCTGCTGCAGGTGCTCGACGCCCTGGAGCCCGAAACCCTCGGCGCCTACTGCGCCACCCGCGGCGAGTTCGACCCCATGCCTGCCGTCACCAAATGGCTGACGGCGCACCCCGAATGCACCCTCGCCCTGCCCCGCGTCACCGAGGCGACGAAGCAGATGACCTTCTTCGCCTGGGCGCCGGGCGAGCCGCTGCGCTCCGGCCCTTACGGCATCGCCGAACCCACGGGCGAGGCCGTACTCAGCCCCACGACCCTGCTCGTCCCTTGCGTGGGCTTCGCCGACGTCGGGCTGCGTCTGGGCTATGGCGGCGGCTATTACGACCGCTATCTGGCCGGGCGCGAAGAGGTTTACACCGTGGGCCTGAGCTATGCCTGCTGCGAGCTGCACCAGCTCGACATGCAGCCGCACGACCAGCTCATGGACCTGGTGCTGACCGAAGACGGCCTGTACGGCCTGGACGCGCTCTCGCTCACCCTGGTCGATTGAAGCCCAAGGTCGATCCGCTGCTGGAATACGCCGAAGTCGCGCCCGACGCCAGCGGCCAGGCGTCCAGCCCGCGCTACGGCGACATCTACGCCAGCCGCGCCGGCGCGCTGGGGCAGGCGCGCGGGGTTTACCTGCAGGGCTGCGGCCTGCTCGACGCCCCGCCGCGCTGGGCGGGCCGCGAGCAGTTCACCGTGCTGGAAACCGGCTTCGGTCTCGGGGTGAACTTTCTCGCCACCTGGGCCGCATGGCGCGCCGACCCGCAGCGCAGCGCCCGGCTCGACTACGTCAGCCTGGAACTACACCCGGTAAGCGCCGCCGATCTGCTGCGCCACGCCCCGCCCGAATTGCAGCCGCTCGCCGTGGAACTGGCCGCGCAATGGCCCGCTCCGGTACGCGGCCTGCACCGCATCCTTCTCGATGCGAACAGGCTGGACGCCCCCCACGCTCCGGCTGCGCTGCCCGCCGGGCAACCCATCCCCACCCCAACCCTCCCCACAAGTGGTGAGGGAGTAACCACGCCTCCCCCACCTCGTGGGGGAGGTTGGGAGGGGGAGTTGCCCGCCTTGGAGCAGCCCGGCGGCGGGGTGCATCTGCTGCTGGCCTTTGGCGATGCCGCCGAACTCGCGCCCAAACTCAAACTGGCCGCCGACGCGCTCTACCTCGATGGCTTCGCGCCCGCGCGCAACCCCGCCATGTGGACGCCCGAGCTCTTCCGCGCCCTCGCCCGCCTGGTCAAGCCCGGCGCCCGGGCAGCCAGCTACACCGTGGCGCACGCCGTGCAAAAAGGACTGGAGCAGGCCGGTTTCACCATCGAACTGCAACCCGGCTGGGGCGGCAAGCGGCAGCGCCTGCAAGCCACCTTCAACCCCCTCTGGAAGCGCACCCGCCACACCCTGCCCGCACCCTGGCCCGCAGCGCAGCCGCGGCATGCCGTGGTCATCGGCGCCGGTCTGAGCGGCGCCGCCTGCGCGCATGCCCTGGCGCGGCGCGGCTGGACGGTCGAAGTCCTCGAATCCGGCCCGCACCCCGCGGGAGGCGGCTCGGCCATGCCCGCAGGTCTGGCGCATCTGCAGCCCTCGGCAGACGACAACCTGCTCTCGCGCCTCACCCGCGCCGGCATGGCTGCATTGCGCCGCGCCCTGCCGCCCGAACCAGCACCCCCAGGGCCGGGCTGCGCCCAGCCCGCCCCCCGAGGGGGGCAAGAAAACTTGGGACGGCCCGGCGTTTTCTTGAGACACGACCTCGCGCAATTCGGTCCGGCCACCCTCACCCCCGCCGACGCCGCCGACGAAAAGCGCATGCAAGACTGGCGCTCAAGCGTGCACCTGCCCGCCGAAATGGCGCAATGGACCGAAACCGGCTGGCAGGTGGACAGCGCCGTGCTCGCCAATCAGCCCCTGTGCGCGGCTTGGCTCGACTCCCCGCGCATCACCCTGCGCTGCAACACCCAGGCGGCCCGGCTCCAACGCGACGGCAGCACCTGGCGCGTGCTCGACGCCGCCGGGCAAGAGCTGGCCCGCGCCCCGCAGATCGTGCTCGCGGCTGCCGTGCAAACCCCGGCGCTGCTCGCCGCCAGCGGGCTGATCCCCAGCCCCGACTGGCTGCCCCTGCACCCCTTGCGCGGCCAGGCGCAGGCGCTGCCCGCCCGCCTCTGGCCCGCGCTGCAAGAGCTTGCACAGCCGTGGATGGGCAGCGGCTATGTGCTGCGCCTGCCGCGCGCGGCGGCGCGCCTGCTGCAAGAGTCTGGCGAGCAAGACTGGCTGCTGATCGGCGCCACCTTCGAGACCGAAGACCAGCCCCTCACGCCCGAACAAGCCTGGGCGCACAACCGCGCCGGTCTGAGCGCGCTCACCGCCTCGCCGCCCCTGCCCGAACACGCTGCCGCGCTGCGCCACTTTGTCGGCACGCGCGCAGCCAGCGCCGACCGTCTGCCCTACTGCGGCCCCATCGCCGATCTCGCGCCGCTGCTGGCCAACCCCCAGCGCGCCGCCGGCAAACAATTGCACGAACTCCCCCGCCTGCCGGGTTTGGCCGTGTGCGCGGGCATGGGCTCGCGCGGCCTCACCCTCGCCCCGCTGCTGGCCGAAACCCTGCTGGCCCAGATCGAAGGCACGCCGCTGCCCCTAGAAACCGATCTGGCCGACAGCATCGACCCCGCCCGCATGGCCCTGCGGCGCCTGCGCCGCCCCATGCTTTTTTGACCTGCCAACGGGAGGTCATCATGCCGCTGACCGAAGTGTCCATCCCGCGCGACTGGACCCTGTTGCAGCCCGGCGATTCGCTGACGCTGCGCAACGCCGCAGGGCAAAGCGTGCGGCTGCGCTTGGGCGCCTGCGACCGAGTCACCTCGTCGGCTCACACCGCTAGGAGTCGGACTTGGGGCGCGGATGGCGAAAAATGGCGGTGGGGATGCCCTGTGGCGGCGGATTTGCCGCCCCATAGCCGCAGCTATGGGGCAAAAAGCCGCTGGCGCTAACGCGCCGCAGCGCCATTTTGCAGCCCGCGATCCTCAAGTCCGACCGACTCCTAGACCGAGTTCGCGCTCCATCCAGTCAGCCAGCGCGTGCGCCACGGCGTGCGGCGCCTCGGCCATGAGGTTGTGACCGCATTCGAGCATCACCGTGCGCTGGCGCGGCAGCGCCGCGCGCAGGTCTTCGGCTTGGGCGGGCGGCGTCATGCGGTCGTGCTCGCCGAGCAGAAACAGGGTCGGCCCGCCCCATGAGCGTGCCGCCGCCTCGCCCGCCGAATAATCGTCGCAGGCGGCGAGGTCGCAGGCCAGCAGACTGCCCTCGGCCCAATGGGCCTGCTGCCGCAGCAACAATTCGCGGTAGGCCTGTGGCGACTGAAAACCCGGCGCGGGAGTGAGCGGCTCGGCCTGGGCGTAAGACCACTTCACCACATTGTCGATGGCCTCTTGCGGCGCCTCCTCGGCCTGCGCCAGCAACTTGCGCGACACCCGCATGGGCCAGGAAATGCCCAGCAGCGCCAGCCCTCTGAGCTGACCGGGGCGCTGGCCCGCGGCATGCAGCGCCACCAGCGAACCCATGCTGTGACCGGCCAGCGCCACCGGGCCGATCTGACGTGCGTCGAGCTGCGACCAGACCCAGTCGGCCATGTTTTCGATGCGGGCCAGCGGCGGCGCGGGCGTGGCGCCGTGCGCGGGAAACTCCAGCGCCAGGCAATGCCAGCCGCGCGCCGTCAACCAGTCGGTCTGCGCCGTCCACACGCTGGCGTCGCCACCCGCGCCGTGCAGCAAAACGAGGGGAATGGAGGAGGGATGATGGGCGGACATGGCGTTTGGTTCGCGTTTGGTTCAAAAAATGGGCTGAGAAAGCGCAAGACCTGCGGGAATGACCTCTGGTCTGTACGCTATGGACTGACTATATTTCACCTCCTGAAAAAACAGAGGAGAACGCCATGAAAGTCAGCGACATTCTGCGGGTGAAAGGTCATGTGCTGTTCACCGTACCGCCCGAAGCCCGCCTGCTGCAGGCGGTGCAGACCATGGCCCAGCATGACATCGGCTCGCTGGTGGTCATGGCGCACGGCAAGCTCGTCGGACTGCTCACTTTTTCGGAAGTGATGGCCGCGGTCGCCGAGGGCGAAGGCGTGCTGGGCGATCACACCGTGGCCGAACGCATGGACACGCACTACGAAGTCTGCGGCCCGGAAACCACGCTGGACACCCTGCGCCGCACCATGCTGGAGGCCGGCGTGCGCTACATCCCGGTGATGCAGGACGATGCGCTGCTGGGCGTCATCTCGTTTCACGACGTGGCCCAGGCCATCGTGCGCGAGCAAGACTTCGAGAACCAGATGCTCAAGGCCTACATCCGCGACTGGCCGGAAGACGAAGGCCAGCCCGAAACGGCCGGGACGCCCGTGCCCGCCTCGGCTCCGGCGCGAAGCTGAACCTGGGCCCAGGAGTCTGTCGGACTTGAGGATCGCGGGCTGCAAAATGGCGCTGCGGCGCCCTGCGCCAGCGGCTTTTTGTCCCATAGCTGCGGCTACGGGGCGGCAAATCCGCCGCCACAGGGCATCCCCATCGCCATTTTTCGCTATCCGCGCCCCAAGCCCGACAGACTCCTAGGGCGGGTAGCATTCGGGGGCGGCGCCCGCTCGCGCCGCGCTGAATCCTCCCCCATGCCCACCCTGCTCTATCTCCACGGCTTTCGCTCCTCGCCGCAATCCGCCAAGGCGCGCGTCACAGCGCAGCGCGTTGAGCAAATCAATCAGCAGCGCACCCGCCAAGGTCGGCCGCCGCTGCGCTGGCTCTGCCCGCAGCTTCCGCCCTCGCCGCGCGAAGCGATGATGCTTTGCCACGACTTGCTGGGCAACATACGCGGCGACGATCTCTGCCTCATCGGCAGTTCGCTCGGTGGGTTTTATGCCACCTGGCTGGCGCACACCCTGCAGACCCGCGCGGCGCTGCTCAACCCCGCGGTCGATCCGGCGCGCGATCTGCGCGGGCAGATCGGCACGCTGGCGGCCTGGCACGACCCGACGTTGCAATTCAACTTCACCGCGCAACATGTGGACGAACTCCACGCGTTGGAAGTGGGCGATCTGCGTTCCCCCGTCCCGAACCCGCAACACTATTTTGTGATCATCGCGCAGGGAGACGAGGTGCTGGACTGGCGAGAGACGGCAGCACGCTATCGCGGCGCGAAGTGCAGCGTGCTGCCCGGTGGCGATCATGCGTTGTCGGATTACGCGCAGCGGCATCTCGACCCGGTTCTGCAGTGGTGCCTCAACCCCGCTTCAAACGACTTTTAAGGAGCTTTCCTCATGCGACTTCAAGGCAATATCGTCCTCATCACCGGCGCGGCGCAAGGCATCGGCCTGGCCACTGCGCGCAAGTTCGCCGCCGAAGGCGCCAGCCTGGTGCTGTGCGACCGCAACCCGGCCACCCTCGATCCCGTCGCCGCCGAGTTGCGCAGCAGCGGCGCGCATGTGCTGGCGCAGGCGCTCGATGTGTCCGACCGCGCCGCGTTCACCGCGCTGGTCGATGCCGCCATCGCCCAGTTCGGAAAAATCGATACTCTGGTGAACAACGCGGGCATCACCCGCGACGCGCGGCTGGTGAAAATGAGCGACGAACAGTTCGACGCCGTGATCGACGTCAACCTGCGCGCGGTGTTCCGCTGCACCCAGATCGTCGCGCCGCACATGATCGAACGCGGCAGCGGCGCCATTCTCAGCGCCTCCAGCGTGGTGGGGCTGTACGGCAACTTCGGCCAGACCAATTACGCCGCGACCAAGGCCGGCATCATCGCCATGACCAAGACCTGGGCGCGCGAACTCGGCCCCAAGGGCGTGCGGGTCAACGCCGTGGCCCCCGGCTTCATCCAGACGCCCATGCTCGCCACCATTCCCGACAAGGTGATGGCGCAGATGGCCGAGCGCGTGCCGCTGCGCCGTCTGGGGAAGGCCGAAGAAATCGCCAGCGTCTATGCCTTTCTCGCCAGCAACGAAGCGTCCTACATCAGCGGCGCGGTCATCGAGGTTGACGGCGGGATGACTCTATGAGAGGTGAGCCCCCACGCTCACTGCGTTCGCTGCCCCCCGAGGGGGCGGCGCAGCCCTTCGGGCGGCCGGGCGGGCTGCGCGGTTTAGTTCGTTTGACGGAGACTCCGATTGAGTAATGTGCTGTTCGAAGAAGGTGGCAAGTTTCACGCCGGTCGCATCATGAGCGAGGCGGAAGCCAGCCTGCAGGTCGAGCTTGACTCGGGCAAGCGGCAGAAGATCAAGGCCGCGCAGGCGCTGGTGCGCTTCGACAAACCAGCGCCCGCCGAACTCATGGCCTGGGCGCAGGCGCAGCAGGAAGGAATCGACCTTGATCTGCTGTGGGAATTCGCCCCGGAAGACGAATTCCATTTCGATCAGGTCGCGGCCGATTACTACGGCGGCACGCCGGGCGCCGGCCAGCGCGCCGCCATATTGCTGCGGCTGTTCGGCGCGCCGCATTACTTCCAGCGGCGCGGGCGCGGCGGTCAGTTCCGCAAGGCCCCGGACACGCAGGTGCAGGCCGCGCTCGCCGCCATCGCCCGCAAGGAGGAGCAGCTCCGCCAGATCGACGCCTTCGCCGCCGAACTGGCCGCGGGCCGCTGCCCGCAGCCCATCGCAGAAAAGCTCTATCAAATCCTGTTCAAACCCGATAAAAACAGCCCGGAGTTCAAGGCGGTGGCGCTGGCGGTCAAGCAGACCGGGCGCGGCGCACTCGCGCTGTTGCGCGACGCCGGGGCCATCGCCTCGCCCTGGGCGTTTCACATGCAGCGCTTTTTGCTGGAACGCTTTCCCAAGGGCACGGCCTTCCCGGCGCTGCCGATGCCGTCGTTCAACGAAGCGCTGCCGCTGGCCGCCGCTTTGGCGTTCAGTATCGACGACTCGGCGACTACCGAGATCGACGATGCGTTTTCGCTGCAATGGCTGGACGATGGCCGGGTGCGGCTGGGCATCCACATCGCCGCGCCTGCGCTGGCGCTCACCCGCGATTCCGACTGGGAGCAGGTCGCGCGCAACCGCCTGTCCACCGTCTATATGCCGGGCGACAAGATCACCATGCTGCCCGACGCCCTGGTGCAGACCTTCACCCTGCAAGCCGGGCGCGACTGCCCCGCGCTGTCGCTGTACTGCACCGTCGGCAGCGACCTGCAGGCCGCCGAATTCGAAACCCGCGTGGAGCAGGTGCGCATGGCCAGCAATCTGCGCCACGACCAGCTCGACGCCCTGGTCACCGAAGAAGCCCTCGCGGCCGATCCGGCAACGCAAAGCTACCCCCACGCCAAAGAGCTGGCGTGGCTGTGGACGTTCGCGCAGCAACTCAAGCGCGGCCGCGAGCAGGTGCGCGGCAAGCCCGAGCGTGTCGGCGGGGTGGATTACACCTTCCGCGTCGACGGCCTGGAGCACGGCGCTGACAGCGCCACCGTGCGCATCGAGCCGCGCCGCCGCGGCGCGCCGCTGGACACCATCGTCGCCGAGCTGATGATTCTGGCCAACACCACCTGGGGCGGCTGGCTGGCCGAGCTGGGCATGCCCGGCATCTACCGCAGCCAGAGCGGCTTTGGCGCCAATCTGCGCACCCGCATGGGCCTCAAACCCGCACCGCATCAGGGGCTGGGCGTGGCGCAATATGCGTGGTGCACCTCGCCGCTGCGACGCTATGTCGATCTGCTCAACCAGGGCCAGCTCATCGCCTGCGCCCGCTTCGGCAAGACCGCGCTGCTCCAGGCGCCTTTCAAGCCGCGCGACCCGCTGCTGTACGCCATCGTCGAATCGTTCGAAGACGCGTACAAGGCCTACGCCACCCACCAGTCGGCGCTGGAACGCTACTGGACGCTGCGCTATCTGGCCCAGCAAGGGCTCGACACGTTTGAGGCCAGCGTGCTGCGCGAAGGCGCGGTGCGCGTGGACGGCCTGCCGCTGGTGTTCACCGCCGTGGGCGCGCAAGACCTGCCGCGCAACACGCGGGTGCAGGTGCAGATCACCGGAACGGATCTCATCACCCTGGAAGTCTTTGGCCGCGTGCTCGGTCAGCTCGACGCTCCGCAGCAGGCTGCGGCCACGGACACCGAAGCCAGCGCCGAGGCCAGCGCGGATGACGACGAAGAGGGCGACGAAGCCGTCGCCCTGGCCGCGCCCATCAGCGTGGCGGTCGATGCCGATGAGCCCGACGCCGAATCGGCCGCCCCCGCCGCGCAGCAGGCTTCGTAAAATCGCCGCTGCTTGGTCCGTCCCGCCCCTCCGTGCCCCCCCTCCGCCTGCGCTCCCTCACCCCGTTGCACTGGGCCCTGATCGCCTCGGTCGGGGTGCATCTCGCGCTGCTGAGCCTGCGCTTTGCGGCGCCCGAGACCTTCAACCGGATGTTCGACAACGCGCCGCTCGACGTGGTGCTGGTGAACCAGCGCACCGACGACGCCCCGGCCAAGCCGCAGGCCATCGCGCAGGCCAACCTCGACGGCGGCGGCGACGCCAGCAAGGGTCTGGCCGCCACGCCGCTGCCGTTCACTGCCGATGTCTCGCACGGCGACGCGGCGGTCAACCAGCAGCGCAGCCTCTCGGCGCTGGAGCAGAAGCAGCAGCAGTTGCTCACCCAGGTGCGGCAGCAGATCGTGCAACTGGCGCAGACCGTGCGGCAGGAAAACGATCCCGCGAAACAACAGGCGCTGGAGCAGAAACGGCGGCAGTTGCTCGATATGCTGGGCGCCATCGAGCGGCAAATTCAGCAGCAGAACGCCAAGCCGCGCCGCCGCTTCATCGGCCCGTCCACCCGTGAAGCCGCCTACGCGCTGTATTACGACAAGCTGCGCACCAAGATCGAAACCCTGGGCACGCGCGAGTTTCCGCAAAGCGGGGGCAACAAGCTGTATGGCAGCCTCATCATGTCCATCACCATCGGCGCCAATGGTCGGCTGGTTTCCACCGAAATCGTCCAAAGCTCGGGCAACCCCACGCTCGACCGACAGGCGCGCGCCATTGTCGAGGCCGCGCAGCCCTATGGCCGGTTCACCGAGGGCATGCTCAGGCAGGCCGATCAAATCGTGGTGATCTCGCGTTTCCGCTTCACCCGCACGCAGGGCCTGGAAACCGCGGTGCAGGCCCCGCAAAGCCCGGCGCAAGCCACACCCTGACGGCAGACGTTTCCATGACTTCGCTCCCGCTCCCCCTCTACGCCGTGTTCGGCAACCCCATCGCGCACAGCCGCTCGCCGCGCATTCACGCCTTGTTCGCCGAGCAAACCGGCGTGGCGCTGCGCTATGAGGCGCGGCTCGCCCCGGCGGATGGCTTCGAAGCCGCGCTCGACGCCTTCCATGCCGAAGGCGGCCGGGGCGCCAACATCACGGTGCCGTTCAAATTCGACGCCTGGCGCCTGTGCGTCCGCCGCAGCCCGGCGGCGCAACTGGCGCAGGCGGTCAACACCCTCGGCTGGGACGAAGGCGGCCTGTGGGGCGACAACACCGATGGCATCGGCCTGGTGCGCGATCTGGCTCGCGTGCTGGCCGCCGATGCCCGCCACCCGCTGCAGGGGCAGCGCGTGCTGCTGCTCGGCGCTGGCGGTGCGGCCAGCGGCGTGCTCGGGCCGCTGATCGCCGCAGGCGCGCGCGCCATCGCCCTGTGGAACCGCAGCGCCGACAAGGCCCAGGCCCTGGCCGCGCGCCACAGCGCCCTGGCCGCGCAGCACGGCGCCGATCTGCAGGTGGTGCTCGAACCGCCGACGCACTGGGCCGATGGCGTCATCAACGCCACCGCCGCCAGTCTCGACGGCCGCGCGCTCGATCTGCCGGACGGCGTGCTGCGCCCCGCGCAGTGGGCCTGCGACATGATGTACGGCGCGCATGACACCCCCTTTGTCGCGCAGGCCCGCGCCGCGGGCGCCAGCGCCTGGGACGGGCTGGGCATGCTGGTGGAACAAGCCGCGCAGAGTTACACCCTGTGGCACGGCGAAGCGCCCGACACCGCCCCGGTGCTG
Source organism: Thiomonas intermedia (assembly GCA_020722545.1). GTDB lineage: Bacteria > Pseudomonadota > Gammaproteobacteria > Burkholderiales > Burkholderiaceae_C > Thiomonas > Thiomonas intermedia_B. Next base: position 2,300 of record DYKQ01000056.1, on the reverse strand, counting down.
GCCACGCTGCGCGCCGAACTCGCCGCCGCCCATCAACACTCAGCATGAAACGAGACAGACCCGCGCCGCTGTGGCGCCGCCTGCTGTGGCTGTTCGTGCTTTCCGGCCTGGTGCTGCAAGGCTATTTCGCCCTGCGCATCGCGCTGTGGACAGTCATTCCGCCGTCCAGCACCACCTTCATGCGCGCGGCCGAACTGCGCATCCTCAAAAGCGGCGACACCGTGCCCTGGAAGCACGACTGGGCGCCTTATGACGCGATCAGCCCTTACCTCAAACGCGCCGTGGTCGCCTCGGAAGATGCAACCTTTCTCACCAACGACGGCGTGGACTGGGACGCCATCCGAAACGCCTGGGATCGCAACCACAGTCGCCGCTTCGAGCGCAGCGGAAGAGTCATCGGCGGCTCCACCATCACCCAGCAGCTCGCCAAAAACCTGTTTCTCTCGCCCGAGCGCGACTATCTGCGCAAAGGCCAGGAGCTGATCATCACCTTCCTGCTCGAAGGCATCCTGGGCAAGCGCCGCATTCTGGAGATCTACCTCAACAGCGTGGAATGGGGCAATGGCATCTACGGCGCCGAAGCCGCCGCGCAAACCTACTTTCACACCAGCGCCGCCCGCCTCAGCCCGGCGCAGGCCGCAAGGCTGGCCGTCATGCTGCCCGCCCCGCGCATTTATCAGAAGCGCCTGTACTCGCCGTACATGAACGGCCGCACCGCCGTGATCGCCGCGCGGCTGTGGGATGTTCAAGCGCCGCGCTGATCCCCGGCTGCCGCCAGCGCGGCGAAAGCGCCGTCCGCCGCCTGCAGCGTGGCCTCGATCACCGCATCGTCGTGCGCCGCGGAGACGAAACCCGCTTCGTACATGCTGGGCGCCAGGTACACGCCGCGGTCGAGCATGGCGTGGAAAAAGCGTTTGAACACCTCGACGTCGGCTGTCGCCATATCGGGATAGTTGCGCGGCAGCTCGGCGGCGAAATAAAAGCCGAACATGCCGCCTTCGCTGTCGGTGCGGAAAGTCACGCCGTGCCGTGCGGCGGCGGCGTCCAGGCCGCGCATCAGTTTTTGGGTCGCAGCGCTCAGGCGCTCGTAAAACCCCGGCTGCTGGATCAGGCGCAGTTGCGCCATGCCGGCAGCCACCGCCACCGGATTGCCCGACAGGGTGCCCGCCTGGTACACCGCGCCCAGCGGCGAGAGCTTGTGCATCACGTCGGCGCGGCCGCCGAAGGCCGCCAGCGGCATGCCGCCGCCGATCACCTTGCCCATCACCACCAGATCGGGGCGAATGCCGTACACCTGTTGCGCGCCGCCCAGCGCCACGCGAAAACCGGTCATCACCTCGTCCCACACCAGCAGCGCGCCATGCTCGGTGCAGAGCTCGCGCAGGCGCTGATGCCAGGCCGAAGCGCCCCGGATGAAATTCATATTGCCCGCGATGGGCTCCACCATCACGCAGGCGATTTCGTCTCCCTGCCGGGCGAACAATTCCTCGATCTGGGCGATGTTGTTGAACTCCAGCACCAGCGTGTGCTTGGCCAGATCGGCAGGCACCCCGGCGGAGCTGGGATTGCCGAAGGTCAGCAGGCCCGAACCGGCCTTGACCAGCAGACTGTCCGCATGGCCGTGGTAGCAGCCCTCGAACTTGACGATGGCGTCGCGCCCGGTAAAGCCCCGCGCCAGGCGGATGGCGCTCATGCCAGCTTCGGTGCCGCTGGACACCAGGCGCACCATTTCGACCGCAGGCATGAGCTTGCAGATGGCTTCAGCCATGTCGATTTCGTCGGCGGTGGGCGCGCCGAAACTGAGCGAACGGGTGGCGGCGCGCTGCACCGCCTCGACGACCTCGGGATGGGCGTGCCCGGCGATCATCGGCCCCCAGGAGCCGATGTAGTCGATGTAGCGCGCGCCTTCGGCGTCGATCATGTAGGGGCCTTCGGCGCGGTCGATGAAGCGCGGCACGCCGCCGACCTGGCGAAATGCGCGCACCGGCGAGTTGACCCCGCCTGGGATGGTGCGCTGGGCGCGGTCAAACAGTTGCTGATTCGTGATGGACATGGTGCTCTTTCTTGAACGAACATCGCCCCGGCTAGGAGTCTGTCGGGCTTGGGGCGCGGATGGCGAAAAATGGCGATGGAGATGCCATGCGACGGCGGATTTGCCGCCCCATAGCCGCAGCTATGGGGCAAAAAGCCGCTGGCGCTAACGCGCCGCAGCGTCATTTTGCAGCCCGCGATCCTCAAGTCCGACAGACTCCTAGCAAGGCGATGAGAAGAAAACGGGATATGGGTTGTTTGACTGGCGC
>DYKQ01000055.1:13203-16056 GCA_020722545.1 Thiomonas intermedia | reverse complement strand
GCGTTTTCTCATGAGGCACGAGCGATTTCTGCCGGCTGCGCCCCCCCCGATTGCATGGGACGAACGAGACGGATGCTAGGGGAGGACGATATGGCCGGGTTGCTTTAGTATGCCAATGAATATCGCAAACACGCCACACAAACGCCAATATGCCCCACACCGCGCCAACGTCCACTGATTGTGCATGCAGCAAGGCCGAGTTGCTCGACCGCATCAATCACCTGGGCGGCGCCGAGCTGATCGCGGTGAATGTGCGCAATCAGCTCGCGATGAACCCGCAGACGCATTGCCATGCCCGCGGCACGCTGTTTCTGCTCACCGAGGGTCTGGTCATCGTGGAAACCGCGCAGGGCCGCCAGCTTGCCCCCTCGCAGACCATCGGCTGGATGCCGCCCGGCGTGGAGCACGCGGTGCAGTCTTACGGGCCGACCGCGGGTTTCGGCGCCTTTCTCACGCCGCAGTTCTGCGGCGATCTGCCGGCCGAACCGACGAGCTACCCGGTCAACCCGCTGGTGGCGCTGGTGCTGCAAAAGGCGCTGAGCTGGCCGCACGACACCCCGCTCGATCTCACCCGCATGCGTCTGCTGCTGGTGCTGCTCGATGAGTTACGCCAGTCGCCCGCCCGTCCGCTGCAACTGCCCTGGCCGCAGGACGCCCGGCTGCTGAGCATCGCCCGCGCCCTGCTCGACAATATTGCCAGCGCGCGCACCCTGGAGCAGTGGGCGCGCTGGGCCGACATCAGCGCCCGCTCGCTGAGCCGGAAATTCGTGCTGGAAACCGGCATGAGCTTCGCCCAATGGCGGCAATGGGCGCGGCTGACCCAGGCGCTGGAATGGCTGGCCACGGGCCGGGCGGTGAAGGATGTGGCGCTGTCGCTGGGGTATGACAGTGTGAGCGCCTTCATCAAAACCTTCCGCCAGGCGCTGGGCGCCACGCCATCGGCCTACTTCCAGACGCAGCAGCGCAAGCTGGCGGCCTTGAATCCTCGCGTCGCTGCAGATCAAGAGGCATAAGGGCATAAGCTTCAAACGATTCGATCCTTGGATTTGCGCCAAATGCCCAGTAGGCTTTGACCACGATATCGACCGGAGACCTCCCCATGAAATTCGAAACCCTGGCCGTCCACGCTGGCTACAGCCCCGATCCCGTGACCCGTTCGGTCGCCGTACCGATTTACCAGACGGTGTCGTACGCCTTCGACGACACCCAGCACGGCGCCGACTTGTTTGACCTGAAGGTCGCGGGCAATATCTACACCCGCATCATGAACCCGACCAACGACGTGCTGGAAAAGCGCGTCGCGGCGCTCGAAGGCGGCGTGGCGGCGCTGACGGTGGCTTCGGGCATGGCCGCCATCACCGCGGCGATTCAAACCCTGGCCGAGGCGGGCGACAACATCGTCTCCAGCAGCCGTTTGTATGGCGGCACCTACAACCTGTTCGCCCACACCTTCCCGCGGCAGGGCCTGGAGGTGCGCTTCGCCGACCCGCGCGACCCCGCCAGCTTTGCCCGGCTGATCGACGCCCGCACCAAGGCGGTGTTTTGCGAAACCATCGGCAATCCGCTGGGCAACGTGACCGACATCGGCGCGCTCGCCGCGGTGGCGCACGCCGCCGGCGTGCCGCTGATCGTGGACAACACCGTGCCCTCGCCCTACCTCTGCCGTCCGTTCGAGCACGGCGCCGACATCGTGGTGCACTCGCTGACCAAATACCTCGGCGGCCACGGCAACAGCGTGGGCGGGGCCATCGTCGACTCCGGCAAGTTCGACTGGGCCGCACATGCCGAGCGCTTCAAGCTGCTGGTCGAGCCCGACGTGAGCTATCACGGCGTGAGCTACACAGCGCAGTTCGGCGCCGCCGCGTTCATCGCCCGCGCCCGCGTGGCGCCGCTGCGCAATATGGGCGCGGCGCTGTCTCCGCTCAACGCCTTCCTCATCCTGCAAGGCATCGAAACCCTGCCGCTGCGCATGGACCGCATCTGCGCCAACTCGCTGCACATCGCCACGCACCTGCAAAAGCATCCGCGCGTCGCCTGGGTGCGCTACGCCGGGCTGGTCGACCATCCCGATCACGACGTCGCCCAGCGGCTGATGCAAGGCCGCGCCTCGGGCATTTTGAGCTTCGGCCTCAAAGGCGGTCGCGAGGCTGGAGCGCGTTTTCAGGATGCGCTCAAGCTGTTCACCCGGCTGGTCAACATCGGCGACTGCAAGTCGCTGGCCTGCCACCCGGCCACGACCACGCATCGCCAGCTCAACGCGCAGGAGCTGGCCGCAGCCGGGGTGAGCGAGGACATGGTGCGGCTGTCCATCGGCATCGAAAACCAGCACGACCTGATCGCCGATCTCGATCAAGCGCTGGAGGCCAGCGGCCATTGATGTGCAGCGCGGCGGGCGGCTGTCGTCAAACCGGCGGTCTGTTGCGTTAACCACGCACACATTTCATCGGATTCACGGGAGAACACTATGTCATCCATTCCTCCGCAAGGGCCAGCCACGGCGGGAAAAGGCGTCTGGATCGCGGTTTTCATCATGGGCGCCGTCATCGTGGCTTTGCTGGTCGCGGTGCTTTACAAGCTCAGCGATAGCTCGGGCGGCAAGCCCGAAGTCGCCGCAGCCTCAGCAGTCGCCGCGCCCACCAAACCACTGGCCGCCGCGTCGCAACCGGCCAGCGCGCCGCTGGCGCGCGCAGCTGCAGCTTCGGCCGCTGCGCCTGTCATCGCAACCGCTCCGGCGCCCAAGCCTGCCGCCAAGGTGGTCCATGTGCCCGCGCCTCAGCCCGTGGTCAAACAACCCGTAGCCGTCCCGCAACCCTCCCGCGTGGCGCAACAGACGGCCGCGCCGCAGACCTTCGC
>DYKQ01000055.1:5408-13103 GCA_020722545.1 Thiomonas intermedia | reverse complement strand
GCACCGCAAACCGCGCCCGTCCCGGCCGCGCCGCAACAGCCCGTCTGCAATAACTGCGGCACGGTGACAGCGGTCACCCCGGTGCAGGTGCAGTCGCAGCAGACCAACCCGGTGGGCGTGATCGCCGGGGGACTCATCGGCGGCATCCTGGGCAATCAGGTCGGCGGCGGTGACGGACGCAAGCTGGCTACCGTGGCTGGCGCCATCGGCGGCGGCCTCGCGGGCAACGAAATCGCCAAACGGATGGATGCGCAGACGGTCTACAACGTGCAAGTCCGCCTGGACAACGGTCAGGTACAGACGCTTCAGCTCAAGGTCGCCCCGCCCGTGGGGCAGCGTGTGCAGATTGGCGCTGACGGCGGACTCAACCCGATTCAATAGGGTCTTGTCCACGCTATTTCTTAACAGCCAAACACCGCCTGTTTACGGGGGGTCGCCACACTGTTCGCGGATGATTGACGGGAAAGATGGAGCGTTACAAAATGGACTGAACTTTTTGCTTTTTTCCTGAACAGAACCGGTGCTACGTGGTTTGAGTTCATGCTCGATCCTGTGGCCCTCCAAGTTGCCCGGTAGTCTGCTCTACAGACTCTCCCCCCGATCCGGGCATTTCCAGCCAGGTGCGCAACGCACCTGGCTTTTTTTTGTGCTCAGATCACTCCGATGCCAAGGCGCGGCGCAACTGCATGGCCTCGGCCAGATGAGGCAAACCGATGCGCGGCGACCCGGCCAGATCGGCGATGGTGCGCGCCAGCCGCAGCACCCGATGCGCCGCGCGCGAAGACCACCCCAGCCGGGTGATCGCCTGGCTCAGAAACGCGCTGCCGGCGGTGTCGAGGGCGCAGTGCTCATCGAGTTCAGCGCCCTGCAACTGGGCATTGAGCGCCCCTTGCCGCGACTGCTGCCGATCAGCAGCTATGGCCACCCGAGCGGCGATCTGTGCGCTGGTTTCGCCTTGCGGCAACTGCAGCAGCGCGTCAGGCGCAATGGCGCCGACTTCGACCTGAATGTCGATGCGGTCGAGCAAGGGGCCGGAGATGCGCCCCTGATACCGCGACACCTGGTCGGGCGTGCAGCGGCAGGCTCTGGTGGCATGCCCCAGATAGCCGCAGGGACAGGGATTCATCGCCGCAATGAGCTGAAACCGCGCCGGAAACTCGGCCTGCCGCGCCGCGCGGGAAATATGAATGCGCCCGGTCTCCAGCGGCTCACGCAGGCTCTCCAGCACGGCGCGGTCAAACTCGGGAAGTTCGTCGAGGAAAAGAACATTCTGCGTGGCCAGACTGATTTCGCCGGGCCGGATCGTCCCCGCGCCGCCGCCCACCAGCGCCACCGCAGACGCGGTGTGGTGCGGGCTGCGCACAAAACGTCGCCCCCATTGTGTCGGATCGAAGCGTCCCGCCAGACTGAGCACCGTCGCGCTCTCCAGCGCCTGCGCGCGGGTCAAGGCGGGCAACAGTCCGGCAAAGCGCTGCGCCAGCATGGACTTGCCGCTGCCCGGCGGCCCCACCATCAGCACATGATGTCCCCCGGCGGCGGCGATTTCCAGCGCGCGTTTCGCCGCGCTGTGGCCGCGCACTTCGGCCATGTCGGGCGCGTCGGCAGGCGCGGCCGCAACCTGGGCAGATGTGACCGGCTGCGCGGCGCCGTCCTGTTCGAGCAGATAGGCCACCACCTCCTGCAGATCCCGCGCACCAAAAACAACCGCAGCTTGCGCCAAAGCCGCCTCTTCAGCACTGGTTTGAGGCAAAACCAGCCGAGGCTCAGCCGCCTCGTCGTCCCCTTGCGCCCCAAGCGCACACGCCATGGCCAGCGCCCCCCGCGTGGGCCGCAACGCCCCGGTGAGCGACAACTCTCCTGCGAAAGTATGCCCCAGCAGACGCTGCGCTGGAATGAGTCCCTGCGCCGCCAGCAGTCCGATGGCGATGGGCAGATCGAAGCGGCCGGATTCCTTGGGCAGATCGGCCGGCGCCAGGTTGACGACGATGCGCTTGTTCGACGGAAAACCCAGCCCGCTATTGATGAGCGCGCTGCGCACGCGGTCACGCGCCTCGCGCACCTCGGCCTCGGGCAGCCCGACGATGGTGAAGCCGGGCAGACCGGGCGAGAGATGCACCTCCACCATAACCGGCGGCGCCTCCATGCCCAGCAGCGCCCGGCTGGCGACTTGCGCCAGCGACATGGACGCGGGTCAGCGCCAGGCGTCCTCGGGCGACGCAGGCGCGCTCTGCGACCCGTTGTCCAGCCGAGCCTGCAGTTCGCGCACCTGGGCTTCGAGGGTATCGATCTGCTGACGCGCGGCCAGCAGCATGCGCTGGGTGGCGTCGAACTCGTCGCGCGTCACCAGATCGAGCCGCCCTGCGGCGGAATGCGCCAGTGCGCGCAGATTGCGCTGCGCATCGTGCAGCGGCGACTGTTCGATCAAGCGACCGATCTGGTCGAAAAACGCGGTATTGCGTTGGCGAAAGCTGTCGTTCATGGTGGAACTCCTGAAATGACTCCCGGTGCGCATTGTGACCGATTTCCCTCGCCCGACGCGCGGCAGGCTACTGCGCTCTTGCGTCTCGCCAAGGATCGACCCGCAATCGAACGCACTACCACGGTGCAAATTCTCCAGCGCGCACAAAATAGGTGCACAAATTCCGTGCTCCGAGAACGTCAATCAAGTGACTACGATGTGACAGCCCCGCACAGACCTGGCACGAAAGCTGCTGGTGCTCTCCGGCATTTCATGGTGGGCGTCTTGCCCGGCAGCACTCACAGGAGAAACTTGGATGAACAAAATCGCAATCGCCGCGGCCGTCGCCGCAGTTCTGGCCAGCTACGCGGGCGCAGCATCGGCGCAAACCACCCCCGCCCCCGCAGCGCCTGCCGCTCCCAGCTTGGGCGCGGTGCTCGCCGCAACCCCTGGCCTGAGCATTACCGGCTATGTCTACGGTACTTACGACTACTTCGACACCTCGTCGACCCTGCTGCGCGCCTATGACACCAAGCCCAATGGCTTCAATGCCAACGGCGCTGCCGCGACTGTGGCTTACCTGCCCAGCTCGGGTTTCGGTGGCCAAGTCACCGTGATCGGCGGCAACGACGCCAAGGCACTGAACGGCAGCAATTCGTTTTACCTGAACAACGCCTTCGTGCAATATGCCACCGGCGGACTCACCCTGATGGGCGGCAAGTTCGGCTCGCTGGCAGGCTTTGAGGTCACCAACCCAATGGGCAACGCCACGGTGTCGCGCAGCATCCTGTTCTGGGACATGGAACCCGGCTCGCTCACCGGCGTGCGCGCCAGCTACGCCGTGTCGCCTGCGCTGACCCTGATTGGCGGCGTGAACAACGGCTGGGGCTATACAGGTTCACAACCAAACGGTCTAGGCAAAACGATCGAATTGGGCCTCTCGGGTAGCCCGAACTCCATGTTCTCTTACATGGCGGACTACTACCGTGGACAGTCGCCTTGGTTCGGCAGCTCCGCCAATAACGGCGTGCTGCAACTGCTCGACCTCGTTGGCACCTTCAACGTCAACAGTGCTCTGACCCTGGGGGCGAACGTGGACCTGTTGTCCAAGGACAACTCAACGCTTGCCAATGGCACCATCGGTACAGCTAAGGCCAACGGCCTGGCGCTGTATGCCACCTACGCGTTGACGAGCGAATGGGGCGTGGCGGCGCGTGGCGAATACGTCGATGACAAGGACGGCTTGGTCTCCTATGGCAACAGCACCACCGGCACCGCCAACAAGCTCAAGGAGCTGACTCTGGCGGTGAACTACACGCCGATGAAAAACGTCAAGCTGTCCGCCGAAGTGCGCCAAGACAGGTCCGACACCGCGATCTTCACCAAAAAAGACGGCTCCCCCACGACCAAGCAAAGCTCGCTTGAGTTGATGGCCGTTTACTCGTTCTGATCCCACGGGCCTTCGGGCCCTCTGAAGGAGCAACACATGAAAATGATCACGGCCATCATCAAGCCGTTCAAGCTGGACGAGGTGCGCGAGTCCTTGTCGGGCATCGGGGTGACGGGCATCACCGTCACCGAAGTCAAGGGTTTTGGTCGGCAGAAGGGCCACACCGAGCTGTACCGCGGCGCGGAATACGTGGTCGATTTTCTGCCCAAGGTGAAGATCGAGGCGGCCGTGCCGGAAGCCCTGGTCGAACGCACCATCGAAGCGATCGAAACCGCAGCCCGCACGGGCAAGATCGGCGACGGCAAGATCTTCGTCTCTGCGCTCGAACAGGTCGTTCGCATCCGCACCGGTGAAACCGGCGGCGACGCCCTTTGACTCCCTCCACGAGGAATCCGACATGAAAAAAAGTCTCGCAATTCCCGCAGCGCTCGGCGCGATGCTGCTCGGCATGGGCAGCGCCTGGGCGCAGACCGCCCCGGCCGCTGCCGCCTCCAATCCGGCCGCCTTCATCAACTCCGGCGACAACGCCTGGATGCTGACCTCCACCGCGCTGGTGCTGATGATGACCATTCCCGGTCTGGCGCTGTTCTACGGCGGCATGGTGCGCAAGAAGAATGTGCTCGCCACGCTGATGCAGAGCTTCGCCATCACCTGCCTGGTGACGGTGCTGTGGATGATCATCGGCTACAGCCTGGCGTTCACGCCGGGCAACGGGTTCATCGGTGGGTTGAGCCGATTCTTCCTGGGCGGCATGGGCCTGGATTCGGCCAACCCGCTGGCGCCGACCATTCCTGAGTCGACCTATATGACCTTCCAGATGACCTTCGCCATCATCACCCCGGCGCTGATCGTTGGATCGTTTGCAGACCGGATGAAGTTCTCGGCGCTGCTGTGGTTCATGGGCATCTGGCTGCTGGCCGTGTACGCCCCGATCGCTCACATGGTGTGGGGTGGCGGCTTCCTCGGCGGCGACGGCGTGCTTGACTACGCTGGCGGCACCGTGGTGCACATCAACGCCGGTATCGCCGGTCTGGTGGCTGCGCTGGTGATGGGCAAGCGCGTGGGCTACGGCAAGGAAGCCATGCCGCCGCACAACCTGATCCTGACCATGATTGGCGCCTCGCTGCTGTGGGTGGGCTGGTTCGGCTTCAACGCCGGTTCCGCCGTAGCGGCCAGCGACCGTGCCGGCATGGCCATGGCTGCCACGCAGATCGCTACCGCTGCTGCCGCACTGGGCTGGATGTTCGCCGAGTGGATTGCCCGCGGCAAGCCCACCATCCTGGGCATCACCTCCGGCGCGGTTGCCGGCCTGGTGGCCATCACCCCGGCGTCCGGCTTTGTCGGCCCTGGCGGCGCGCTGGCCATCGGCCTGATCGCTGGCGTGGTGTGCTTCTGGACTGCGGTCTACATGAAGGAAATGATCGGCTATGACGACTCGCTCGACGCCTTCGGCGTGCATGCCATCGGCGGCATCGTCGGCGCCATGCTCACCGGCGTGTTCGCGGTCAAGGCCATCGGCGGCGCCGCCGGCGCCTTGGAAGGCAATATGGCCCAGATCCTGATCCAGGCCAAGGGCGTGGGCTTCACCATCGTCTACGACGCCATCGTCACCTTCATCATCCTCAAGGTCATCGACATGGTCATCGGCCTGCGCGTCACCGAAGAGCAGGAACGCGAAGGTCTGGACATCAGTCTTCACGGCGAGCAAGTGCTCTGAGTCAAAGTTTCCGGACGGTGCTGCGGCCAGCCGCCGCACCCGAAGGCGTCTCCTCATCCTGTCCCCAGGATGTTCCAACCGCCCCGATGGGGCGGTTTTTTTTCGACAACGGAATAATCGCCGCGCCGGGCCGTCTATGCAGCATCCCCACCCCAAACGGAGCTGATGATGAAAACCGCCACTCGACTGACCCCCACCCTCGCCGCCGCGGCACTGGCCCTCTCGGCGCTCTGGATCGCGCCGTCGGCCTACGCCGACACCCCCGTCGAGGCCGCCCGCGCGCACATCGAGGCGATTGCCGCAGGCAACGTGGACGCCATCACCGCCAGCTACGGCCCGGACGCCGTGCTCGAATGGGTCGGCGGCCCGCTGGATGGCCGCTACGCCGCCGCCGACACCATCAAGACCACCTGGACCAAGTTCACCAAGGCCAACGGCCCGCTCAAAGCCGAGATCACGCATCTGCAGGAAGCGGCCAACCCGAAGGGCGCCACCGTCACGGCCGATGTCGTGTTCCAGGGCAAGACGGCCATTCCCGTGCGCTACGTGCTCACCTATCGCAGCGGCAAGCTGGTCGATGAAATCTGGCAGATCGACCCCAAGCTCGCCAGCAAAGGCGGATACTGATCCTCGTCGCCCGCACGCATCCATTCCCGCCGTCATGGCCGACCGCCACCAACTGCTGACCGAGCAGATCCCGCACCTGCGGCGATATGCCCGCGTGCTCCACGCCGGGCGCATGGCCGACGCCGACGATCTGGTGCAGGACACGCTGGAGCGCGCCGTCAACAAATGGGGGCTCTGGCGCGGGGTGGGCAGTGTGCGGCCCTGGCTGTTCTCCATCATGCACAACCTGTTCGTCGATCACTGCGCCGTGCGCAATGCGCAGGCCACGGAGTCTCTGGACGATCTGCCCGACGCCGCCCATCCGGTGCAAGCCGCAACGCAGGAGCTGCACCTCGAAGCCCTCGAACTGCTGGCCGCCCTCCAGCGCCTCAGTGTGCCCTTGCGCGAGGTGTTGTTGCTGGTGGCCGTGGAAGGGCTCAGCTATACGGAGGCGGCCAAGGCGCTCGGCGTGCCCACCGGCACGGTGATGTCACGCCTGTCGCGCGCCCGCAGCCAGCTCTGGCAACTTACCAACGGTGAAGGAGCGCAGCGCCCTGCCCTGCGCGTCATCGATGGGCAAAGGAGTGTGGGATGAATCCGCAACGCCCCGACCACGACACCCTCATGGCCTACGCCGACGGCCAGCTCGACGCAGCCCGCAGCGCCGAGGTCGATCGCTACCTGGAATACGAAGCCCGGCTGGCCCTGAATGGCGATGCGCCGCCGCACGGCGCGCGAAGCTCCGTGAGCGCGGAAATCGCCGCCCTGCAGGCGCAGAACCTGGCGCTGCGCGAGGCACTCGCTCCCATGCTTGACGAGCCAGTGCCCGCGCGCCTGCTGCAGCCTCTCGCGCCGCCTGCGCGCCCCTGGGTGCGCGCGGCAGCCGTGGCGTTGTGGATCGGCGTGGGCGCGGCGGTCGGCAGCCTGGCCACCCGGGAGGCGCTGCAGCAAAACGGCCCCGTGGTCACCGCGCAGAACGAAAGCGAAGGCATGCAGCACTTCGTGCATCAGGCCGAACTCGCCTACGCCGTCTACACCCCGGACGCGCGCCGCCCGGTGGAAGTGCGCGAAGGCAGCGATCTGACCACCTGGCTGTCGCGCCGCCTGCAGCGTCCCATCGTGGCGCCCGACACCCTGCCCGGCGGCCTGGTGCTCATGGGCGGCCGCCTGCTGCCCGGCATGCCGGGCAAACCCGCCGCACAGCTCATGTACCAGGATGCGCAAGGCCACCGCGTCACGGTCTATCTGCGCGGCATGGCCAAGCCCACCGCTGAGATTTCATTTCGCATCGTGCCCGGAAAACCGGCGTCCACCTTTTATTGGGTGGATCGCCAATGGGGCTACGCGCTGACCGGCGATCTGCCCCGCGCCCAATTGCTGGATGCAGCACGCGTGCTTTATCAGCGCTACACCGCCGACGATCCACCCGCCCTGCCGGGCTCCACAGCCGCGCCGCAAGCCTGA
>DYKQ01000055.1:0-5308 GCA_020722545.1 Thiomonas intermedia | reverse complement strand
CACCGCCGACGATCCACCCGCCCTGCCGGGCTCCACAGCCGCGCCGCAAGCCTGACATCGCAACGCAGCTTTCAATTCCCCTCGCCCTGCAGACCGACGAAGTGCTCGTGGTCAACGGCGACGGACAGAATGGCGTCTGGGAAGACGCCGCCGGTCGCCTGGGCGACATCCGCACCGTGCGCGCGCTGCGCAAAAACATCGTCGCCTTTCCAGCCAACAGCGCGCTGGCCCGCCAGGCCCTAGCCCGACATCGACGCCTGGCTGATCTGGAACATCTGGCAGGTCTCCAACCCCAAGCTGGCCGAACAGGTGGCGGTGGAAGAGCCTTGCCGCATCTACCGCGACACCGGCATCGCCCCGATCACGCGCGGCAAACAGCTGCCCGCCTCGCAGCAGTTCATCGCCTTTTTGCAAAGCCCGCAAGGCGCGGCGATCTTTCAGCGCTGGGGCTGGATGACGAACGGCGCCTGAACCTGGGCAGATGCGGCAACTCAGCGCGTTTGCGCTGCGTCTGCAAGAATCGGGGCTGTCCCCGCTTTTGCAAACAGAACAATGATCCCGCATCTCATCACCTCCTCGGGCGATCCCGTCCTCGAACTCGAACAGCGCATCCTCGAAGCGCAACCGGCCATCGAACGCTGGTTCCGCCTCGAATGGATGGAGCACACCCCGCCGTTTTACAGCTCGGTCGATCTGCGCAATGCCGGCTTCAAGCTCGCGCCGGTCGACACCAACCTCTATCCCGGCGGCTTCAACAACCTCTCCCCGGAGATGATGCCGCTGGCCGTGCAGGCCGCGATGGCCGCCATCGAGAAAATCTGCCCGGAGGCCAAGAACCTGCTGGTGATTCCCGAGAACCACACCCGCAACACCTTCTACCTCGAAAACGTCCACACCCTGATGCGCATCTTCCGTCAGGCTGGGCTGAACGTGCGCCTCGGGTCGCTCGACGAGACAGTCACCGAGCCCATGCACCTCAAGCTGCCGTCGGGCGGCGAGCTGGTGGTGGAGCCGCTGATCCGCAACAAACTGCGCCTCGGGCTGAAAGACTTCGACCCCTGCACCATCCTGCTCAACAACGACCTGTCGGGCGGCATCCCGCCCATCCTGCAGGGTCTGCACGAGCAATACCTGCTGCCGCCGCTGCATGCCGGCTGGGCCGTGCGGCGCAAGTCCAAGCACTTCCACGCGTATGACGATGTGGCGAAAAAATTCGCCAAGCTCATCGGCGTCGATCCGTGGATGCTCAACCCCTATTTCGCCCAGTGCGGCAAGGTCAACTTCCACGAGCGCCACGGTGAAGACTGTCTGGCCGAAGCGGTCGACAGCGTGCTGACCAAGGTGCGCAAGAAGTACAAGGAATACGGCATTCAGGAAAAGCCCTTTGTCATCGTCAAGGCCGACGCCGGCACCTACGGCATGGGCGTGATGACCGTGCGCGACCCCAGCGAAGTGAAAGACCTCAACCGCAAGGCCCGCAACAAAATGAGCGTGGTCAAGGAAGGGATGGAAGTCAGCGAAGTGATGATTCAGGAAGGCGTGCCCAGCGTCGAGCGGCTGCAGGAGGCCGTGTGCGAGCCGGTGGTGTACATGATGGATCGCTATGTCGTCGGCGGCTTCTACCGCGTGCACGCCGACCGCGGGCCGGATGAGAACCTCAACGCCCCCGGCATGCACTTCGTGCCGCTGGCGTTCGAGGAACAGTTCAACGTCACCCATCCGGAAGCGGCCCCTGGCACCAACGGACCGAACCGCTTCTACATGTACGGCGTCATCGCCCGACTGGCCATGGTGGCGGCCAGTTACGAGCTGGAGCGCACCGACCCCGAGACCGAGCTGGGCTGAGCCCCGGCCCGACAACATCATGCAACTGCTGTTCATCGCCGACCCGATCGCGTCCTTCAAGATTTACAAGGACACCACCTTCGCCATGATGCGCGAGGCGCAGGCGCGCGGCCATGTGCTCTGGGTGTGCGAAGCCGCCGATCTGCACTGGAGGGGAGGAAACTCCTCCACACTCACCCTTGCGAGGGGTGGGGAGGAGGCGATTGCAGCGCCGGTGACGGCCGTCTGCCGCCGCATCGAACTCACCGGGGCCACGTCAGGCCACGACTGGTATCGCGTGCTCGACCAGCGCCCGCTCGCACTGCGCGATGTGGACGCGGCGCTCATGCGCAAAGACCCGCCCTTCGACAGCGAATATTTCTACGCCACCCATCTGCTGCAGCAGGCCGAGCGCGAAGGTGCGGCGGTGTTCAACAGCCCCCGGGCGCTGCGCGACCACCCGGAAAAGCTCGCCATTCTGGAGTTTCCGCAGTTCATCACCCCCACCCTGGTCAGCCGCCGCGCGGCCGAGATCAAGGCGTTCTACGGCGAGCATGGTGACGTGATTCTCAAGCCGCTCGACGGCATGGGCGGCACGGGCATCTTTCGCCTGCGGCAGCAGGCCGACGGCAGCCCCGATCCCAACCTCAACGTGGTGATCGAAACCCTCACCGCCTTTGGCGCCACCACCGTGATGGCGCAGCGCTTCGTGCCCGCCATTGCTCAGGGCGACAAGCGGGTGCTGATCATCGACGGCGAACCCGTGCCCTATTGCCTGGCGCGCATTCCGCAAGGCGGCGAGACGCGCGGCAATCTGGCCGCCGGCGGATTGGGCGTGGCGCAGCCGCTCTCCGAGACCGACTGGGCCATCGCCCGCGCGCTGGGGCCGGTGCTGGCCGCGCGCGGTCTGCTGCTGGCGGGCATCGACATCATTGGCGACAAGCTCACCGAGATCAACGTCACCAGCCCGACCTGCTTTCAGGAAATCACCCAGCAATCCGGCTGCGACGTGGCCGCGCGCTTCATCTCCGCGCTCGAAGCCGCCGTCACCCGATCCCGCACCGATTGACGCCGCGGGCGCGCGGTGGGCGACAATGCGCCCATCATGCAGATGCCGCAAACCCGTTCTGCCCGCATTTTGATGGCGGCCTTGCTGCTGACCCTCGCGGGGGTCACCGCGGCGCTGTACATCGCCCTCAATCAACCCTGGCTGGGGCTCACCCTGTCGTCCCGCGCCGATGCGTACGGCCCGGGCATCGAGGTGCTGCATGTCGCCCGCAACGGCCCTGCCGCGGCCATCGCTAAAGGCTCGCGCCTGTTGTCGATCAGCGCCAGCGGGCAGCGCGTGGTCCTGCAGCCCAGCGACCTGATCGAAGAGCCTGACTATTTTGACACCTACGCCGAAGTCGAGCGCTTCTTCCAGCGCCAAACGCAGATCGCCGCGCTGCAGGCGCATCCCCTGCTGCTGAGCTGGCAAGACCCTGCCGGACAGGTCTTCGATCAGACCGTCACCCCCCTGCCCAACCGTCCGCTCGCCAGTCTGCCTTTGGTGTTCTGGTTCCAGTTGCTCTGCGGCGGCGTGGCCCTGCTCGTCGGCGCCTGGGTGTACGCGCTCAAACCCAAGAGCTGGCCGGGACGGTTGCTGGCGCTCTCCGGGCTATTGTTTCTGCCCAACACTTACTCGGCCGCGATCTACAGCACCCGCGAACTGGCGCTGCCCGGCGGTCTGTTCGAACTGCTTTCGGCCGTCAATCATCTGGGGGCGCTGGGGTTCGGCGGCGCATTGGCCACGCTGTTTCTGGTGTACCCAGCGCGACTGGCGGCAGCGAAGTGGCTCTGGCCCGTGCCCATCATCGTGGTGGGCTGGTGGGCGATGGATGCCGTGCGGCTGGCGCCCAATGTGAGCTGGGGGGTGCGCATTCCGCTGCTGCTCGAAATCCTGCTGGCCGTGGCGCTGGCCGTGGTGCAGTGGCGGCGCAGCGCCATTCGCGCCGCCGACCGCGCCGCGCTGCGCTGGTTCATGCTCTCGGCCATGCTGGGCGCGTTCACCTTTGTCGTCTTCACCTTCGGTTCGAGGATGATCGGGGTGTTCGCGCCGATGCAGCAGGGCTATGCCTTCGGTTTTTTTCTCGCCATGTACCTCGGCCTGGCGCTGGGGGTCGGACGCTATCACCTGTTCGACCTTGACCGCTGGGCCTACCGGCTGCTGCTCTGGGTGCTGGGGCTGGGGCTGATCGTCGTGCTCGACATGCTGCTGGTGCTGCTGCTGAACTGGCGCCACGACATGTCGCTGATTCTCACCCTGCTGCTGGCCGGGCTGCTGTATCTGCCGATGCGGCAATGGCTGTGGAGACGCATGATGCAGGGCGAGTTGCCGCCCATCGACAGGCTGCTGCCCGAGATCATTTCGGTGGCCTTCACCGCGCAGACGCTGGAACGCGAGCGCCGCTGGCTCGGCCTGCTCGACCGGCTGTACCAGCCGCTGCACAACCTGCCGATGCAGCAAGGCGAGGCCGACGCCGACCCCGGTCTGGCGCAGGACGGCATGGAGCTGCGCATCGCCCCGGCTGGCGGCCTGGCCGCGCGCCGTCTGCAAGGTCGCAGCGCCGGCCAGCGCCTTTTTACCGTGACCGACGCCGACCTGGCCGCCTCGCTCGTGACCCTGTTCAACCAGGCTGCGGCGGGCCGCGACGCGCTGGAGACCGGCGTGCAGCAAGAGCGCGACCGCATCGCCAGCGATCTGCACGACGACATCGGCGCCAAGCTGCTTACCCTGCGGCATCTGGTGCACGGCGAGCGCGAGCAGGCCATGCTGATGACCACCATCGATCAGTTACGCGCCATCGTGCGCGGGCTGCGGCAGGCGGTGCAGCCGTGGGAAGAGTTCGCCGCCGACATCCGCTCGGAAACCGCGCAACGCCTGGCCGCCGCCGGCATGGCGCTTGACTGGCCGCCGCCGCTCATCGGCGGGCTCAACGCCGCTCGGCTGCCCCCTCAAGACGCCGCGCAGCAATACCACCTGCGCGCCCTGCTGCAAGAGGCCGTGAGCAACGCCATACGCCACGCCCGCGCCAGCCGCGTTTCCGTGCGACTGAGCATCGTCGATGCGACCCGCATGCGGCTGGACGTTTTCGACGACGGCATCGGCATCGACCCGCAACATGCCACCACCGGGCATGGCCTCACCAGCATGCAGATCCGTGCCCGCGCCCTGGGCGGCCAGATCGCCTGGCGCCGCAACATCGACCGCGTACCGTCCAGCGCGCCCGCCGACGAATCTGCGGAAAGTACCGGGCAGCCTTTGGGCGGCGGTACTCGGGTGGAACTGGTGTTTCCCTTAGGGCCTGTTCACGCTATTTAGACACCCGCGCCTAAATAGCGTGAACAGGCCCCGTCGCCAGCGCGGGTTGATCCGCCACTGTCACAACCAAGTCGATCCGGCCGCGCACAATGCGCCTCATTCAGTTTTTCAAAGCGCCGGTTT
>DYKQ01000054.1 GCA_020722545.1 Thiomonas intermedia | reverse complement strand
GATTTACCCCGTGCAGTATGGTGATGGCTTGCGCGCCATTACGCTTTTCGCTTAATCCGTATGCGTATTCGTATACCAGGGCCCTTGGCCTTTACGGCGCGTGCGCGCCGCCCAGCTATTCTTGTTCCCCATGCATGCTCGTTACCGCCCCGCCGCCATTTGGCGACTCACCCGAAAAGAACTTCGCAGATCGTGGCTGAATTACGGCGTCCTCTGGGTGGGGGCGATCCTGGTGGGGTTGGCGGCGGTGCAGTTCGCCAATTGGGCCAACGATGTGCTGGCGATCTTTCTCGGCTGGATCGACGGCCGGGCCTGGCTGGCGCTGATCATCACCCCGGCGTTGACCGGCGGCGCGGTATGGATGACCCGCAAATGGTTCAATGGCAGCGAGGGCAGCGGCATTCCGCAGGTGATTGCGGCGCTGCATGGCCACCCCGATCCAACCCGCACCCGCCGTCTGTTCGGCCTGCGCATCCTGATCGGCAAGCTCGGCCTCGGGCTGATGGGCATGCTGGGCGGCCTGACGCTGGGCCGCGAGGGGCCGACGGTACATATCGGCGCGTCCATCATGTACGAGATGCGGCGGTTTTATCCGCGCGTCTCGCTGCGCATGGAGCGCATGTTGCTGCTCGCGGGCTCGGCGGCGGGTCTGTCGGGTGCGTTCAACACCCCGCTGGCCGGGATTCTGTTTGCCATCGAGGAGCTCACCCGCAGTTTCGAGGTGCGAACCAACGGTGTGCTCATCACCAGCATCGTGTTCTCCGGTCTAGTCTCGTTGGCGCTGGCGGGCAACTATCTGTATTTCGGTCAGATTTCTGCGCCGGACATTTTTCCGCTGGCCTTCGTCTTGCCGGTGGTGATCGCTGCGGTGCTCTGCGGCCTGGCGGGGGCGGCGTTCAATCTGGCCTTGCTCAAACAGGTGCGCTGGATTCCTGCGAAGGTGCTGGCCTGGCGCGAGCGCTCGCCGCTGGCGTGGGGCGCGGGGCTGGGCCTGCTGGTGGCCATCATCGGCATCGCCACGGCCGGGCAGACCTGGGGCAGCGGCTACGACCAGGCGCGGCATCTGCTGATGAACCACGGCGAGCAGGTGAGCTGGTATTACCCGCTGGTGAAGTGGCTCAGCATGGTGCTGTCCTACATCACCGGGCTGCCCGGCGGGCTGTTCTCGCCTTCGCTGTCGATCGGCGCGGGGTTCGGGCAGTGGGTCAGCCAGTGGTTCGGGCAGTATCCGCAGTCTGCCTTGGTGGCCATCTGTATGGTCGGCTATCTTGCGGCGGTCACGCAGTCGCCGCTGACTTCATTTGTCATCGTCATGGAGATGATCAATGGCGGAGGGCTGGTGATTCCGCTCATGGCCACGGCGCTGATCAGCAGCCGGGTGGCGAACTTCTTCACCCCGCCGTTGTATGAAGCGCTGGCGGAGCAGAAATATTTTGCGCCGCACCGCCCTGATCCGCAGTCCAAGACGGAGAACGCGCCGCAGCCCGAGATGCAAGTTTCTGAGCAAGCTGCGGTGAAGGTGGATGAAAAGCCGCGCTGAATGCGGCTTTGAACCGGGTTTGAACCGAGATGGTCCATGAGGACACGGGAGGATGGCGAAGCGCCTTGGGCATCCCCCACCCGACCTACCCCACTTCGTGGAGGAGGAGATTTCTGCTCCCTCCCCACTTGTGGGGAGGGTTGGGGTGGGGATGGATTTGGCTCTGCGCCGCCCGCCAGCGCCCGTGCAGGGGCGTCGTCCCGCCTCATGGACAATCTCTGGGTTGAAGGGTTCTATGTGATGCGTTTCTGCTCGGCGTGGCCGAGGCAGGGTTCTTTCCGGGCATCATCCTCTATCTCACCTATTGGTATCCGGCGGTGCGGCGCAGCCAGATGACCGCGTGGTTCATGAGCGCGGCGCCGCTCTCCGGCTTGATCGGCGGGCCGGTGTCGGGCTGGATCTTGCACCACTTCCACGGTCATCACGGCTGGGCTGGGTGGCAGTGGTTGTTCGTGCTCGAAGGCCTGCCGGCCGTGGTGCTGGGCATTGCGCTGATCAACGCGTTGGGCAATCTGGCCGGGTTCTTCGGCCCGTCCATCATCGGCTGGGTGAAGCAGACCTCGCAGAGCGCCAGCGGCGGCATTCTGGTGCTCGCCGGGTTCATGGTGCTGTGCGCCGTGCTGGTGCTGCTCACGCCGAAACCGCAGAAATAAAAAAACACGCGCGAACCGGTCTGATTCGCGCGCGCCTTGCTGCAGCCAGCGGCTGCAGATGAATCAGAGTTCGACCTGCAGCCGGGTGGTGTTTTTCACTTCGTCGATCACGGCGAAGGAGCGGGTTTCGCGCACGCCCGGCAGGTTGGCGATGACATTGGCGACAAAAGTCCTGTAGGCCGCCATGTCGGCTACGCGCACCTTGAGCAGATAGTCGAAGTTGCCGGCCACCATATGGCATTCCAGAATCTCCGGGCGCACCTTGATGGCGGACTGGAACGCCGCGAAGCTGTCGGCCACCGAGCGGTCGAGCTGCACTTCGACGAACACCATCAGCCCCGCGCCGAGCAGGTTGGGGTTGAGCCGACCTTCGTAGCCGAGAATGAAGCCGTCACGCGTGAGCCGCTTGACGCGCTCCAGCACGGCGGTGGGCGAAAGATTGACCAGTTGGGCCAGACGCAGATTGGCAATGCGGCCATCTTTCTGCAGCAGATCGAGCAGGCGACGGTCGATGCGGTCGATGCCGCCGATTTTTTCAGACATGGCGAGCCTCCGCGGCGGGGGTGGGAGACTGCAGGCAGGACAGTAGAGATTTCATCATGGACTCGGTGTGAACGGTTGTATTAGTGGAGGTTTGAAATTTAGCGCATCAGTGTCATACGGGTCGAAGTCTAGCGATAATTGCCTGACAATTACCCCGGTCTATGGGGGGCAACACTCGTAAACAGTGCTTCATTGCCGGGTAATCGGCGCTATTCCAGGGGTTGATTCGCGACTTGATTTTATACGCCGCTAATAAGAACAGTTCACTGGCTCCCGAGCCGTCAGGGTGACGGTTTTCGCTTGGGGCGCTCAAAACATTCAAGTTTTGAGATAGTCGTGCGCCACCCGTCCCAGACCCAGGGTGAGGTCGGTGATGATGTGAACGCCCGAAACCACTTCAAGCACCGGCAGCGTTGCCACCGGAGCCAGCGCGTGGGCGTGCAGCTCCAGCGCGGCGGGGCCTTCCCAGGCGCCTTTCACCACCATGTCCTCCAGGTCGTACTGCACCAGCTCGCAGATGCGCGGAGTGCAGTCCACATCGGGAATGATCTTGAGCAGGAAGTTGGGCTGCTGCAGCGAGGCCAGCACTTTGGCAGTGTCGAGCGCGCGGTGTTTGTAGCCCATGGTGCCGGTGGCAATGCGCACCGGGCCATAGTCGAGCGTGCCCAGCAGGGTGTCGGCGGCCACGCTGAGATGCGGCTTGGCGAGCTTTTTGGGAAAGCCCCAGATCTCGCGTCCACCGGCAATCGGCGCTTCGTCATCGAGGTACATTGCGATCTGATAGGTGGCTGGCTTGCCCTTGTAGAGCACGGGTACGACCTGTCCGGATTCGGTGTACGCGCCAAACCCAGTGGAGTCGGGCATGCGGATGAACTCGAACTTCACCAGATCGCCTGCGGGCTCCAGCGGCTCGGGAACCATGGCGCGCAAGACCTTGGGATCGGTGCGGTAGGTCACCACAAAAAACTCGCGGTCGATGAAACGATAAGGGCCGGGCGGGTAGGCGGGGCTGCTCAGGGGCATGGAAAAGGCGGATTTGGCAACGTCGGCGGCTTTCATAAGGTGTCCTTTGGTCGGAGTTGTAGGGAAACGTTCTGAGGCTGGGCGCGCCCGAACTCGCCGGGCCCGTCTTGCTGTCAGTGTGAAGGCGGGATCATCGGTTCCGCGCAAGGCGGTTTGCTTCAGCCTCGGTTCAGTTGCCCGCATAATGAACCTCATCAGCCGAATCCGCCACCTCATGTCCAGACTCTTGATTGCATTGATTTTTGCGGCCACGTCGTTTGCCGGTTGCGGTGTCGTGGCCGCGCCCTGCCGCATCGCCTCGGCCGGCCTGAAAATGGCGCCCGTGGTCGGCCATGTGGCCGCAGCGCCGACTGATGTCTGCGCCGGCGTGATCGACCCGTGACGGAGGTGTCATGCCCTCATTGATTGCCGCGCTCGATCAGGGCACATCCAGCTCGCGCACCCTCATCGTCGATGCGCAGGGCCGGGTGCTGGCCAGCGCGCAGCGCGAGTTCACCCAGCACTACCCGCAACCCGGCTGGGTGGAGCATGACCCGCTCGACATCTGGGCCACGCAAAGCGCCACCCTCACCGAAGCCCTGGCCCGCGCCGGAGCGAAGCTGAGCGATCTCGCCGCCATTGGCATCACCAACCAGCGCGAAACCGTGGTGCTGTGGGAGCGCGCCACCGGCAGGCCGCTGACCAACGCCATCGTTTGGCAAGACCGGCGTACCGCGGGTATCTGCGCTCAGCTCGCGGCTGACGGCCACGCGCCGCTGCTGCAAGAGCGCACCGGCCTGTTGCCCGACGCCTATTTCTCGGCCACCAAGCTGGCCTGGCTGCTCGATCACATTCCCGGCGCCCGCGCCCGCGCTGAACGTGGCGAGCTGGCCGCAGGCACCATCGACAGCTGGCTGGTGTGGAACCTGAGCGGCGGCGCGACCCACCTCACCGATGTCAGCAACGCCAGCCGCACCCTGCTGTGCAACCTCCACACCGGCGACTGGGACGACGAGTTGCTCGCGCTGCTGCGCGTGCCCCGCGCCGTGCTGCCTGCCATCGTGCCCAACTGTGGCGCGCTAGCCGTGGCGCGTCTGGGCGGTCTGAACATTCCCATCACCGGCATGGCCGGCGACCAGCAGGCCGCGCTGTTTGGCCAGGCCTGTCTGCAGCCCGGCATGGCGAAAAACACCTACGGCACCGGCTGCTTCGCACTGCAGCACACCGGCACGCAGGCGGTGCGTTCGCAACAGCGCCTGCTGACCACCATCGCCTGGAAGCTCGGCGACGATCAGCCCTTGCATTACGCCCTGGAAGGCGGCGTGTTCATCGCCGGGGCCGCGGTGCAATGGTTGCGCGACGGCCTCGGCTTGGTGCGCAGCGCGCAAGAAGCGCAGCAACTCGCCGACAGCGTGCCGGACAGCGGCGGCGTGCTGCTCGTGCCCGCCTTCACCGGCCTGGGCGCGCCGCACTGGGACGCACAGGCGCGCGGCCTGCTCATCGGCATCACCCGCGGTACCACGGCGGCGCAGGTCGCCCGCGCCACCATTGACAGCATGGCCTATCAAAGCGCCGAGCTGTTCGCCGCCATGCAGGCCGACGTCGCCGCGCAGGGCGGGCCGCCGCTGACCGAACTACGGGTGGATGGCGGCGCGGCGGTGAACGACACGCTCATGCAGTTTCAGGCCGACCTGCTCGGCGTGCCCGTGGTGCGTCCCGCGCAGGCCGAGAGCACGGCGCTGGGCGCGGCCTATCTGGCCGGGCTGGGCTCAGGCCTGTGGCCGGGTGCGGACACGCTGCCCGCGCTGTGGCAGGAACAACGCCGCTTCACCCCGCAGATGAGCACCGACGAGCGCGAGGCGCGCATGGCTCGCTGGCGCCGCGCCGTGGAGCGCGCCCGCGACTGGGCCGACGACTGATTTTTGCCTGCGGCGCAGATGTTGCGTTTGCTTTCACCTGTAGGGGTGAACCTGGGGAGACAATTTCACCTTGAACAGAGTGAAACCTGCCCGCCACGCGGCGGACGAACAGGAGAACCGCAATGGGTGAATTCAGTATTTGGCATTGGCTGATCGTGCTGCTGATCGTGATCATGGTCTTCGGCACCAAGAAGCTCAAAAACATGGGCAGCGATCTGGGCGAGGCCGTGCGCGGCTTCAAGCAAGGCATGAAAGGAGCCGACGCCCCGGCGGAAAAAACCGCCGAGACCGACGCTGCGGCAACGGCCGCCACACCGCCGCCCCAGATCAAGGCATCGGCCAAATCGCCACTGGGCACGCACGCCGAGCAGGCCGAAGACATCGCCTTCAAGGCGAAGTAAAACGCCTATCCCCGCGCGCTGCCCGCGACCATGTCGATCAGCATCAGGCGGCATTCAATCGTGCCGTTGAACAGCACGATGCGGCGTCGCGGCTTGAGGCGCAGCGCCTTGTCCCAATGCAGATCGGCGGCCAGCAGCGCCACATGCCAACCGGCGAAACGCTGCTTGAGGGTGCGGGCGAGTTGCGGGGCGAAGTCGTCTGCGGCCTCGCCTTCGGGCGCAATGCGCTCGTTGTAGGGCGGGTTGCTGATCAGCCAGGCCGTTTGTCCGGCGGGCAGGGCGGCGGCGTCCACCGGGGGAACGGCCGCGATCACGTCGCCCGCTTGCGCGGCAATTGCGCCGTCCACCCCGGCGCGGCGGGCGTTATCCAGCGTCATACGCACGTTCACCGGGTCGATGTCGGCGGCGAAAAACTGGCCCGGCGCGACGGGCTGCACGGCTTGCCGGGCCTGCTCGCGCATCGCGTTCCAGGCGTCCATGTCGAAGCCTTGCAGGGCTTCGAAGCCGAAGGTGCGATCCAGCCCCGGCGCGCGGTTGGCCGCCATTTGCGCGGCCTCGATGACCAGCGTGCCCGAGCCGCACAGCGGGTCGAACAGCACGTCGCCCGGCGTCCAGCCCGAGAGCTTGAGCAGGCCGGCGGCCAGATGCTCTTTCAGCGGCGCCGCGCCATGCTCGCTGCGCCAGCCGCGCTTGAACAGCGGCTCGCCGCTGGTGTCGAGGTAGAGCAGGGCGTCAGCCGCGCGCAGATGCAGGTGGATGCGCACATCGGGGTGCGCGGTGTCCACGTCCGGGCGCTCGCCCGTCAGCGCGCGGAAGCGGTCGCAGATGCCGTCTTTCACCCGCAGCGCGGCGAACTTGATGCTCTCCAGCGGCGAGCGTTCGGCGGTTACGTCCACGCGCAAAGCCTGCGTGACGTCGAACCATTTTTCCCAGGCCAGATCGCGGGCCAGGTGGTAGATGTCTTCGGCATCGGCATAGCCGCAACGGCCGCACAGCAACAACACCCGGCTGGGCAGGCGGCAGTGCAGGTTCAGCCGCATGGCATCCGTCAGGCTGCCCTGCACGGGCAGGCCGCCGGGCGTGGGCGTACCTGCTCGCAGGGTGGGACTGTGCTCGGCCAGAGCCTTCACTTCGTCGGCCAATGCGGCCTCAACGCCGCGCGGGCAGGGCAGGAAAAAATCGAAAGTGGTCTTTGGTATCAGGTCTAGCTTTGATGCATATGCTACGGATCTAGACCTGACCCCATTAGAACCACGGCGCTTTTTGTAGACGGAGGAATAGGGCGATGTCATGTCGCCATCGTATGCCCGATGGCAGCAAGACGCCCCCTCCCGGCCTCCCCCACTTGGTGGAGGAGGAGAAAACGGCGCTGCGCGGAGCAAAACGATGCCCCTCCCGGCCTCCCCCACTTGGTGGAGGAGGAGATTTTTGCTCCCTCCCCACTTGTGGGGAGGGTTGGGGTGGGGAGATTGCGGGCGTCGATCAAACCCGCATCAGCAGACCCGCGCCACCGTAGGCCAGCCCCAGCACGCCTGCCGCCAGCCAGGCCCACGCCTGCCAGCGCAGCTTGCCGCCGAGATCGTCGTGCGGTTCGGTGGTGAGCAAAAACAAGCGGCGGTCTTTCGGCTTTTTCAGCACATGCGTCTGCGGCTGCGCGGCGCGTTCGCTGCGGTCAGCTTCCACGGCGGCAGCGGCCTGCTGGCGCAACTGCTCGAATTCGGCCATGCTCAGCTCGCCGTCGGCATTGGCATCGAAGCTGCGGCGCTGCTGCGGGTCGGCTTTCCACGCGGCGATGCGCTCGCGCACTTCCTCGTGGGCCGAGGCCTGCAGCGGCGAAAGGCTGGCAAACCAGCCCAGGGCATAGAGCGTCTGTCCCGGCAGGATGAGATGCTCGGTGTAGCGGTGATCGCTGTCGCCCGTCATCAGCACCTCGCTCGTGCCGGGAATGAGCTGAGCGGCGGCGCCCGTCCAGGTGTTGCGCGAACGGGCATGCACTTCCGCGCCCTCGGGGTCAACGATGCAGCGGCCTGTGTCGTCATCGAGCCAGAACTGGGCCGTGCTCTTGCCCTGCTCCTGCACCGACCAACTGTTTTTGTTGTCGTCGTCGCGTTTTTCGATTTTGTAGCGATACCAGCAGCACGGCGTGCGGGTGATGGGCGAAAACAGCGGCGCGTCGGGCGGCAGCGCCCGGCCGATCAGCTCCACATAGCCCTGCGCCGCCGAACGGATGCGCGCCGTGGGCATGTCCTCCATCACCCGGCGGCGTCGCTGCAGGCGGAAAAACTGCACCAGCCCAACCGCGCCCAAAGCCAGCGCCATGAACAGCACCTGCGGCGCCGCGCCGCTGGGCGACAAGCCGCTCAACATCGGACGGCAACCCGATCAACTGCCCGAGAGAGGGTTTTCACGACGCGGCGAACAAGCCCTTCAGATCGACATCGGCCCGCTCGCCCGAGGCCACCTTGAACAACTCCGCCGGGCCGAAGGCCAGCAGCCGCGCCACGATCACGTCGGGAAACTGCTCGATGCGCACATTGTTCGCATTCACCGCCGCGTTGTAGAACTCGCGCCGGTCGGCAATGCTTTCCTCCAGCCCGCTGATGCGCGCCTGCAAATGCTGGAAGGTCTCGTTGGTTTTCAGGTCGGGGTAAGCCTCGGCTACCGCGAACAAAGCCCCCAGCCCGCTGCGCATCGCCCCTTCGGCGCGGCCCAGCCCGCGCACATCCCCCGCTTCGCGCGCCTCCTGCACCTGCGAGCGGGCGCGCACCACGCGCTCCAGCGTCTCCTGCTCGAAATGCATCGACTGCCTGCAAACCTCCACCAACTTGGGCAACTCGTCGTGACGCTGCTTGAGCAGCACATCGATATTCGCCCAGGCCTGCGAGATTGCATGCTTGAGATTCACCAGATTGTTGTAAATCATCACGCCGTAAAACAGCAGCGCAACGAGCAGAACGATGACGACGAGCGTGACCATCATGGGCGGGGTCGGTTGAAACGAGATGTTGCGCAGTTTACGTTTGGCGGGTGAAACCGCGAGGCGGATGCGATGTAACCGCCCGCCGCTGTTGCGCCCATGGCACAGCGGGGCGCCCCGCCCCGATCACTCCGGCTCCGGCTTGCGCCCCGACCGCAGCCCGCGCCGCAGCGCCTTGTTGCTTTTTCGGTGCGCTCCCGCCTTGCGCTTCAGCGCTGGCGCCACCAGCGGGTTGCGCGGCGTGGCGGCAGGCAGTTTGAGCGACTGCGTGCGGGCGCGCTTGCGAGAGATTTTCCCCACGATCTGCTACCTCCGGCCGGGCTGCGCCGGTTCTCCAACGCGTCGCAGCACCGTGTCGATGACCTGTGCCGAGATGCGGAAATCCGAGCGGTGCAGACGCTTGAACACCGCGCGGGCGGACGGAATCAGCTGCCGGGATTTTGACATGCCGATGACTGCCGCCGTGTCGGCAACGGACAAGCCGTGTTCCTGGGCGATGGCGCGTCCTGCGCGCTCATCCATCAGCAACAGCGCCGGGCCGTCGTGGGCGAGCGCGAGGCGGATGCAACTGGCCTGCCCTGCGTCCAGATCGGGCAGTTCCGGCAAAGTGGGGGATTGCGCGCTAGTCTTACTATGTCAAAAAGAACCTGGCAGTCCCGCGCACGCAGCGCCACGTCTCCTCGTCCATCACGACTTTGCGGCTGCGCATCGCAGCCGCATTGGCTCAAACGCTGCCGCGATGTCCGTGCTGCTTGCGCGTGAATGCCAGGTTTTGTTTTTGACATAGTAGGACTAGGCATTCGGCAATGCCGCGAATTCCTGCGGGGTGAGCGTTTTCATCGAGAGCGCGTGAATTTCCGCGCGCATACGCTCGCCGAGCGCCGCGTAGACCAGTTGGTGCCGCTGCACCCGGTTGCGTCCTTCGAAAGCCGCGCTGACGATGGTGGCGTAAAAATGCTGGCCGTCGCCCTCGACGTGCAGATGGCTGCATTCCAGCCCCGCGGCGATGTAGCGGTGGAGGTCTTGGGGGGTGGGAAGAGACATGGGGTTCAGTTCCGTAGTTTGGCGCCGCGCACCAGCATGGCCAGGGCGATGCCGCCGCAAAGCAGGTTACCGATCAAGGCCGCTGCCAGGCTGACCCAGGGCGAAACGTCGCCCGAGCCGAAAAAGCCATAGCGGAAGCCGTCGATCAGATAGAAAAACGGGTTGAGGTGCGAGGCCAGTTTCCAGAAACCCGGCAGGCTGTGAACCGAGTAGAACACGCCCGACAGAAACGTCGCGGGGGTGATGATGAAGTTCTGGAAGGCGGCCATCTGATCGAACTTCTCCGCCCAGATGCCGGCAATCAGGCCGAGCGCGCCCAGCATGCTCGCACCCAGAATGGCAAAGACCAGAATCCACAGCGGATACACAAAGGTCAGCGGGACGAACCACATCGTCACCAGCAGCACCCCGGCGCCGACCATCAGCCCCCGCAGAACCGAAGCGCCCACATAGGCCGCGAACAGTTCCCAGGGTTTGAGCGGCGACAGCAGCACGAACACCAGATTGCCGGTGATCTTGGACTGGATGAGCGAAGACGAGGTGTTGGCGAACGCGTTCTGCAGCACGCTCATCATCATCAGACCGGGGATGAGGAAGGCGGTGTACGGCACATGCCCAAACACCTGCAGGTGCGCCGTGAATGCGTGGGAGAAAATCAACAAATAGAGCAGCGCCGTGACCACGGGGGCCGCCACGGTCTGGAAGCCCACTTTGATAAAGCGCTGCAGTTCCTTCTGCAGCAGGGTGCGCAGCCCGGTCATCGCGCGGCTCCGATCAATTCGAGGAACACGTCTTCGAGGTCGGCGCGGCGCAGCTCCAGTTCATCGATCTCGCAGCCCGCCTGGCGCAGCGCGGCGAGCTTGGCCTCCACGTCCTGCGCGCCCCGCACGGCTAGCGCCACGCGCCCGCCCTGCTCGGCCCCCAGCCCCTCGGGCAAGCGCCCCTTGAGCAGGCGGAAGTACAGCACGGACGAGGCAAACCGCTGCAGCAGCGCCTCGGTGCGATCGAGCGCGACCACCTTGCCGCCCTTGATCACCGCGATGCGCTTGCACAGCGCCTCGGCTTCTTCGAGATAGTGCGTGGTGAGCAGCACGGTATGGCCTTCGGCGTTGAGCCGGGCGATGAACTCCCACAAAGACTGGCGCAACTCCACATCCACCCCGGCGGTCGGCTCGTCGAGCACGATGACCTGCGGCCGGTGCACCAGCGCCTGCGCCACCATCACGCGGCGTTTCATGCCGCCGGACAAAGCTCGCATGTTCTTGTCGGCCTGTGCGGTGAGCCCGAGGTTGTGCAGCAATTCGTCGATCCACAGATCGTTCTGCCTGAAGCCGAAATAGCCCGATTGAATGCGCAGCACCTGGCGCACGGTGAAAAACGGGTCGAACACCAGTTCCTGCGGCACGACGCCCAGCAGACGGCGGGCCGCTGCGGCGTCGCGCTGCACATCAAAACCGGCCACCCGCACATGGCCCGAAGACGGGCGCGTGAGGCCGGCCAGCATGCTGATGAGCGTGGTCTTGCCCGCGCCGTTGGGGCCGAGCAGGCCGAAGAACTCGCCGTCGGCGATGTCGAGCGCGACGCCATCGACAGCCAGGTTCTGGCCGTACTGCTTCACGACGCGATCAAAGGAAACAGCAGGAAGATTTGATGACATGAGCGATGAACAGCGTCCGTGCGGAGCGGGCGCGATGCGCCGCTGCGCACGGGCGAGAAAAATCAGGGTCGCTCAGCTGCCGGGCCGAACAGAAACTCAAGCCCGTAGGCCTGCGCCAGATCGCGCAATCGGGCGGGAATGGCATTCACCACGAGGGCTTCCTGAGGGGCGGCGCGGCGCAATTCGAGCAGGAGGGCCAGCGCGGCGGAGTCGAAGGTCTGCAAGCCGCCCGCATCGACCACCCAAGGCGTTGACTGCGCACCTGAAGTTTCACCTAAAGCCGCCAGCGCTTGGCGCCGCACGGCCGAGGCGGTATCGAGCGTCAAGTCGGCGGGAAGGGCGTAAACCGGCATGGTGAAATCCAGATCAGCCCTTGGCCTGGGCGAGGTTCTGGTTTTTTTCCTTCAGCGTGGCGATCAGGCCATCGATGCCTTTTTGCCCGATCTCCTGGGCGAACACGCTGCGGTAGTTGTCGACCAGCCAGATACCCATGACGTTGACATCGGTGATCTTCCAGCCTGCCGGGGTGTTTTCCAGGCGGTAGTCGAGTTGCAGCGGTTCGCCGTTGTTGATCACGCGGGTACGCACCGTCACATCCTGCGCATTCGCGGGTTCACGGTAAGGCAGCATCTTGACCTTCTGATCCTTGATCTGCTTGACGGCGCCGGCGTAGGTATAGACCAGCAGTTGTTTGAACTGCTGCTCCAGCGCGGTGCGCTGTGCCGGAGTGGCTTCGCGCCAGTAACGCCCCACGGCGCTCTGAGTGATTTTCCGGAAGTCCACATGGGGCAGAATTTTCTGCTCGACAAACTGCATCACGACTTCCGGGTTACCGCTGCGCAGCTTGGGATTTTGCCGCACGTCGCGAAGGATTTCGTTGGACATGGACTCGATCAGCTGCGGTGGAGTTTGCGCATCTGCGGCCTGGGCGAGCACCGGAACCCCGGCCAGCATGACCGCGGAAGACAGGGATAAAGCCATGAAGTGGCGTCGAAGCATGGGAGGTTCTCCAGTTCTTGTGTTGTGTCGATTAACGCGCCGCCACCCCTGAGGATGACAGCGGCAGTCGGTTCAGTGCGAGGGGGCGTCCGTTTTGGCGTCCGTCTTGGCGTCCGAGTTCACCGCGCTGGCCGCGGCAGTCGACGTCGGGGAGGCAAAACTCATCAGGCCTCCGTTCGCGTCGCCGTAGCTGTATTTGGCCAACGGATTGGGCTCGCCCAGATCGATGATGGGCCGGTCGCGCACCTCTTCGACCTGGGATTTGCGGCGCTGTTCATAGGCGCTGCGTGCGAAGACGTAGGGGTCGAGCGCAATCTGGTCGAACAAATTGGAGGCGCTCAGCAGATTGGCGCGGGTATTCACCAGATTGAGCGCCAGCGCGCCATAGCTGGCGCTGGGCGGGCTGATCTGCGCCGTTGGGCCATAAGCGAGAAACACGCCGGTGCCAGCGGCATCGCGCACCGAACTCGGCCCGTAGAACGGCAGCACCACGTACGGCCCGGAACCCACGCCCCAGCGCGCCAGCGTGAGCCCGAAGTCGTTGGGATGTTTGTAAATGCCCATCTCGGTAGCGATGTCGAGGGTGCCAAACAGACCGAACACCGAGTTGACCCCCACGCGCATCAAGGTGCTCAGGCCATCGTGCACATTGCCCTGCAGAAAATCATTGGTCATCGACCACACGTCGCCAAAATTGCCGAAAAAATTGGTCACGCCGTGGCGAATCGGCGTGGGCGTGATGTCTTTATAGCCGGTGGCAACCGGCTTGAGCACGGCCTTGTCAACCTTGTCATTGATGGTGAACATCGCCCGGTTGTAAGGCTCTAGCGGGTCTTGCGGGTTGTGCGTGGCGCAGCCGCCCAGGGTGGCCAGCGCCAGCAGCGGCAGAAGTCGCGCAGCCGGTTTCATTTGCAGTCCCCCGCTCCGCTCGATGCGGCCTTGTTGTAGAGGAATTGACCGATCAGGTTTTCGAGCACCACGGCCGACTGGGTATTGCGGATCACCGAACCGTTGGTGAGATTCTTTTCGCTGCCGCCGGGGCTGAAATCAATGTATTGATCGCCCAGCAATCCGGCCGTCAGAATCTTGGCTGAGGTGTCCACCGGGAATTTGAAACGCTGATCGATAGCCATGTGCACATCGGCCTGGAAGGTCTGATTGTCAAACGTGATGGACGTCACCCGCCCCACGACCACGCCCGCGCTTTTCACCGGCGCGTCCGCCTTGAGGCCGCCGATATTGTCAAACCGGGCCGTCACCGTATAGGTCGGCCCCCAGTTGATCTGCAGCAGGTTACCCGCCTTGAGCGCCAGAAACAGCAGGGCAGCAGCTCCCAGCACAACGAGTATGCCCACCCACAGATCGATTTTTCGTTGATTCATTTGCGACAACTCCAGGGCCTCATGCCCTCAGGTGCTGAACATCATGGCGGTCAGCACAAAATCCAGTGCCAGCACCGACAGCGAAGCGATGACCACGGTGCGCGTGGTGGCCCGCGAAACGCCTTCGGGCGTCGGCTGACTGCGCCAGCCCTGCAGCAGGGCGACAAAGGTGACGGCCAGGCCGAACACCACGCTCTTGATCACCCCATTGCCCACGTCCTTGAACACATCGACGCCGCTTTGCATCTGCGACCAGAACTGTCCGGCATCGACGCCGATCATCACCACGCCGACGATATAGCCGCCCATGATGCCCACGGCGCTGAACACCGCAGCCAGCAGGGGCATGACGATCACACCAGCCCAGAACCGCGGAGCGAGCACGCGCACCACCGGATCGACAGCCATCATCTCCATCGCCGCAATCTGCTCGCCGGCCTTCATCAGGCCGATTTCGGCAGTTAGCGAGGTGCCCGCGCGACCGGCGAACAGCAAGGCGGTGACGACGGGCCCGAGCTCGCGCACCAACGACAGCGCCACCAGCACCCCCAGCGCGCTCGACGAACCGTAGCGCGACAAGGTGTAGTAGCCCTGCAGCCCCAGTACGAAGCCGACGAACAGGCCTGACACCGCAATGATGACCAGCGACAGATTGCCGAGAAAATACATCTGCTGAATCAGCAGGCTGGGACGCATGAACACCCGGCCGACCAGCCAAATCAGCCGCGCGAACAAGCGCGCCGCATAACCCAGGCTGGACAGCAGTTGCCGCGTGCCGGCGCCGATGGAAACCAGTCTGTCAGCCACCGTCATGCCCGCTCCTTGCGCACGCTGTCAGGCCGCAAAAAATCATCGCCAATCGCCGCAGCCGGGTAATGAAAATGCACCGGGCCGTCGGGCTCGCCGCGCACGAACTGATGCACCAGGGGATCGGCGCTCTCGCGCATCTGCTGCGGCGTGCCGTGCGCGATCAAGCTGCCGTTGCCCAGGATGTAAACATAATCGGCGATATCGAAAGTCACCTCGACATCATGCGACACCACAATGCTGCTCAGGCCCAGCGCGTCGTTGAGGCTGCGGATCAACCGCGCCGAAATCCCCAGCGAAATGGGGTCGAGCCCGGCAAACGGCTCGTCATACATCACCAGCGCCGGATCGAGCGCAATGGCCCGCGCCATCGCCACCCGCCGCGCCATCCCGCCCGAAAGCTCTGCGGGATAAAGATCGCGCGCGCCGCGCAGCCCGACGGCGTTGAGTTTCATCAGCACCAGATCGCGAATCATCGAATCCGGCAAATCCGTGTGCTCACGCAGCGGAAAAGCCACGTTGTCGAACACGCTCATATCGGTAAACAGGGCGCCGAACTGAAACAACATGCCCATGCGCCGCCGCATGGCGAAAATCTGATCCTGCGACGCACCGGCCAGGTCTTGTCCCTCGAACCGCACCGAACCCCGCTGGGGCCTGACCTGCCCGCCGATCAGCCGCAGCAGCGTGGTCTTCCCCCCTCCCGATGCGCCCATCACCGCGACCACCTGACCCCGCTGAATGGTCATGTCGATGTGACGCAGAATCGGCCGCTCGCCATACCCAAAATCGAGCGCGTCGATCTGGACAATGGGCCGAGCAAAAGCGTCTTGCATGTTTAGAGGGATATTGGGCAGGAAAGACGGGCGAGACAATTCAATCTTCACTTCGGAAAATGCCCCGCACCGCAGGGCAAGTGGCGCATTCTAAGGACTTACCCTAGACCTCGCAAAACCGATGCTTCGCCCTCGGCCCCGTAGGATTCGTATGCCCGCAGCGCATTGAGATCGGGCACTTCAATTCCGCCATAGCGTAGCTGCAGCAACCCCAGGCTGCAGAGATGACTCAACGCCTTGTTCACCCGTTGACGCGATAGACCGCAGAGGTATCCAAGCTCTTCCTGAGAGCGCCCCCAGACCTGCCGCGTTCGCGTCAGGCCCCCCGAGGGGGATGAGAAAACTTGGGGCGGCCCGGCGTTTTCTCATGAGGCCCCTGTCGGCGCCCGGCGTTCGCGGAGAAACGATCTTGCGCTACAAGGTGA
>DYKQ01000053.1 GCA_020722545.1 Thiomonas intermedia | reverse complement strand
CCGCCAGCAGGGTGAGGGCGATGGCCAGCGAGTCAGGCGGGTGGGACAACGCCCAGGAAGTCACCGCTTCCCACATCGGAATCGGAACGTTCATGGTCTCTCCCATCGGTCAGTGAAACGCCCAGAGCAAAGCCGCTATGCCAATCAACACGACCCCGGCGCCCCAACGCACATCCACTGGCAAACTTGCCAACCCTTGACGGTCGATCAGTCGCCCAGCCGGGCTCTGTGCCGCTGGGCGGTCAGTCTCGCCGAGGTGACGCATCCACAGCCAGGTGAACAACAGGGTGATTACAAACAGCACCCCGCCGATGACCGTGAAATGAATGGTGACCCAACCCATGCGTGCGCCGATGAACAGCAGCGCGCTCGCTACATGCCCACTCGCCAGACCGCGCCATGCCGCCATCGCGCCCAGCCGCGGACTGGCCAGCCCGAAAATGAACATCGCCACCAGCGGTGAAGCCACATAGGCGAAAACCTGCTGAAGATAGCTCCACAGCCCTTGGAAGTGTTGGATCTGCGGCGCCCAAATGCCTGCAATCAGCGCGATGGCTACGGTTAAGAGCCGACCCAATGTAGTCAGTTGACGCTGTGACAGATGCGGCCGACGGGGCTCGATGAAGTCCACGGTGAGTAGGGTAGCGGCAGAGTTAAGCGTCGCCGAGCAGGTGGACATCAGCGCGGCCAGCAGCCCGGCGATGATGAGACCGGCCAGCCCCAAGGGCGCATAGCGCACCACCAACTCGGGCCAGACCTGGTCGGGATGTTGCAGATGGGGCAGCAAGGGAATGGCCATTGCACCGGGAAGGGTCATAAGGAACAGCGGCAGCAACTTCAGCCCGGCAGCAAAAAGCGCGCCACGGCTCGACGCTGGCAGATCTCTGGCGCCCAGCACCCGCTGAATGATGTACTGGTTCATCGTCCAGTAATAAAAACCGACGATCGGCAATCCTGTGATCAAGCCCAGCCAGGGCACGCCCGGATCATCGAGAGGGCGAATCAGGGAAAGATGGCTGGCAGGAACCCGCGCCATGACGTTCGCCCAGGAATGATCGAACTGCCCGAAGATCGTCCAGGCCAGCAAACCCGCCCCAAACAGCAGCACGACGGCCTGCATCACATCGGTGTAAACAACAGCTCGCAGTCCGCCCGCAGCGGTATAAGCCGCAGTGAAAAGGGCGAGCACCAGCGCGGTCTGCGACAGGCTCAACCCCGGCGCCAGAGTCGTCAGCACCAGGGCGCCGGCGTACAGCGTTCCTGCCGTATCGAGCACGATTGAAAGAAACAAGGTGATGGCAGAGAGGTATTTCCGCATGCGGGAGTCAAAACGGCGTTCCATCAACTCGGGCATCGTGGTCACCCGTGCCCGCATCAGAATGGGCAGCACCCAGAACATGGAAAACACCAACACCAGACTGGCCATCCATTCGTAATTCGCAGCAGATATTCCCGTGCTGTAGGCCGCTCCCGGCAGGCCGATGAGCGTATCGGACGAAATGTTGGAGGCGAAAAGAGAAAAGCCCACGGCCACGGGACCAAGCGAGCGTCCCGCGAGAAAGAGCTCGTCTGCATTGGAATGCGCACGCGTTGCCCAGGCGCCTATGGCGATCGTGACCAGAAAGTAGGCCGCGATGGCGTAATAGTCGAGTTCGTGCAGTTGCAGCGTCATGGGTCAGCGTTGCCTTGTTTGCTGTGCGGATATCGCCAAATCGTCGTTGGCGAGTAAGCGATGTCCGCAGATTTAGCCCTGCGCCCGCAACTGCGCAAACAGTTCGAGCACGTGGTGCGTCCAGTGGGTGATGTCGTAACGTTGGATGAGCGCATCCATGCGCTGCATGCGTTCGCGCTGTTCGTCGCGCGGCATGTCCAGCGCCCGGTCGATGGCATCGTCCATCTGGCTGATGCTGTAGGGATTGACCAGCACGGCGTCCTGCAATTCGACCGCCGCACCGGCGAACTCCGACAGCACCAGCACGCCGCTCTCGTTCACATGCGCGGCGATGAACTCCTTGGCCACGAGGTTCAGACCGTCGCGCAGCGGCGTGATCCAGCAGATGTCGGCGGCGCGGTAATAGCTCAGCGTCTCCTCGAAAGGCATGGGCGTGGTGGAGAGCAGGATGGGCGTCCAGGTGAGCGAGCCGTGATGGCCGTTGATGCGCCCGACGAGCTGCTCGATGTTCTGCTGCGCCCGCTTGTAGACGCGCATGCCGTCGGCCGCGGCCACCGCCGTGACCAGCAGCCTGACCTTGCCGTGTAGCTCTGGGCGGCGCACCAGCAGCCGCTCGAAAGCCAGCAGCATTTCGCGCGTGCCCTTGGCATAGTCCACCCGACCGATCGACACGATGATGGTCTGCTCCGCCATTTCGCGGCGGATGTGCGCCACCCGCGCCAGGTTGTCGGGCTTCTGCACCATGCTGCGGATGAGGTCGGCATGGGTGCCGATGGGAAAGGCATCGATGCGGATCATGCGCCCGCCCACCGTGATGGAGACCGGCGTGACCGGCTCGGACAGCGCGGTGCCCGTGGCCTGCAGTTCCGGGTACACCTTGCGCTCAATCAGACCCTCGGTTTTGCGCAGCGACTGCACCAGCGCGGCGAAGTTGCGGGCATAGCGCGGCACGTGAAAGCCCACCAGATCGCAATCGAGCAGCGAGGCCAGAATCTCGTCGCGCCAGGGCAGGATATTGAACACATCGGGCGCCGGAAACGGCGTGTGGTGGAAGAAGGCGATCTTCACATCCGGGCGCATCTGCCGCACAAAGCCCGGCACCAGCCACAGGTTGTAGTCGTGCACCCAGATCACCGCGCCCTGCGCGGCTTCGGCGCAGGCGGCTTCGGCAAACAGACGGTTGACCTCGCGGAACACGCTCCACTGGCAGTTCTCGGTGGAGTAGAGCGAGGGAAAGCTGTTGAGGATGGGCCACAGCGCCTCTTTCGAGACCACGTGATAGAACTGGCTGATCTGCTCGGTCGTGAGGGGCAGCCGCACGACTTCATAGCTGCCATAACTGTCGTTCACCGTGATGCGGCGTTCGAACTTCGCAGCTTTTCCCGTCGGCGCTTTTTTCCACGCCACCCAGCTGGCGCGGTCGACCTGGCCGATGAAGCCCTTGAGGGCCGGCACGATGCCGTTGGGGCTTTTGTTTTCCCTCAGAACGGTCTGGCCGCCCTCGCTGTGTTCCTCATACGGTTGTCTGTGATAGACGATGACCAGAGATGAAGCCATTGAAATCCCCCTGTTGATGAAATCGCTGCAAGGCATCGAGCACCCCGGCTGCGCCCGGCTGGGCGCTGCGGTACACATTGGCATGCGGCGTGATGGCATGATCGAGCGCGGCCTCGCGGTTGCTTACGGCCACGCCGGTCAGGCCGGTCTGGAACATCGACAGATCGTTGAGCGTGTCGCCGGCCACCAGGGTGCGGTGTTCAGGCAGGCCGAGCGCGGCCAGGGTGCGCAACAGGGTCGGGCCTTTCTGCACCCCGCGCGGCAGCACGTCGAAATACTGGTTGTCCGACATCAGGGTGTCGAAGCCGAGTCGCCGCAATTCAGTCGCAGCCACCTGCACCGGCTCCGGGCGACGGTAAAAATACGAACGTCTGCGACCGCCGTGCTGCGGTTGGGGCTGCAGCTCTGGGTGCCGACGAACGATGACATCGATCTGCTGCGCCATGTCCGCAGGCCAGCTCGCGTCGAGCCACTGATCGATCGCCGGAATGGGCGCGAAGTCGGCGCCGGTCGCCACGCTGGTGCCCACGTCGCCAATCACATGATCGGGTTGCACGGGCAGATCGCGCGCGAGTTGGCGCATGAAGTCGAACCCGCGACCGCTGACAAAAATCAGCACGATCTCGCTGCGGCGCTGCGCGATCCATTCATACAACGCCGCGCGCTGCCCCTCGTTGCCGCCCAGAAAAGTGCCGTCCAGATCGGTGGCCAGAATGGTTTGTGGCATCGACGTCTCCTTCATTGCGACTGCCGCGACTGCGCGCGGGACAGGGTGGGCCGCAAGCCCTGCGCATCGCGCAACAGACGGTGCGCATGCACGCCCGAAGCGACGGGTAAGCCGAGCGCGTCGTCCTGCTGCACCGGCTGAGTCAACAGGCGCCGCAAGGCCTCCTCTGCCGTTTGACGGCGCCCCAGCACATCGCGCACCACCGCCGCCACCTGCAAACGCAGGCCCAGCCGCCGCTCCAGAATTTGCACCGACTGGCTGCTGATCGCGCCTTCGGCCAACTCGCCTTCGCCGCCGGGGAATTCGCCGCGCCCCAGCTGCATGCCCAGCCGGGTGTTGCGCGATTGGGCCGACGACGCGGTGAGAAACAGATCGCCCGCACCCGCGCTCGACAACAGGGTTTCAGGGCGGCCGCCCAGCGCCAGGGTGAGGGCGCGCATGTCCTGCAGGCCGCGGGTGAGAATGGCCGCGCGCGCGTTCTCGCCCTGTTCGCAGCTCATGGCCATGCCGCAGGCGATGGCGATCATGTTTTTCAAAGCCCCGCCGACCTGCACGCCGATGGCGTCGTCCGTCACGTCGAGCTGCACCTGACCTGCGGCGAACGCCGTGCGCAAGCCCCCCATCAGCCGCTGCGCGTGACTTTGCACATCGACAGCACCGCGCTGACGCAACGCAGGCAGACCGACGGTGAGCGTCGCGGGCTGACCGCGCACCACCTCATGCGCAAAACTCGGCCCGCCGATCGCACCGATGAGCGCGCCCGGCCGCAACTCCTGCTGCAACACCTGAGTCATCAGCGCGCCGCTGTCGCGCTCGATCCCTTTGCAGGCGGCCAGCACCACCGCGCGCCGCTGCAGCAAGGGCGCGGCAGCACGCGCCACCTCGCGCAGCGCAGCCGACGGCACCGCCATGAACACCGCGTCGGCGCCAGCGAGCACCTCGGCCATCAGGCTGCTCGCCTTCAGCCCCGGAGCCAAGGCCAGATCGGGCAGATGCCGCGGGTTGCGGGCCTGGGTGGCGATGGCGTGGGTGAGATCGGGACGTCGCGCCCACAAGCGCACCTCCAAGGCGCCGCGCCGCAGGGCGCAGGCCAGTGCCGTGCCCCACGCGCCAGCGCCGATCACGGCGACGACGGGGGCAGGGGTCGGCTTGCCGAGGATCGATGATGAAGCAGAGTTCTGCATGGACTCTCCCAAGGTCGTGGACAACCCAGGAGGTTGTCCGATTTCAGGACGCCCGGCAAAGCGGGGCGTGGCGACTGGGTGGCCGCGCGTGCAGACGCGGCCGGGGGCATTCAGAGCGAATGCCATGAAGCGCGGGGTTTGCGTGAACCGCTATGTCGTCCAGGGGACGGAGAGGCAATTTCTGGCCCGCGCAGGCCAGAAAACACAAGTAGAACTCGCTACTTGTGGAGATATTTCTGGAGACTCATTGAATCAAAATATCAATAATTAGATTGTAAAGCAATTTAGCAGGAATTAAAACTTCAAAATCACCAAATTATTTACAAACTTTTGGACGATCCAAGGAAGATCGAAGTGACGCCCGATGATCTGCCTAAATCAGGTATCGATGCGCTCACTGCGGCGCAGCAAAACGGCGCCAAGCGCGGGCCGGACTCACCCCATCTGTCGCGAGCCGTACCGCAACCGCATGATCAGCACGACCAGCGCCAGCAGAAAAGTCACCGCGTTGGCGCCGACCAGGGGCCAGCTCCGCTGGATGACGCCATAGGCCAGCCAAAGCGCGACGCCTGTGGTGAACAGCGAGTACATGCCGAGCGAAATACCCGAAACATTGCGGCTGCGAACCGTCAGCCAGGCCTGCGGCACGAAAGACACGGTGGTGAGAAACGCCGCGCCATAGCCGATGAGATCGGTGGGATGAAAGGCCAAGAGGGACTCTCGAAAAAAGGGTGGGCGGAGTGCGCGCTCAAGCCGTCTGCATGAAGCCGTTGACGAAGGCCTCCAGCGTCGGCCAGGCGCCGCCAGCGCGTGGGTCGTTCACCAGTGCGGCAAAGGTGTAGCGCTGCCCGGCACGGGTTTGCGCATAGCCAGCGAGGGACAGCACGCCGTCGAGGCTGCCGGTCTTGGCGTGGATGCGCCCTGCGGTGTCGGGGTCGCGGAAATGGCGGCGCAGCGTGCCGTCCTCTCCCGCCAGCGGCAGCGACGACACGAATTCGGGCATCACCGGGCTGTTCCACGCCGAGCGCAGCAGCGCATTGAGATCGGCCGCCGAAATGCGCGCGATGCGCGACAGGCCGCAGCCGTTGTCCAGCACCAGGCCGGGCATGGACAAGTTGTGGGTGGACAACCATTGCTCCACCGCCTGCTGCGCCAGGCCCCAAGTGGCCCGCTGCGCACCCGCCTGCAGCGCCAGGGTCAGAAACACCTGCTGCGCCATGACGTTGTTGCTGTATTTGTTGATGTCGCGCACCACGACGGCGAGCGCGGGAGAGTCCCACACGGTCAGTTCGGTGGCGCCCGCAGGCAGGTTGGCGGTGCGAACCCGCCCTTTCCAATCGATGCCGACCTGCGCAAACAGCGCGCCCAGCAGGCGCTGCACATAGGCGTTGTCGCTCACCTCGGGGGCGATGTTCCAGGTCTGCGGCCCGCAGGCAGCTGCGTAGCCCCCGGCAAAGCGCGGCGCGAAGGGCTGCCTCCAGTCGGCGCGCAGCTTGTCCTTCCAGTTGCCGCAGGCAGCAGAGGTGAGTTTGGGCGCTTCGCGCAGATCGAAGCCCGCCACCGGCGGCT
This sequence comes from Thiomonas intermedia, assembly GCA_020722545.1. Taxonomy (GTDB): domain Bacteria; phylum Pseudomonadota; class Gammaproteobacteria; order Burkholderiales; family Burkholderiaceae_C; genus Thiomonas; species Thiomonas intermedia_B. The sequence continues at coordinate 9,784 of DYKQ01000053.1, read as the reverse complement.
CCACCGTGACGCGCACCTGCTGCGCCTGAGCGTCGGGCACGAAGCCCAGGCGCAACACGCCGAAGTTCACCAGAAAGGGGTCGGGGCCGACGTTGTAGGGCGCGGTGGCGTCGCCGTCGAAGGCGCCGGGATCGTGCGGCGGAAGATCGAAAGCCCGACGGTCGATGAGCACGTCGCCGCGAATGCGGCGGATGCCCAGATCGCGCAGCCGTACCGCGATGCTCCACAGATTGTCGGCCATCAGATGCGGGTCGCCGCTGCCGACGAAGGCCAGATCGCCCTGCAGCACCCCGGCGCGGATCGGCCCCGTGGCGTACACCGGCGTCTTCCACACATAGGCCGGGCCGAGAATGCGCAGGGCCGCGTAGGTGGTGACGAGCTTGAGCACGGAAGCCGGATTCATCAACGCGGCGCCGTTGAACGCGATCTGCGGCGACGGGCTATCGAGCGCTTGCAGCACAAACGCGCAAGACTGCTGCGGAATGCGCGCCGTCTCCAGCGCCTGCGCGACCGGCGGCGGGAGCGCGCCGAAGCCCACGGACGACCTGATTTGTTGCGCCTGAGCCAGCAGGGGAGCGGACCCGAGGGCCAGGGTGGAGGCGAGGAAGCGGCGGCGGCTGGATTGCATGATCGGTGCGGAAGACTGGAACTGCTGCACAAACGGGTGAATGGTAGGGGCGCGCGATGAACGCACCGTCAATTCCCCTGCCTACAATGCGCCGCATCATGACGACCCGCCCTTCCTTCATCCACCAGTGGCAAGAGGCCGCCGAGCGCAACAATTCGGCGCTGTGCGTGGGTCTCGATCCGCAGCCCTCGCGCTTTCCGGCGCCGTGGACCAACGACCCGCTGCGGCTGTTCGACTTCTGCGCCGCCATCGTCGATGCCACGGCCGATCTGGTCTGCGCCTACAAGCCGCAGATCGCCTACTTTGCGGCGCTGGGCGCGGAGAGCCAGCTCGAACAGCTCATCGCCCACATCCGCAAGGCTGCGCCGAGCGTGCCCGTCATCCTCGACGCCAAGCGCGGCGACATCGGCGCCACCGCGGAGCAGTACGCCCGCGAGGCCTTCGTGCGCTTCAATGCCGACGCCCTGACGCTGTCGCCCTACATGGGCTTCGATTCGGTCGAGCCCTATCTGCGCTTCCCCGAGCGCGGGCTGTTCGTGCTGTGCCGCACCTCCAACCCCGGCGGCGCCGATCTGCAGACTCTGCCGCTTGCCGCATCGAACGCCAGCTCGACCGCAGGCGCCTCGGCCCGCCTCGGCGATGAGCTGCTATTCGAGCGCGTGGCGCGGCTGGCCACGCTGGACTGGAACCACCACGGACAGAACGGCCTGGTGGCCGGCGCCACCAACCCGGCCGACATCGAACGCATCCGCGCCGTCGCCCCCGAGGCGCCGCTGCTCATCCCCGGCATCGGCGCGCAGGGCGGCGATCTCGCATCGACCGTGCGCGCTGCGCGCGGCAACTTTCTCATCAACGCCTCTCGCAGCGTGCTCTACGCCAGCAACGGGCGCGATTTTGTCGACGCCGCAAGACGCGAAACCCGCCGCCTGCGCGACGCCATCAACCAGGAGGTGCACGCCGCCTCCACTGCCCCGAACGTCCCATGAGCAACAGCAGCGCATCCACCACTGGCTTCACCCACTTCGACGCCGCCGGTCAGGCGCATATGGTCGATGTCGGCGCCAAGGATGAAACCCATCGCGTAGCCGTGGCCACCGGCTGCATCCGCATGCAGCCCGCCACCTTCGCCCTGGTGCAAAGCGGCAGCGCCAAGAAGGGCGATGTCATCGGCATCGCCCGCACCGCCGCCATCATGGCGAGCAAACGCACCGCCGACCTCATTCCCCTGTGCCACCCCATCGCCCTCAACCGCGTGGCGGTGGACTTCCACCTGCAGCCGCAGGACAGCAGCATCCACTGCACCGTCACCGCCGAAACCCGCGGCCGCACCGGCGTGGAAATGGAAGCGCTCACCGCCGTGCAGATCGGCCTGCTCACCATCTACGACATGTGCAAGGCAGTGGACCGCGGCATGACCATCGACGGCGTGCGGCTGCTCGAAAAGCACGGCGGCAAGTCGGGCGACTGGGTGGCCTCGGTCTGAACCGCCCTGCGCGCAGGGACATGCGGCTGTTCCTACAATCGGGCGCATGAACATGATGACCGAACCCGCGCTGTTGCGCCTCGACGAGGCGCGCCGCGTCTTGCTCGACCCCTATCAGATCGACGAAATCGCCTTGCAGCGTGCGCTGGGCAAGGTGTTCGAGCACAAGCTCGACTACGCCGACGTCTACCTGCAATACACCCGCTCAGAGGGCTGGAGTCTGGAAGAAGGCTTGGTGAAGTCGGGCAGTTTCGACATCGAGCAGGGCTTTGGCATCCGCGCGGTGCAGGGCGAGAAGACCGCCTTCGCCTATTCCGACGACATTTCCGAGCTGGCCCTGCTCGAAGCCGCCGACACGGTGCGCAGCATTGCCCGCGCGGGCAAGGGCAGCGCCAAAGCGCTCCCCGACACCCGCCGCAGCGCGGCGCGCGTGCTCTATGGTGCGACCGACCCGCTGGGCGCGCTCGATTCCAACGCCAAGGTGGCGCTGCTGCAAAAGGTGGACCGGCTGGCGCGCGCCAAAGACCCGCGCGTGGTGCAGGTCATGGCCAGCTTGGGCGGCGAACACGACGTGATGCTGGTGCTGCGCTCCGACGGCCTGCTCGCCGCCGATGTGCGCCCGCTGGTGCGCCTGAGCGTGAACGTGATCGTCGAGCAAAACGGGCGGCGCGAGTCCGGCTCGTCGGGCGGCGGCGGGCGCTACAGCCTGGGCTACTTCGACGACGCCCTGATCGCCAAATACGTGGACGAGGCGGTGGACGCCGCGTTGACCAACCTGGAATCGCGCCCCGCCCCCGCAGGCGAAATGAGCGTGGTGCTCGGCCCCGGCTGGCCCGGCGTGCTATTGCATGAAGCGGTGGGCCACGGTCTGGAAGGCGACTTCAACCGCAAGGGATCGAGCGCGTTTGCCGGGCGCATGGGCCAGCGCGTCGCCGCCCGCGGCGTGACTGTGCTTGACGACGGCGCCCTGCCCGACCGGCGCGGTTCGCTCAACGTGGACGACGAAGGTAACCCGACGCAGCGCAATGTGCTGATCGAAGACGGCATTCTGGTGGGCTATATGCAGGACATGCTCAACGCCCGGCTGATGGGCCGCGCGCCCACGGGCAATGGCCGCCGCGAGAGCTACGCCAACGTGCCCATGCCGCGCATGACCAACACCTATATGCTGGCGGGCGACCGCGATCCGGCGGAAATCCTCGCCAGCATCGACCGCGGCCTGTACGCGGTGAATTTCGGCGGCGGCCAGGTGGACATCACCAGCGGCAAGTTCGTGTTCTCCGCCAGCGAAGCCTGGTGGGTGGAAAAGGGCAAGCCGCTCTACCCGGTGAAAGGCGCCACCCTCATCGGCAACGGCCCCGACGCGCTCACCCGCGTGAGCATGATCGGCAACGATCTGCGGCTGGACAGCGGCATGGGCACCTGCGGCAAGGAAGGCCAGAGCGTACCGGTCGGCGTCGGCCAGCCGACCCTGCGCATCGACGGCATGACTGTGGGCGGCACGGGCTGAGCTCAATCCGACCTTCATCCAGGCCCGACAGCCGGATCGCAGCGATGCGTTCCGGCTGTTTCATTTTTCCCAGCGGCGACCTCGGTGAGACCTGCTTTGCGATACGCGACTGCCTGCAGAATATTTGCGATTGCAACTCATTCCTATTTGTTATAAATTGAAGCTTTTCTGACCCTGGGAGTCTGTCCTGCTCCTAAACCCCCAAGGGAGTTTCCTATGTCACGTGCTTTTTCAGCAAAAATTCTCGCCACTCTTGCTGCCATCGCCATCGGCGCGCCAGCCTGGGCAGCCGATCAAGAGCTCAACCTGTATTCGTCTCGTCACTACAAAACCGACGAAGCGCTGTTTGCAGGATTTACCGCTGCGACCGGCATCAAAATCAACCGCATCGAGGGCAAGGAAACCGAATTGATCGAGCGCCTCAAGCGCGAAGGCAGCGCCAGCCCGGCCGATGTCTTCATCACCGTGGATGCGGCCAACCTGCAAGCCGCTGATGCGGCGGGTCTGTTTGCACCGGTGAAGTCCAGCGTCCTCGAACAGAAAATCCCCGCGCAATTTCGCGCCAATGACAACGCCTGGTTTGGCTTTTCCTACCGCGCGCGTGCCATTACCTATGACAGAAACAAGGTCAAATCCGAGCAAGTCGCCAATTACCTTGACCTTGCCAAGCCCGAATTCAAGGGCAAGGTCTGTGTGCGCAGCGGCAACCACCCCTACAACCTGACCCTGCTGGCCTCCATCATCAACCATAACGGCGCGGAAAAAGCCGAAGCCTGGGCAAAGGGCGTCGTCGCCAATCTGGCACGCCAACCCAAGGGCGGCGACACCGACCAGATGCGCGCCATTGCCGCAGGCGAATGTGAGGTCGCGCTGACCAACCACTATTACTACGCGCGACTTGCAGGCTCAGATAAACCCGCAGACAAAGAGGTGGTGGAAAAAGTCGCCATCGCCTTCCCTGACCAAGCCAGCCAAGGCGCCCACGTCAATATCTCCGGCGGCGGCATGATGAAGCACGCGCCGCACAAGGACGCCGCCGCCAAGTTCCTTGAATATCTGGTCAGTGACAAGGCGCAAGAATATTTCGCCAATGGCAACAACGAATGGCCGGTGGTCGCCGGCGTGAAATTCGACAACCCGCGACTCGAAGCCTTGGGCCGCTTCAAGATCGACCCGCTGAATGCCAGCAGCCTGGCCAAGGAAATCCCACAGGCGCAGCGCATCATGGACAAGGCCGGCTGGAAATGATTTTGTCCTGAGATTCGTCGATGAACCCCGCTGCGGCGGGGTTTTTTATGCCCGCCGCATCATCCGCGTCAAAAGCACCACCGGAACCAAGCCCACGGCCACGATCATCATCGACGGCACGGCCGCCTCGGCTAGGCGCTCGTCCGCCGCCAGCACAAACACCTGCGTGGCCAGAGTATCCAGATTGAAAGGGCGCAGCACGATGGTTGCGGGCAGTTCCTTCATCACTTCCACAAACACCAGCAGCGCCGCGCTCAACATGCCGCCGCGCAACAGGGGCAGATGCACCCGGCGCAACATCTGCCAGCGCGACAAACCCATGCCCCGCGCCGCATCATCCAGACTGGGGCGTATGCGCTGCAAGCTGCTGTCCACCGTATGCACCGCCACGGTCAAAAAACGCACAAGATAGGCGAACAACAGGGCGAACATGCCGCCGGTCAGCACCAGCCCCGGCGTGGCGTCAAACAGATTTTGCGACCAGGCAATCAGCGCATGGTCGAATGCCGTCAGCGGAATCAGCACGCCCACCGCCAGCACCGTTCCGGGTACGGCATAGCCCATGCTGGCAAAACGTTTCATGCCGTGCAGCCAAGGACTGGCCGACTGACGCGCGGCATAACCCAGGAGCAAAGCCACGCCCAAAGCCAGCCCACTGGCCAAAGCGGAAAGCATGACGCTATTCCACGCGAAGCCCAGGTAGCGCGCATCCAGCAGCAAGCCGCTTTCCTGCATGGCCAAATACACCAGCCACGCGGCCGGCAGGACAAAACCGCCCAGCAAGGGCAAGGCGCATACACCCAAGGCCAGCCAGGCGCGCAGGCCATAGAGCGGCTGCGGCGAAGGCTTGCGCCCGGAGGCCGTCTGAAAACGCGCCTTGCCCCGACTGCGTTTTTCCAGCGCCAAGGCCAACATCACCATGCCGACCAGTCCCAAAGCCATTTGCGCCGCCGTGGCCTTGTCGCCAAAGGAATACCACGCCTTGTAAATCCCCGTGGTCAGCGTATTGATGCCGAAATACGCCACCGCGCCAAATTCAGCCAGACTTTCCATCATCACCAGCGCCACCCCGGCCACAATCGCCGGACGCGCCAGCGGCAACACCACGCGCCACAGCGCCGCCACCCGGCTCAAACCCAGGCTGCGCGCCACCTCTTCGATACTTGCCGGGCGATCATGAAACGCTTCCCGCGCCAGCACATACACATACGGGTAAAAAACCAGGCTGAACACCCCAATCAGCCCGCCCAGCGAGCGAATCTCAAAAAAAACATCATCGCCGCGTTGCCAGTCAAACCAGGCACGCAGACTGCTCTGGATAGGACTGGAAAATTGCAGCGCATCGGTGTAAACATAGGCAATCACATAGCTCGGCATGGCCATCGGCAATAACAAAGCCCATTCCAGCACCTGCTGACCGGGAAAACGGTAACGCGACACCAGCCACGCGGTCAGCGTGCCCAAAAATGCCGTCCCCAGCCCCACCCCCAAGGCCAGCAGCAGACTATTGAGCGCATATTCCGACAACACCGTCGTCGCCAGATGCCGCCAAACTTCGGTCGAACCCAGTTGCAGCGCTTGCAACAGCAGTCCACCCAAAGGCAAGGCCACCGCCAGCGCAAGACACAGCGTGAACAAAGACAAAAATGAAATACGGGGCATGGTACGCAGCGGCTCCAGGAGTCTGTCGGGCCTGGAGCGCGGATGGCAAATATGAATGAGAATGCTTCTCAGATTATCATTCCCATCTCTGTTGCTGAACTCGAGCCAGCCTATAAACCGTATGCCGCCCGTCCTGCACATTGAACAGCTCGCCTGCCGTTACACCGACGAGCACGTGCTGGAGCAGATTTCCTTCAGCCTCCAGCAGGGTGACATCGCCTGCCTGCTCGGCCCGTCCGGCTGCGGAAAAACCACCGCGCTGCGTCTGATTGCCGGTTTTGAAACCCCATCCAAGGGCCGCATTCGCATCAACGATCAGCTCATGAGCCAGCCCCATGCCGTCGTCCCGCCCGAAAAGCGCCAGATCGGCATGGTGTTTCAGGATTACGCCCTCTTTCCACATCTCAATATCAGCGACAACATCGCCTTTGGGCTGCATGCACTTGAGCGCAAGGCGCGCGAACGACGCACGCTGGAGATGCTCGAAACCGTTGGCTTGAGCAAACGCGCCAAAGCCTTTCCACACGAGCTTTCCGGCGGTCAGCAACAGCGCGTGGCGCTTGCGCGCGCCCTCGCCCCCAAACCCGCCCTCCTCTTGCTGGATGAACCCTTTTCCAATCTCGACGTGGAACTGCGCGAAAAGCTCGCCGCAGAGGTGCGCGACATCATCAAATTCGAGGGCATTACCGCCCTGATGGTCACGCACGACCAGCACGAAGCCTTTGCCATGGCCGACTGGGTGGGCGTGATGCACCAAGGCCGCATTCAGCAATGGGACACGGCGTACAACGTCTATCACCGCCCCAGCAATCGCTTCGTGGCTGATTTCGTCGGCATGGGCGCATTCCTGCCTGGTCGCGTGGTCAACAACCGACAAGTCGAAATTGAACTCCGCGCCCTGAACGCCCCGATCGCCTCCCAATGTGGCTCCAGCTCCCGTGATGTCTGCTGCAACGACGGCCCGGTCAGCGTGCTGATCCGCCCAGAAGACGTGGTTCTCGACGACCTCAGTCCCATGCAGGCGAAAATCATCAAAAAAGCCTTTCGCGGCGCCGAGTTTCTCTACACGCTCGAACTGGCCAGTGGCGTGCGGCTTCTCTCGCTCGTGTCGTCACATCACGACCACGCACTCGGCGAGCACATCGGAATACGCCTCGCCATCGACCATGTCGTCGCCTTCCCGGAAAACTCGGCGTAGCTCGTTGACTCATCGCCAGGATCGAGCCTCAGCCCGCGCTAAGTGAGACCGCTTAAGTTGCGGACATTCTGATTTTCAGCCGCCGCCCGTGCGGCCTTGCTCACCGTGTCCTCGATCGCCCTGTCCGAAGCGCGCTACCACCCTGTCTCCCGCCTGCTGCATTGGGCCATCGTGGCGCTGATCCTGCTGGAATATCCCCTGGCCTGGCTGATGGCCGATCACCGCGGCGCGCCTGAAGACGCGCTGGCGGCCTGGCATATCGGCGTGGGCACGACTGTCCTCACCCTTTTCGTGCTGCGCCTGCTGTGGCGGCTGTTCAAGACCCCGCCGCCGCACCCGCCGATGCCCGCCTGGCAGGCGCTTGCGGCCCAGGCCGCTCACGCGCTGCTCTATGCCGGATTCGTGCTGCTGCCGCTACTGGGGTGGCTGGCCGCGTCGGCCCGCGAGTGGCCGGTGCAATGGCTGGGGCTATGGCCGCTGCCCGCGCTGTTTCCGGCCAACGCCACATGGGCGGGTCTGCTGGGCGACGCGCATCAAGTGGTCGCTCTGGGGCTGCTCGGCTTGATCGGTCTGCACGTCGCTGCAGCGCTGTACCACGCCTTCATCCTGCGCGACGGCAGCCTGCGCCGCATGCTGTAAACAAGCTCAAACCACCTTCAGCCCGATCAGTTCGGGCCTGGGCTCCGGCGGCTGGGTCTTGAGCGCCTCGAGCGCCTGCACCACCAGGCGTGCGACCAGCAGGTTGCGCACCGGCTTGCGGTCGGCCGGCACCACATACCAGGGCGCCTGCGCAGTGGAAGTCGCCGCCAGCGCCTGGCTGTAGGCGGCCTGATAAGGCTTCCAAAACTGCCGCTCTTGCAGATCGGACGGGTCGAACTTCCAGTGTTTGAGCGGGTTGTCGATGCGCTCCTGCAAGCGTTCGCGCTGCTCGTCAAAGCTCAGGTGCAGAAAACACTTGACGATGGCCGTACCCGATTCCGCCAGCATCTGCTCGAAATCGGCGATCTGCCGCAGATAGCGCTTCATCTCGCCGTTCTTCAACTCACCGTGCACCCGGCGGATGACTGGTTCCTCGTAATGACTGCGGTTGAACACGCCGATGCAGCCCAGCGGCGGCGCCTGCGCATGCACCCGCCAGAGAAAGTCGTGCCGCCGTTCCTGCACGCTGGGTACGCTGAACGACGCAGCGCGGATGCCCAGCGGGTTCACCCCGGTGAACACCGCCTTGGTGGTGCTGTCCTTGCCCGCCGAATCCATGCCCTGCAGCACCACCAGCAGGGCTTGCTCGCGGCGGGTGAACATCGCGTCCTGCAGCTCGCCGATCTGGCCGCGCAGGCGGTCGAGCTCGGCCTCGATCTCGTCTTTGGAAGGGTCGCCCGGCAGGTCGATCTGCGTGGGACGGTCCGAGAGGTCGAGGCTGTCTTCGGGGTCCACCCGCAGACGGCGCAGATCGGTCAGTAGGGGCATGTCAGAGGGCATGTCAGCTTCAGCGCCTCACGCCCTTGGCCAGCAGCGCCAGATTTTTGCGGGCGCGTTCTTCGCCCTGCGCATCGCCCAGCTCCGCCGCCCGCTGGTACCAGCCGTCCGCCTGGGTGTGGCCTTGCGGTCGTGATAGTGCGCGACCAGCCGCTCTTGCGCGGCCGCCTCTCCCTCATGCGCCAGGACTTCGAGCGGACGCTGCGTCTCGCTGAAGTCGAGGCGCTGGGGCGGCGGGGTGTGCATGCCGAGAACGAACTCGGCGTAACGTGGGGTGCTCATGGGTGCGGCGATTTTTTGCAGAGATGCAGCATACCCCCGACTCGCCCCTGGCGGAACATTCCGGCGATATGCCTTGCACCCTGGTTTCAACCCAGATTTTCCATTAGGACATGGGATGATGGCGCGGCGGATTGGGGAGGGATTCGGCCCTGCGCGACAAGCCCATAGCCATCGCCATGGGCGCGAAGCGCGAGGGCGAAGACGCCCCAATCCGCCCGCCAGCGCCCATGTGGGGGCCCCGACTAGGGCCTGTTAACGCTATTTATGCCCCCGCGTTGCCCCCAGACGGGGAGGGAT
>DYKQ01000052.1 GCA_020722545.1 Thiomonas intermedia | reverse complement strand
GAGGAGGAGAGGACGGCGCTGCGCGCTTCCTTCGGATGCCCCTCCCGACCTCCCCCACAAGTGGGGGAGGAGAGGACGGCGCTGCGCGCTTCCTTCGGATGCCCCTCCCGACCTCCCCTATCGCGTGGGGGAGGTGTGTCTGCTCCCTCTCCACTTGTGGGGAGGGCTGAGGAGGGGAGCGTGGGCTCGCGCGCCATGCCCGCGCCTGCAGAAAACACGCCACGCGCGTACAGTCTTTGGCTTTGCCCAAGGAGAAAAAACATGTCCCTGAATCTCGCTCCTGCATCGCTCAAAGATCGCGTCGTCCTCATCACCGGCGCCTCCTCCGGCTTCGGCGAAGCGACCGCCGAACTGTTCGCCCAGGCCGGCGCGCGCCTGGCGCTGAGCGCACGCCGAGGCGACCGGCTGGACGCTCTGGCCGCACGCCTGCGCGCGCTGGGCTCCGAGGTGCTGGTTCTTCCTGCCGACCTGGCCGAAGTCAAAGCCGCGCAAGCCATCGTGCAAGATACGGAAGCGCATTTCGGCCGCCTCGACATCCTGGTCAACAACGCCGGGGTCATGTATCTGGAGCCCATCGACAGTGCGGACATGACCCGCTGGCAGCACATGATCCAGCTGAACCTGCTCGCGCTCATGGCCAGTTGCCAAGCCGCCCTGCCCGGTATGCGCGCCAGAAAGGACGGGCACATTTTCAACATGGCCTCCACCGCCGGGCGGCAGGCCAACCCCAACGGCGGGGGCTATTCAGCTTCGAAATGGGGCGTGGTGGGTTTTAGCGAATCGCTGCGGCGCGAGGCCTACAAAGACAATATCCGCGTCACCGTGATCGAGCCTGGCGTGGCTCAGACCGAGCTGCGCGACCATATCGCCCACGCGCCCACGCAGACAGCGCTCAACAACTGGGCCGACAGCATGCGCCAGTTGCAAAGCGCAGACATCGCCCGCGCCATCGTGTTCTGCGCCGGTCAGCCCGCGCATGTGAACATCAACGAAATCCTGATGCGACCCACCGATCAGGAACGCTGAACCCAACTCTGGAGACTCCCCAACATGATTCATGAACTCGCCGATATTCAGATCCGGCCCGGCAGTCAGGCCGAATTCGAAGCCGCCATCGTCCATGGCGTGAACACCGTCATCTCGCACGCCAAGGGATTCGAAGGCTACGAGATCCGCAAAGGGATTGAAGCGCCCGAACGCTACCTGCTGATGATTCGCTGGGCCACGCTGGAAGACCACACCGTGGGCTTTCGCCAGTCGGAGGCGTTCTCGCAGTGGCGGGCGATTGTCGGCCCCTACTTCGCGCAGCCGCCGGTGGTCACGCATTTCACCACCGTGCAAGCGCAGCCCAGCCTGCCCTGACCGCGCAGACACGCCCCGCCCCGCGCCAACGCCGCCGCGCTCACCCTTCCGTCTCCAGATCGGGGATGTGGTTGAACGCGATGCGCATGGGGGCTTCCTCCCGCCCCTGGTGGCCGCTGCCGCAATAGATGGTGTGGCGACCGTAGCGCACATTGAGCGCATCGACTGCGCTCCACAGCGCGGCCTGCTCCGCCTCGGTGCCGGGCACGTCGCCCTCGAACAGGCTGGCGCTGGTCTGCCCGGGCTGGCGCAGATCGTGCAGCAGCATGGCCACTTTGATCGGCGCCCAGCCCGCAGGAACCAGGCCGGGCCACAACTTGCGCAGGGTGTGCAGCAGAGCGCGGGTGTCGGCCGTCGGCGCGAAGCGGGCGCCGCGCTCGGGACGCAGACGCTCGCCGTGCCCACGGGTGAGCTTGAGCATCACCGTCATGGCGCCGGCCAGCAGGCGCTCGCGGCGCAGACGCATCGCGGCTTTCTGCGTGAGGCGGTCGAGCACGGCCAGCGCGCCCTCGGCGCTGCGCATCTCGGGCGGCAGCACATGCGAATGGCCGAGCGAACGCCGCGGATTGGCCGCCTGCACACCCGACGCCAGCCCGTGCAGCCGGTCGTAAAACGCCTCGCCCGCCATGCCGCCCCACACCACGCGCAGTTGCTCGCGCCGCGCCCGCCAGAGCTGCTCCACACTGTGGATGCCCTGCGCCTGCAGCCGCGCCAGCATGCGCACATTGATTCCCGTGAGATCGGTAAGCTGCATGCGCAGCAGCGGCCCGGGCAGGTCGCCCGAGTCGATCACCACCAGACCGTCGGGCTTTTGCAGATTGGACGCCTGCTTGGCAAGAAACACATTGGGCGCGATGCCCACCGACACCCGCATGCACTCGCCCAAGGCCTCGCGCAGCGCAGCCTTGAGACGCAGCGCCAGTTGCGTGGCGCGCTCGCGGCTGGTCCAGCCCATGGGCAGGCTACAGGCCATCTCGTCGATGGACAGCACCTGTTCCACCGGCGCGATGGTGTCCACCACCGCCACGGCGCGGTGGTGAATCCGCACATACTCGGCATGCCGCGCCACCACGAACACGATGCCCGGACACAACCGGCGCGCCTCGGCCACCTGCGTGCCCGTCTTCACGCCGAAAGCCTTGGCCTCGTAGCTGGCGGCGATGCAGCAGGTGGTGTCGGCCATCATCGGCGCCACGCCCACCGGCCGCCCGCGCAACTCGGGGCGGAGCTGCTGCTCCACCGAGGCAAAGTAGGAATTGAAATCGACCAGCAGGCAACGCAGTGTCATGGCAGCCCGCGCCGCTTGCACGGCGCGCCGGAATACTGTTTTTACGCACAGTATTTCATGCTGTCATGACGCTGGCAAGTCGCCCGCCGCAAGCGGCGCTGCCGCGCAGGGGTTTTACGCCTGCCAGCGCTGCGCCGGATGCGCGGCCGGAGCCGCCGGGTGCTGCTGTGGCGGTTGCGCTTGCGGGGCTTGCTGCGGCGTCAACAGCACCATCGTGGGCAGCACCGGCGGCATCAACCACGGCGACTGCGGCAACAGCACACGCAGGGTGGACATCGGCCCGAACACCGCGTTCATCTGCGCATTCATCTGCGCGTCCACCCGCTCGATCAGCCGCTGCATCGGCGCAAACTGCATGTGCATCTGCTGCAGCGCCCAGGCGGGGGCGGCCGCGCCCGAGCTTTGCTCGATCACCACCCGCGCATGGCCCTGCGGGCTTTGCCAAGTCCAGGTCTTGACCTGCACCGGGCCTGCGGCCGTGTGCATGACCTCCACCGTCTGGTGCATGGGGATGTCATGCCCGTCGTAACGCACCGCAAGCGGCTGCGCCGCCAAGGCCAGCGCGGGCAGCGTCATCGCCAGCGCTGCGACCAGGATTTTGGATTGAATCTTCATGATCGAACTCCTTTCTCAAACTGAACCCAACGCCGCAGCGCATGGATATCGCCGCGGCGACTTTTTCGTTCTTTTCCAGTGATCGGAGTTCCTGAAGCGAAGCTGAAGGTCGCCTGCACAGGCCGTCGTTCAAAGCGCCTGCACGGCCTCAAACCGCCGGGGATGGATCGATCCCCTACGCCCGCAGACCCGCCAGCCGCTTCCACTGTCCGCTCGCCAGCGCGGCGCCCGCCAGGATGATCGCGCAGCCCTCCAGCATGGCGACGGTGACGGCTTCCTGCAGAAATAGCGCGCCCCAGAGCATGCCGAAAGCCGGAATGAGGAAAGTGACCGAGGCGGCGTAGGCCGCGCCCACCTGCGCCACGAGGCGGAAATACAGCACATAGGCCAGCCCGGTGCACAGCACCCCGAGCGCCGCCACGGCGACCCAGATGTCGCCCTGCACCGCGTGCGCGGGCCAGGTGAATGCAGCGGGCAGAGCGAGCAGCACCGTGGCCGTGAGCTGGCTGCCGAACGCGGTGAGCACCGGATCGACCCCGGCCAGATGGCGGCGGACGTAATGCACGGCAAAGCAAGCGCTGCACTGTAAAAGGCTTTGGCGCCTTCAAAATCGCTGACGATGACGCCCGTATGGTCGATCATGTGAGTCTCCCAGTTGAACCGCTGCAGCAGTCTCAGACCCGCATGACAAGCAGACCTACGCATTGACGCCAGCGCCTGCTCAGGCGTGCCCCCTTGCTCGCCCTGACTTTTGCGCAACACAGCTTTGCCTTCGACAAATCGCAAAAAGCCGGGTTACTCCTGCCCCGCTGCAGCGCAGCAAACGGGATAATCTATAAGAGGGTGTGAATGAATCCGGCGTGGCCGAGCAGCGCATCCAGAGCGTCCCAATCAAGGCGCAAAGCACAGCCGTGCCCGTCGGCACGGCGCGCATTTGCAACGCCGAGTGGGGTGCTTTGGGTGCGATGAGCGGGCATGGCGGATTCATTCACACCCTCATGAGAAAACGCCGGGCCGCCCCAAGTTTCCTTGTCCACCTCGCGGCTTGCAAGCCGCTCGGATTCGGCCCCGTCCAAGCTGCCGCAGGGCAGCTTGGAGCCGCGGGCCTCATCCCCCGCGGGGGGCGGGCTGGGCCGTCCCCCTCCCGACCTCCCCCACGACGTGGGGGAGGTGAGATCACTCCCTCCCCGCTTGTGGGGAGAGTTGGGGTGGGGATTGCCCGGCCCTGGGGGCGCTTATAAAAAACCGTGAATATGTTCACACCCCGAGGAGTCGTCGGCAAGCAGTGTCATGGCATGGTTTACAAAGTTCGCGCCGGGAATCGACCTGGCGCGAGCCTAAGACGGGTGCGGCCAGTGCGCTTTGATCGCATTGGCCTGCCGACGCTGCCGGTGGCATGCGGCATGAATAATGCGCGCATGCATCAAAAACCGGCCAGAAAGACGACTGCCGAGCACCGGATCGGGCTCGGCGGAGTCGCCTTGCCGAGCGCCATCGCCTTTTTTGGCTTCGCTCTCGGCGCCTGCTGTGCGCTGGCGTGGCCGCAGACTGCGGCGGCACAGACCGCGAGCCCCTCCCCCGCGCCCGCGCAGCCCGCTTCGGCAGCGAAGGCGGCTACGCCCAAGTACGAGGTCAAACTCGACGTGCCGGAAGACTTGCGCGCTCTCTTATCCAACAATCTTGATCTGTTGCGCTGGCGCAACTTTCCGGGATTGCAGACCGATCAGATCGAGCGGCTGGCCGATGAGGCGCCCGCCCAGGTGCAGCGCCTGCTCGAGACGCAGGGCTTTTTTTCACCGCAGATCACGGTGCGGGTCGAGTGCCCGCAGCGCTCAGAGACGACCGAGCCGATCCGTGTGGTGCTGAGCGTGAATCCGGGCGTGGCCACTTTGGTGCACGCCGTCGAGGTGCAGGTCGACGGCCCCGACGGCCAGCCGGATGCCGCCCTGAGCGCGCGGCTGAGCCGCACCTGGACGCTCAAGCCCGGCTCGGTGTTTCGTGATGCCGACTGGGAATCGGCCAAGTCGCGGGCGCTCTCGCGCCTGCTGTCGGAGCAATGGCCGGCTGCGCGCATTGCCGACAGCCGCGCGACCATCGATCCGCAAACGCATCAGGCCCGCCTGCTGTTGCGGCTGGACACGGGCGCGTCTTATCGGTTCGGCCCGCTCCACATCACCGGGTTGCAGCGCTATCCGGCCAGCATCGTGGAGCGGCTGGCGCCGATGCAGCCGGGGCAGCCGTATTCGCAGACCGCGCTGCTCGACTATCAGGCCGCTTTGCAGAACAGCCCCTACTTCCGCAATGCTGTGGTCGATGCCGATGTGCGTCAGGCGCAGGGCGACGTGGCGCCGGTGGACGTGCAGGTGACGGAGAACCGGGCGCAAAAACTCAGTTTCGGCGTCGGGGTGAGCAGCGATACCGGGCAGCGGGTGCAGATGGGCTGGCGCGATCTCGACTTTCTGGGGCGCGCCTGGCGGCTGTCGAGCGAGGTCAAGCTGCAGACGCGCGAGCAGAGCGGCAATCTGCGGCTGGCTTTCCCGCGCACCGCCATCGGCTATGACGACAGCCTCACCCTGTCGCAAGACCGCACCGACATTTCCGGCCTGGTCACGCGCAACAGCAGCATCGGGGCGCTGCGCGAGCGCACGCGCGGCCACATCGACACCGCGCTGGCGTTGCAGTATCAGGCCGAAAGCCTGCAGCCCGCGGGCGCCGCCTCCAGCGAGGTGCATGCGCTGAGCCTGAACGACAGCTGGACGTGGCGCGACATCAACAGCGTGCTCTATCCCAGCCGCGGCGCCATCATCAATCTGCAACTCGGCGGCGCCAGCAAGGCGCTGCTGTCGTCGGCCAACTTCATCCGGCTGTATGCGCGCGGGCTCGGCTACTTGCCCATCGACCGCAGCAACCAGCTGGTCTTTCGCGCCGAGGCAGGCGCGGTGCTGGCCAATGGCGCCAGCGGCATTCCGCAGAATTTCCTGTTTCGCGCCGGCGGGGCCAATTCGGTGCGCGGCTACGCCTATCAAAGCCTGGGTCTGGTGCAGGGCGACGCCATCGTCGGCGGCCGCTATCTGTTTACGGCCAGCGCCGAGTTCGATCACTGGTTCACCCGCCGGTGGGGCGGCGCAGTGTTTTACGACCTGGGCAACGCGGCCGACACCTGGAGCGCGCTCAAACCCGTGCGCGGCTATGGCGCGGGCGTGCGCTGGCGCAGCCCGGTGGGGCTGGTGTCGGTCGATCTGGCTTACGGTCAGGCGGTGCACCAATATCGCCTGAACTTCAGTGCGGGGCTGTCGTTCTGATGACCGAGCCGACCGCACCCGCCCCGCCGCCCAAACCCCGCCGCCGCGGGCCGCGCCCGCTGCGCGTCTTGCTTTGGGTGCTGACAGCCGCGGTCGCCGTGTTGATCGCCGCCGCAGGCGCCGTGGCTTGGCTGGGCAGCGAGAGCGGTCTGCAGTGGCTGGCCGCGCGCACGCCGCTGCGGCTGGGCGGCACGCAAATCACCCTGAAAGATGTGCGGGGCAGTCTGTGGAACTCGGTGCGCATCGGCCAACTGCAGCTCACCACACCCAGCTCCATCACCCTCCTGCACGACGCCCGGCTGCGCTGGACGCCGACCGCGCTGTGGCAGCGCACCCTGCACATCCAGAACCTGAGCGCGCAGCGCATCGACGTGACGCAAACCCACGCCGCCGCCTCGACCGGCGCGCCGCAACTGCCCGCCAGCCTGCGCCTGCCGCTGCGCATCGACATCGACCATCTAGCCGTCGGCGCACTGCAGATCGGCCCGCCAGGGGCGTTGCGGTCTTACGGCAGCCTCAGCGGCCAGATGCACTACGGCCAGGGCCGCTACCGCGCGCAGCTCACCGCCCTCACCCCCTGGGCCCACGCCCAGCTCAGCGCCAGCCTGGGCGACGCCGCACCCTACGCGCTGCAGGCGAGCTTGAACGCCACGCACATCGGCCTGCCCGGCAAGGCGGAGCAAGAAAACACTGCCGATCTGCGCGCCCACGGCGCCCTGCGCGACTTCACCCTCGACGGCTCTCTGCAATTGGACGCCGCCCGCGCCCGTCTGCAAGCCCGGCTCACGCCATTCGATGCCACGCCGCTGCGCAGCGCCCGGCTCAGCTCGAACGCGCTCGACCCCTCGGCCTTCGACGCAGGGCTGCCCCGCGCCGCGTTGAATGTGCAGCTCGATCTCGGCCACTCGAGCGCGCAAAGGCTGGTGGGCAGTCTGCGCGTGAGCAACACCCTGCCCGGCCCGATCGATCAGCAGCGCCTGCCGCTGCTCAGCCTGAGCGCCACGCTCGCGGGGGATGCGCGGCAGGCCAGCGCGCACGATCTGCTCATCGACTTGGGCGCTGGCGGGGAAATCCGCGGCACGCTGCGCTGGACACAGCCCGAGCTGCAAGCCCGGCTGCAGGTCGCCCGTCTCAACGCCCGCGCGCTCGACGGCAAACTGGCCGCCACCCGCCTGTCCGGCCCGGTGGTGATCGACGCCAGCGCGCAACAGCAAAGCGTTCAGGCCACCCTCACCCAGCCGGGCTGGGACGTTCGCGTGCAAGCGCAGCGCCAGGGTGACACCGTGCATCTGCGCCGCCTGCTGCTCTCGGCGCTGGGCGGCCGTCTGGAGGCCAGCGGCGCCCTGTCCACCGCAGGCACGCAGGCTTTCGAGCTGAGCGCCCGGCTGCGGCAGTTCAACCCCGCGCAATTCGGCGCCTACCCCAAGGCCACGCTGAACGCCGACCTCACCGCAAGCGGCGCCCTCGCCCGCCGTCAGGCCAAGCTCGCGCTGCAACTCGCCCCCAGCGTGTGGCGCGGCCACACCTTCACCGGCCACGCCCGGCTCGCGCTCGACCCGCAACGCCTGTGGGACGTGGACGCCGCGCTCACCCTCGGCGCCAATCAGCTCAGCGCGAAAGGCGCATTCGGCCAGCCCCGAGATGCCTTACAGTGGACGCTGCACGCCCCGCAGCTCGCGCAGATCGACCCCGCCCTGCAAGGCAGCGCCCAAGCGCAGGGCCAGTTGCAAGGCGGCTTGCAAGCGCCCTCGGGCACGATCTCGCTCCAAGCGGATGAACTGCGCTGGGCCAGCGCGCTCACGCTGCAACACCTCAGCGCCCGCAGCACATTTAGCACCTTCAGCACCGGCCGCGCACCGGCCGCCACCGCCTTGCCAACCGCAAGCACCCTGCTCAACCGTCTCGCGGGCTCGCTGCAGATCGACCTCGACGGCCTGCGCTGGACCCAGAGCGCGCAAACCGTGCAGATCGGCAGTTTGCACACTCAGGCGCAGACCACGGCCGGGCTGGACGGACGACTGCAACTGGGCGCCCGGCTGCAAGACCTGCGGCTCGCGTCAACCGCAAAAAGCAGAGCAGAAAAGGTGATCGACACCGCGACCCTGAACATCGCGGGCGCCCGCGCCCGGCACACTCTGCTGCTTGCCGTCAAAGGCCAGTTGCCCCGGCGCAGCGCCACTGCGCCCACACCACAACCCACATCGCAGCCCACCGCGCCGCCCTTGCCACTCGATCTCCGACTGAGTGCCGCTGGCGGCTGGCACGGCGACCCGCAAGGCTGGCGCGGCCAGATCACCGCACTGGAAAACACCGGGCCGGTCGCGATCAAACTCCAGGCGCCCGCAAAGCTCGATCTGGCGTTTTCCCCGCTGCGGCTGCAGGTTGAGCATGCGGATTTGAAGCTGCAGGCCGGGCAGATCGATCTGGACAGCCTGCAGCTCGCCCCCGGCGTGTTGCGCACCGCGGGTCGTCTGCAGACCGTCCGCACCGCCGACCTGCTTGCCCTGGGCGGCATCGCCCCGGCGCGGCTGCGCGACACGCTGGCGCTTTCCGGCCGCTGGCAGATCGACGCCGGTGCAACCGTGAACGGACAGATCCATCTGCAGCGCGACAGCGGCGATATCGCGCTGCAACTTGCCGCCGCTCCCGCCAAGCCCGTGGGCACGGTCACCCTCGCCCCGACCTGCGACGCCACCTTCGGCGCCGCCGCATCGCGCGGCGGCTTCATGCCGCTGGGCATCGGCCAGCTCGTGCTCGACGTCACGGCGAAAGACAGCCGCGTGCAGGCGCAGGGCGTGGTGCAGACCGCCATGGGCACGGCGCAGGCCAGCTTGGCCACCGAACTCAGCCGCCGCGGCGAGCTGTGGGGCATCGCGGGCAGCGCACCGCTGCAGCTCGACGCGGGCGCCGACATGCCCAGCCTGGCCTGGGCCGCGCCGCTGATCGGCTACGACTATCGCGCCGAGGGCCGTCTGCAACTCGCGGTGCAGGGCCGTGGCACGCTGGCCCAGCCGCAATACAGCGGCAGTCTCGATGGCCGGGCCCTGCGTCTGGCCTGGCCCGCGCAAGGCCTCGATCTCAAAAACGGCGTGCTGCGCGCTCACTTCACCGGCGACCGACTTCAGCTCGATCAGCTCCAACTCCAGGGCGGCAAGGGGCAGCTCACCGCCACCGGCGACGCACGGCTGCAAAACGGTCTGCCGCGCGCGACCCTGGACCTCAAGGCCGACAAGCTGCAACTGCTCAGTCGGCCCGACCGACAACTCGTGCTCAGCGGCGCCGCGCAGGCCCGGCTGGCCGACAAGGTGCTGGCCATCACCGCCGACCTCACCGCCGACAGCGCCGACATCGCCCTGCCCCGCGCCACCGGGCCCACGCTGAGCAGCGACGTGGTCGTCATCGGCCAGACGTCGGCAGCAAGCAAGCCCGCGGCCGCCATGCCCAGCGCCGTGCGCTTCGATGGCGCCTTCAACCTGGGGTCCAACTTCCACCTCTACGGCCAGGGCCTCGATGCCACGCTGGGCGGCAGCGTGCGCGTGCGCGCCGACAACGGCGCCCCGCCCACGGCGACCGGCAGCATCGATGTCGTCAAGGGCGAATACACCGCCTACGGCCAGCAATTACAGGTGACGCAGGGCCGCATCAACTTCGCCGGGCCGGTGGACAACCCCGGACTGAACATCACCGCCACCCGCCCCAACCTGCCCACCGGCATCGAAGTCGGCGTGACCATCAGCGGCAGCGCGCGGCGCCCGCTGGTCAAGCTCAGTTCCACCCCCGCCATGCCCGACACCGAAATTCTGTCGTGGTTGGTGCTGGGTCAGCCGCTCGACCAGGCGGGCGCGTCCGACATCGGGCTGCTGCAGACCGCGGCGGCGGCGCTGCTCGGCCCCAGCGAGGGGCAGCCGCTGCAAACCCGGCTGGCGCATGCTTTGGGCCTCGACAGCATCAGCGTGCAAAGTGCGTCCAGCAGCACCGGCACGAGCAGCACCAATGGCGTCGCGACCGCTGCGTCCGGCGGCGTGCAGAGCGCCATCGTCACGCTGAGCAAGCGCCTGTCGGCCAACACCCTCGTCACCTTCTCGCGCGGAATCGACGGAGTATCGAGCATTTTCACCATCCAGCACCAACTCACCCGGCGGCTCTCGGTACAGGCCCAGACCGGCACCGAAAACGCGCTCGATCTGTTCTACACCTTCGAGTTTCAATGAACTGCAGGAACGCTCGGTCACTCCGGTCGTCATAAGATGAATCCATCCCTGCCACAGCGAGCTCTCCCATGGCGACCAAACCTCTGAAAATCGGCATCTCCGCGCGCATCGACCATCCCCAGCCCGGGCAGGCCGGGCTGCGCAGCAAAACGCTGCAGTATCTGGAGCAGTCGGTCGCGCACTGGGCCATGTCGCGCGATGTGCTGGTGTTCATGGTGCCCACGGTGGCGACGGGCGGCGGCATTGTTCGCAGCAATATCCGCCTAAGCGACTACGCTGATGCGCTCGACGGCCTGATTCTCCAGGGCGGCTCGGACATGAGCCCGCACAGCTACGGCGAAGAACCGCTCAAGCCCGAATGGGCGGGCGACCCGGTGCGCGATGGCTATGAGATGGAACTGCTGCATGAGTTCATCGAAGTGCGCAAACCCGTGCTGGGCATCTGCCGCGGGGCGCAGCTCATCAACGTCGCCATGGGCGGCACGCTCTACCAAGACCTGCCTTCGCAACTCACCGACAGCCATACCCAGCACCTCAGCGACACTTACGACCGGCACTACCACCCGGTGCGTTTCACCGAAGGCGGCCTGCTGGCCCGCCTCTATCCCGAGGTCGATCCGGGCACGCTCAACATCGTGTCGGTGCATCACCAGGCGGTGCGCACCCTGGGTCGCGATCTGGTGGTGGACGCCATCAGCCCCGAAGACGGCCTGCCCGAAGCCATACGCGGCACCGGCCGCAACTTTCTGCTGGGCCTGCAGTGGCACCCGGAATTCCACCACCCGTCCAACCCCGAACTGCTCGACTGCACCCCCATCCTCGACGAGTTCCTGCGCAACGTGCGCAAGCGCCGCTGGTAAGCCAGCCCTGATCTGATCGAACTCAAAGGCCCGCATGCAGACGCATACCCTGGCCCGGCTCTGGGTGACTGCCCAGTTCGGG
This sequence comes from Thiomonas intermedia, assembly GCA_020722545.1. Classification (GTDB taxonomy): domain Bacteria; phylum Pseudomonadota; class Gammaproteobacteria; order Burkholderiales; family Burkholderiaceae_C; genus Thiomonas; species Thiomonas intermedia_B. The sequence continues at coordinate 4,982 of DYKQ01000052.1, read as the reverse complement.
CTGCTCGCCCTGATGTTCGGCTGGCCCGCGCCGCATTGGCGCCTGAGCTGGCCCGCGCTCGCGCTACTCGCCGCTGGCGCGGCGCTGGTGCTGTGGGTGTTCTGGCACAACCGGCCGGGCAATTTCAACATCGTGCCCGAACCGCGCCAGGGCGCGCATCTGGTGACCACCGGGCCTTACCGCTGGATACGCCACCCCATGTATGTCGCGCTGATTCTGTTCATGGCCGGCGTCGCCGCAGCGGCGCACAGCCCGGTGCAGTGGGCGCTGTGGATCGCGCTGGGCGTGGTGCTGAATTTCAAGGCGGCGATGGAAGAGCGGCTGCTCTCAGGCGTCTGGCCCGACTACGTTGGCTATGCGCGCGTCACCCGCCGCTTCATTCCCGGCCTCTGGTAAGGCCGCGGCCAGCAGAAACGGAAACGCCAGCCCGCCGCAAATCGTCTGCAGCAATATCGCGCCCAGCGCGCTCCAGCCCGGCAGAAAGCTCCAGCTCGGGCTGAACGCCACCGCCGCCAACGGCAGCAACAGCGCGGCCACACAGAGTTGATAGAAGCGCCAGCGCATCAGGTCTTGTCGCTGCATCCGGGCGCAGCGCACCTGATGAAGCCCGAGCACAAAAGCCAGCGCGGCGGCCAGGGTCAACAGCCCGACCCCGCCTTGCCCCGTCGCCCAGGCCCAGACGGCGAGCAGCGCCACGCCCGCCGCGAAGCCCAGCCGCGATAGCCAGCGCCCTTGCGCCGCAGCCCGCATCAGCACCGCCATCAGCCCGAACAAGAGCGCCACGCGCCACAGCGCGGCACGGTCTACGGCGAGATACAGGCAGGCCCATTGCACGGTAAACAGCGCGCCGCCCCAGAGCGCGGGCAGCAGCGACGCGCCCTGCGCGAACAGCGCAATACCGCGCCAGCGCGTCCACAGCCAGAGCAGCAGCATGGCCCAAGCCACCGCAATGGCCGCCTGAAACAAGGCCGCCACCTGCCCGGCCGCGTGCTGCACGCTGCCATACTGCAGCAGCCAGCACAGCAAGGCGGCACTGAGCATCCCCAAAGATCGAGGTTTGAACGCAATAGGGGCGGAAACAAACGACATGCGTCCATTGTGACCCAGCCGACAAACGGCTTGTGAGACACGTCAAACCACACCTCACGCAACTCTGCTGCAATGAAGCCACTTTGCCGATCCGCCCCACGCCATGAACTGGAACTCTCTCGCGCAATTCATCCATCTGCTCGCCGTGGTCATCTGGATCGGCGGCATTCTTTTCATGGATGGCTTTCTGGCGCCTGCGCTCAAACGCGCCATCGCGCAGGCCGAGCCGCGTGCCCGGCTGCTTTATGGGCTGTTCCGCAATTTTTTCGCCGTGATCTGGGGCGCGGGCGCGTCGCTGGTCATCACCGGCTACGGCATGGTGTTTTTGCGCGGCGGGTTTGGCGTGCTCAGCACCGCGCAATGGGTGATGGTGGTGCTGGGCAGCCTCATGGTGCTGCTCGCGTTGTATATCTTTTTCGTGCCCTTCCTGCGCATGCGCAGCGCCGTTGTCCGCAGCGACTGGGGCGCGGCCTGCACGCAGGCCGCGCAGATTCGCACGCTGTCTGCGATCAACATCGTGCTTGCCGTGCCCACCATTCTGTCGGGCGTCTGGGCGATTTTCGGCGCACCGTTCTGACGCGGTGCGCGGCAGGCCCTGAATCAGCGTTCAGCCCTTTTTCGCCTCGCGTTCGGCGGCCAGGGTGGCGGCCACGCCGGGACGCGCTTCCATGCGCGCCTTGTAGCGCGCCAGCGTGCCGTTGGCCGGGGCGAGATGCATCTCGGGTTTGCGGTCGGCCAGGTATTGCACGATGGCCGGGCCTTCGGTGAGGATGGCGCCGTCGTCGAGTTGCAGGGGGGGCACATAGCCCTTGGGGTTGATGGTGCGGAAGTCGCGCCCATCGCTGGTCTGCTTGGTCTTGAGATCGACCTTGACCACGTCATGCGGCAGGCCGAGTTCGTGCAGGACGATGTGGGGTGAAAGCGAGCAGGCGCCGGGGCTGTAGAAAAGCTTCATATCAGAGTCTCCAGGAAGTGTCGCCACGGTCTTGCTGCCTTGGCGGCGGGAAGTTCATCGTAAGTCGGAGCGCGGTTTTCTGCAGGCGCGGCCCAACTCACGCCGGGGCCGTGGTGCGGGCCTGTTTCGCCAGTTCGACCAGGGCCGCGCGGGCGGCCTCGGCGTCAAGCACGGGTTCGGGGAAGTTGAAGCGCAGCACATGGCCGTCGGCGCGCACGTCGAAGCCATCGCAGTCGATGCCGACCATGGTCGCGTCCAGCGCCTCCACGCCATGCACATGGCGGCAGTATTCGCGCAGGTTGTGCGCATGGTCGGCGTTCATGTGCGCGAGGATGCCCTCTTCGGCGGCGGCCAGCGCGGGCGCGGCGGGCGGGGCGTAGCGCTCGGGGCGAATCCAGTGGATCTTGCCGAAGCCGCCGATGAAGCGCACGTCTTCCACCCGCAAACGATAGAAGTGAAAGTCGTGCATGGCGAAATAGCCTTCGGCCTGCGGCAGATAGCGCAGGTAGCGCGCGCCGAAGCCCGTCTTGTCGGGCAGTGGCTCGGCCCGCGCCACCAGGGTGACGCGGCCGGCGGCCTGCATGTCTTCGGCGCAGGGATGCACGATGAGGCTCACCCGAGGATCGGCGTCGATGTTCTTGGTGTGTTCGGCCAGGGTGGAAATGAGAATGACGGGGTGGCCCTCGTGGTCGAGCACATAGGGCGAGACCGAGCCGAAGGGAAAACCGTCCAACCGCTTCGACAGCGTGGACAGCACGCCATTCTGATGATTGCGGACAAACAGACGGGCCTCCTGGCCCAGGGCAAGCGCGTGTTCGGTGTCAGCCATGATGCCGTTCCTCCATGTTGTTGATGCTATTGCAGCAGCCTAGCCTTAACGTCGGCTGAATGCGCTCTGAAACGGCCTTTGCGACCGTTTCACCCGCCCGGGTTTTGCATGTCGCGGGCTTCGATGGCGTCGCGCAGCCAGTAGATCAGCGCCACGCCCGGCACGGCCGCGACGACGGTGAAAAGATAGAAGTTCGGCCAGCCCAGCGCATCGACCAGATAGCCCGTGGCCGGGCCGACATACACCCGCCCCACCGCCGACAACGCCGACAACAGCGCAAACTGCGTGGCGGAAAAACGCACGTCGCACAGCGCCGACAACAGGGCGACAAACGCCGCCGTGCCCATGCCGCCGGTGAAGTTTTCCACGCCGATCGCCAGGCCCATGAGCGCCAGACTTTGCGGCGAAACGGCCAGCACCCAGTAGGCCAGATTAGAGGCGCCCTGCAACACGCCGAACAGCAACAGCGCCCGCCACAGCCCCAGCCGCGCCTGCAAGGCCCCGCCCAGTAAGGCGCCGACGATGGTGGCGACCAGCCCCATGCTCTTGTTCATCAGCCCCACATCCGCCGGGCTGAAGCCCACGCCGCGAATCAGAAAGGTGGTGGACAAGGCCCCGGCAAAGGCGTCGCCAAGTTTGTAAAACACGATGGCCAACAGCAAGGCCCAAGCCCCCTTGCGGCTGAAAAATTCTTGCCAAGGCTCGACCACCGCCTCGCGCAGGGTGCGCGGCGGTTTGGCATGCAGCGGCGGGCGCGGCGCCCACAAGGTGACGAGGGTGAGCACCAGCATGAGCCCGGCCATGAGGGCGTAGATGCCGCGCCAGCCGGTCACATCGGTGGCGAGCCAGAGCGCCAGACCGCCCGAGACGATCATCGCCAGACGGTAGCCCAGCACCAGCACGGCGGCCCCGGCGCTGCGCTCGGCGGCGGGCAGCACATCGGTGCGATACGCGTCGATCACGATGTCTTGCGAGGCCGAGAAAAACGCCACGCCCACGGCCAGCAGCAGCAGCGGTACGGCACGCGCGCTGGCGGCATCCACACCGAGCCGCTCGGCCGCATGCACCAGCCCCGGCCAGGCCGCGGCCTGATCGGGGCCGGGCACGCCGACAAAGGCCATCAAACCGAGCATGGCCGCCAGCAGCAGTTGCGCCAGCAGCAGCCAGCCGCGCCGCCGCCCCAGCCAACGTCCCCAGAACGGCACGGCGTATCGATCCATCGTCGGCGACCAGAGGAACTTGAACACATAGGCCTGTCCGACCAGAGTGGCAAAGCCGATGGCTTTCAGGCTCAGCCCTTCGACCGTGAGCCAGGCCTGCAGCGTGCCCGCCGTCAGCGCCAGCGGCAGCCCTGAAGAAAACCCGAGCAGCAAGACCGCGGCGATGCGGCGGTTGCCGAAAACCGCCCAGGCCGAAACGGCGGGCGGCGTGTCGTTCATGGAATCTGCTGGGGCGGACATCGAGGGATGAAAATGTTGAGCCAGGGCGCAGGATACCCAAGCCCCGCGCTCAGCCCGGCGCCATCTCTCCCGGCAGGGGCCAGCCCAACAACTCGGCCAGGCGATTCACCACCCATTGCGCCTCCGCCGCGTTCACGCCGGAGTCGGGCGCGCACAGCCCGCGCCACACCCGCAACAGCACGTCGTCCTCGGTGACGTGCAGGCTGGACTTGATCTCCGCGGCGTGCTCGGTCAGCATCGAGGCGAGGTCTTCGCAGAACTCGTAGCGCGCGGTGATGACCTCGCGCGGCGCGCTGGGGCGGCTGCGGCGCGGCTCCAGATAGAGCGCGATGAACGAGGGCGGAACGACGAGCTGCGAATCGTTCAGGCTGAAACCGCCCCCTGACTCGCTGCGCTCGTTTTCCCCCGAGGGAGGGTCAGTTCCTTCGGAACGGCCGTGCGGAACTGACATCATTCGAACCCGACGACCGGATGCGGCCGATACGACGCTTCCAGCGCCGCCCGCTCCTCGGCGCTGAGCGAGACCGACAGGGCGGCCACGGCGTCGAGCAGATGCTGCGGCTTGGCGAACGGCCAGGCGAACATGCTCTAGGACCTGTTAACGCTATTTATACCCCCGCGCCGGGGGTCTGGGCGGAGGCAATGCGAG
>DYKQ01000051.1:4208-16713 GCA_020722545.1 Thiomonas intermedia | reverse complement strand
AAAATAAAGGGACGCCGAATTAAGCTGCCTTCATAACTGCTGCATTGCACAAAATGCGGGATATACGGAGGTAGTCACATGAAAGTCACAAATAAAAAATCCAGATTTCATTATGTGTCTGGGTTTCTATTGATATTCGGCGGAATCGGCTTGGCGCAGGCCGCTCCTCAGTTTTCACAGCAGGAAGTCGAGCGGGGCGCTTATGTCGCCAAGCTCGGAGACTGCATCGCCTGTCACGCGGTAAAGGGCGGCAAGCCGTTTGCGGGCGGTTTACCCATGCCGCTGCCGATAGGCACGATTTATTCGAGCAATATCACGCCCGATCCGACTTACGGCATCGGTAAATACACCTTTGAGGATTTTGATCGTGCAGTGCGTCATGGGGTGGCTCCCGGCGGGAAATATCTTTATCCGGCCATGCCCTATCCGTCATATGCCAAAGTCACGCCCGAAGACATGAAGGCGCTTTACGCCTATTTCATGCAGGGCGTGAAGCCTGTGGCGCAGCCCAACAAGCCGCCCACCATGATCTGGCCGTTGACCATGCGCTGGCCGTTGGCGATATGGAACTGGATGTACGTCTCTGAAGATCACGTCTATCGGCCCGACCCGAAACAAAGCGCGCAATGGAATCGCGGCGCTTATTTGACCGAGGGTCTGGGTCACTGCGGCGCTTGCCACACCCCGCGCGGCATCGGCATGCAGGAAAAGGCGCTGAGCGCCAACGGCTCCGATGGCTCGCTGTTTCTCTCGGGCGCCAAGATCGAAAACTGGTACGCCAGGAATCTGCGCGGCAATGACGTGGGCGGTCTGGGGAACTGGAGCGTGGCCGACATCGTGCAACTGCTCAAGACCGGGCGCAACAGCAGCGGCGCGGCGCTGGGCAGCATGACCGAGGTCATCCACCACAGTTCGCAGTACTGGACCGACGCCGATCTGGAGGCGGTGGCGATCTATCTCAAATCATTGCCAGCCGACCCGAACAAGCCCAAGGCGCCGCAGCCGGTCGCACCCGTGCCGCAACCCGACCTGCATTCCGTTGGCTCTCTGGCCTATGCGCAGTATTGCGCGGTCTGCCACCAGAACAATGGAGAAGGCGCCGCAGGCGTGTTTCCGGCCATGGCGGGCAACCCCACGGTGGAGTCGCGTGATGCACTCAACTTGATCCATGTGATTCTGGCGGGGGGAAAGACCGCTGAGGTCAAAGGCGTTCATCCGTTCACCATGCCAGCCTTCGCGGGTGTGCTCAGCGACCAGCAAGTGGCCGACATCGCCACCTTCGTGCGCAGCGGCTGGGGCAATAGAGGGGCGGCAGTCAGCGCCAGCGAAGTGGCGAAAGTCCGCGCAGACATCGCCAAAACCCATTGAGGGAGACCATCATGCAAAACAGCAAAACCCATTCACGCGCAGACATGACGGTGCGCACTCTGCTGGCAGCGAGCATGCTGGTGGCCATCGCCTTCCAGCCAACAAGGGCCCAAACGGCCTCCTCGCCCGCAGCCGCTGCACCAGCGCTGGTCGCCAAACCCAAGCCGACGCGCGTAGTGCCCTTCAAGACGCCCGATCTCGCTTCGTTGGCGCATGAGCCCAACGGCGCGGAAATCCTCTACGGCTATCGCCTGATGACGCAGACCAAGAAGCTGCTGCCCAACAACGTCGGCGACGTGCTCAACTGCACGAGCTGTCACCTCGGCGGCGGCTTCGTGCCTGACTCATCAGCCTTCGTCGGGCAGGATGTGCGCTACCCCATGTACAACAGTCGTGCCGCCCGGGTGGTGAGCATGGCCGACCGCATCAACGGCTGCATGATGCGGTCGATGAACGGCAAGCCCATCCCCAAAAATTCCCCGGAAATGAAGGCCATGCTCGCCTTCATGGCCTGGATGTCCAAAGGCGTCCCTGCCGATGCCAAGGTCAAAAACGCCGCGCTCCCCAAAATTGATACTTCGCTCAAACCCGACCCCGTGCGCGGCAAGGTGATCTATGCCGAGCGCTGCGCCGCCTGTCATGGCATCGACGGCGAGGGGAGCAGGAACGCCAAAGGCGAATACGTCTTTCCGCCGCTGTGGGGGCCGGATTCGTTCAACATCGGCGCGGGCATGGCGCGCACCTACACCGCAGCCCGTTTCGTCAAAGGCGCCATGCCGGTGGCCGACAGTCTGCATCCGCCAACGGGTGTCGGTCGCATGAGCGATCAGGATGCGGTGGACGTTGCGGATTACTTCTCGCACCAGCCCCGGCCTGATTTCCCCGCGGCCATCTACGACTGGCCCAAGGGCGGCGCGCCCAAAGACGTGCGGTATTGCCTGGTGTCGCTGGGCAACTGCACGCCCGCCGAAATCGCCAAAGCGCCCAAGCCGCCAGGCGGGAAATAAGGATTTGCGCGGGGATGACGGGCGCTCACATCCTTGTTCACATCCCCTTGCGCGCCAGATAGATGCCCGCCAGCACCAGCCCCGCGCCGAGCAGTTGCGGGGCGGTCAGCGCCTCGCCCAGCAAAATCCACGCATACACCACCGCCATGGCCGGTTGCACCAGCAGGCCCACGGATGAGAGCGCCGGGTTGAGTCGGCGCACCGCGTAGGCGATGACCACCTGGCCGCCGATCTGCACCAGCAGCGCCAGCCCGAGCACCCACACCCAGCCGATGGCCGCAGTCGGCCATGGCCGCCCCTCGGCGAGGGCGAAAGGCCAGAGCGCCACGGCGGCGAGCAGGGTGACGACGGCCATGAGCGGCGCGGTGGACAGCCGCTGCCGCGCCTGCTGGATGCCCACCTGATACGCAGCGTAGAACACGGCGGACACCAGCCCGCTGGCATCGCCCAGCAGCGCGCGGCTGTGGCCGAAGTTGGGGCCGATCATCAGGGCCGCGCCGCCCAGCGCAGCGGCCAGCCCGGCGAGAAACGCCGGCTGCGGCGCGTTGCGGGTGATGACCCAGAAGGCCAGGGTGATGAGCACGGGAGCGAAGTTCGATTCCAGCGTGGCGTTGCCCACGGCAGTCCAGGTCACCGCGAGGTGGAAGAACACCAGATCGAGCGCGAACATGGCCGCGGCAAACAGCGCCAGTCCCCAGGTCGGCCAGTGCGTCAGCAGGGCGGGCGGGGCAGGGCGCTTGCCGAACCATTGCGGCGGCGTTTGCGCCGGGTCGATCCGGGTTGCGGGAGGGCAGGCTTTGCGCGGCAGTTTCCACTGCACCGCAGCCCAGGCCAGCAAAAACGGCGCGGCCACGGCCATGCGCCAGAAGGCGCTGGCAAACGGGCCGAGATTGGCGGTGGTGTCGGCCAGACGCACGAACACGCCGGCGAGGCCGAGCACGGCGCCGCCGAGAAGGAGAACGAGGAAATCCATGAAAAGTCTGCCGGGCTTGGGGCATGCAGCGGAAAAAGGGCTGTGGGAATGTCCGGTGGCGGCGGAGTTGCGACCCCGCAGGAGAAGCGATGGGGAAAAAGCCGTTGCGCTGAATGCCGCACAGCCCCCCTCATAGCCCCATCTCAGCTCGCGATCCTCACGTCCGGCGGTCGTCCGACAACCTGTTGGCGCATTGTCGCTGGTTGATCAGGCTGTTGGTTCATGCCCGCAAACCTATCGGGGCTCGCCCAGGGGAATTTTCCCGGGCCGCTTGGCGCAAGGAGAGATCCTCCCTGAAACTTGCAAGACATGCGCATTGAACGCACATACCATGTGACTTTCATGCCCATACAAAGGGTTCGGCATCTGCCGTTTTTCGCCCGCGTCACGGGCCGGATCATGAAACGAAACGCTGACTGACATCCGTCTGTGGCTCATCCCTTGCCGCCATCCATGCCCGAATCCCAAGAGTCAACACGCCACGTCAGGCCCTTTGTCTACGACACCCTGCATTCCAAGGCTTTGCACTTCACCATTTCGGAAGTGCAAAGCAGCATGCGACTTCGAGACCCCGATGCGTTGGACCTGGAGTACACGCGCATGATGATGGGATTTTTGCTGTTCATGGTAGAGCCTCAAAACATCACCATGATTGGCCTGGGCGGGGGATCGCTGGCCAAATTCTGCTATCGCCACCTGCCGCAGACCCGCATCCTGGTGGTCGAGATCAACCCGCATGTCATTGCCCTGCGCGACGAGTTTCATATCCCCTCCGACGATGATCGGTTCAGCGTCGTCCTGGCCGATGGCGCGCAGCATGTGCGCACCAGCACGTCACCCTGCGACATCCTGATGGTCGACGGCTACGACAGCGAGGGTCTGCCGCCGCGCCTGTGTTCCCAGCGTTTCTACGATGATGGATGCGCGCTGCTGCGCCCGGGCGGCATCATGGTGGTCAATCTGCAATCCAGCCACGACCACTACGCCATCCACCTGGACCGCATCCGGCGCAGCTTTGGCGACTCCGTGCTGGTGGTGGATGACAAAGACGGATGCAACAGCATCGTCTTTGCACGCAAGGGCCTGGGTTTTGCGCAGGTACGGCAGAGCGCTCTGCGCCTGCCCCAATCCCTGGACGCCGCCGCTGCCGCTGCATTGCTGCCCGCGTTGACGCAAGTCGCCGCGGCGTCACGGCTGTTCATGCAGCAAGGCGAGAGTGCTGGCGGTTGATCCTCCTGGTCAATCGCATCGCGGGCTGAACCCCGGCGCGCGGCCGGACGCATCAAACCGGGCGCGTCAATCCAGCAGGCTGGTTTGCTGGAATACAGCGGGAAGTTTTTGCGGCGCATGAATGCGCAACTGCTTGTTGACATTCATGCGCCCGAACACCACTTCGATGGCCGAGGTCGGCACGCCAAATTCCTTGGCAAGAAAGCGCACCATGTGATCGGTCGCGCGGCCAGCGCGCGGCGCCGCCGTCACGCTTACCTTCAGTTGCGATCCCTTGGGCTTGCCGATGGCATCGACCCCCGCACTGGGCTTTCCCAGGATGTTGACCACGAGCGTGTCGCCTTCCCACCAAAAGAACGACTCACCTCGATTTTGCTGAGATTTCATGCGGGAGATCGTTGCGGCGGAGCGGCGCAGCCTGTTGCGGTTTTGCAGCGGCGTTTTTGCATAGGCAGAGGCTCAGCGCTTGAGCGCCTCGTCGATGGACTCGCCCGGCTGCCAAGGCCGTCCGAGCTTGAACTCGATGTAGTCGCGGATCAGGCGCCGCACCACTTGCGACGGCGTCTGGTCCTCGCGCGCGCACAGGCGCTCGAACAACTCCTTCTTCTGCGGGTCGATCAAGACAGTGAGGCGGCTGGTGCGTTGTTCCATTTTGATGGAAATGAGATTAGCATTTAGCGCACATCTTATGTGAATCTCATTTTCACGCAACTCCCGTATGAACGCGCCCGATCTTCTTCCCATCGCCCTGGGTGTGGCGGCGGCTTGGGTGTGCATGGGGTTGGCGGGTTTCGTCGCACCGCATTCCACGCGCTGGGTGGCGCGGGTGATCTTTCCGCTGGGCGCGCTGGGCAGTCTGGTGATGGCCTCAGTTGGGTTGCTGGCGCTGTTCGCTGCGCCGCAGTCGTTGGTTTTGCCCATCGGCCTGCCGGGCCTGCCGCTGCATCTGCGGCTGGACGCGCTGTCGGGGTTCTTCCTGTTTCTGCTGGGCGCCTCCACCGTGGGCATTTCCACCTTCGCCTCGGGCTATTTTCGCGAGGGCGAGGGCACGGCGCCGGGGCTGCTGGGTATGCAGTACCACGTGTTCCTGGCGGCGATGTGCATGGTGATGCTCGCGGCCGATGCCTACAGCTTCATGCTGGCGTGGGAAGTCATGGCCATGGCGTCGTACTTCCTGGTGATTTCCCAGCACCGCATGGCGGAAATCCGCAGCGCCGGTTATGTGTATCTGCTGCTGGCGCATCTGGGGGCCATCGCCCTGCTGTTGTGCTTCGGGGTGATGATGCAGGGCGGCATCGCCAGCCTGACGTTCGAGGCGATGCGCCACGCGCACTTGAGTCCGGCCTGGGCCAGCGTGGCCTTCGGGCTGGCGGTCATCGGCTTTGGCGCCAAGGCCGGTCTGGTTCCCTTGCACATCTGGCTGCCCGAGGCGCACCCGGCCGCGCCTTCGCCGGTTTCGGCCTTGATGAGTGGAGTGATGCTCAAGACCGCGCTCTACGGCTTGCTGCGGGTGAGCTTCGATCTGCTGCATGCGCCGCTGTGGTGGTGGGGCGTGCCGCTGCTGGCGCTGGGGCTGTTCGGCGCCTTGTTCGGCGTGCTGTTCGCCGCGGTGCAGACCGATATGAAGCGGCTTCTGGCTTATTCGTCCATCGAAAATATCGGCATTGCCTTCGCCGCGCTTGGCCTGGCGCTGGTGTTTCACGGGGTCGGGCTGGCGGTGTTTGCGGCGCTGGCGCTCGCCGCCCTGCTGTACCACCTGCTCAACCATGCCTTTTTCAAGAGCCTGCTGTTCCTGACCACCGGCTCCGTGCTCCACGCCACCAAGCAGCGCAGTCTGGGAAAACTCGGCGGCTTGTTGCGCTCCATGCCCTGGGTGGGCTGGACGGCTTTGATCGGCACGCTGGCCATCGCCGGGCTGCCGCCGCTCAATGGCTTTGTCGCCGAGTGGCTGCTGTTGCAGTCGTTTCTGTTCACGCCGCAGATCCCCGAACCGTTTTTCAATCTGCTCATCCCGCTGGGTGCGGCCATGCTGGTGCTGACTGCGGCGCTGGCGGCTTATGTCATGGTGAAGTTCTATGGCGTGATTTTTCTCGGCAGCGCACGCGAGCCGCAGCTCGAGCAAGCGCACGATGTCGGCTGGCTGGAGCGCATCGGGCTGCTGTGGCTGGCCGCGGGCTGTGTGCTGCTGGGCCTGATGCCGACCTGGGTGCTGCAGGCGATCGACCGGGTCAACCTGATGTTGCTGGGCAAGCCGCTGGCGCAAGCGGGCCACTCGCAAGCGGGCAACGGGTTCTGGCTGGTGCCGCTGTCGCCGGATCGGGCGTCGTACAGTCCTGTGGCGATGCTGCTCGTGGGCCTGCTGGTCGTCAGCTTGACGGGCTTGTTGACCCACCGCGTCTATGCGGGACGCGTCCGCCGCGCCGCGCCGTGGGATTGCGGCGCGCCGGGACTGACCGGGCGCATGCAGGACAGCGCCGAGGGCTTCGGTCAGCCGATCCGCCGGGTGTTCAGCCCGTTCTTCCTGATGCGGGTCGAGCTGCCGCGCCCGGACGACGCCGAGCCGCGTTACCGCGTGTCGGTGGAAGACCGGTTCTGGCCGCAGTTTTACACGCCGGCGGCGCAGGCGGTGCTGTGGCTGGCGCGGCAGGTCGGGAAGATTCAGCAGGGACGGATTTCGGTCTATCTGCTCTACAGCTTCCTCACCCTGCTGGTGCTGCTGATGGTGGTGGTGCGATGAGTTTTTCCGCCTTGCTGACTCCGCTGTTGACGCAATTGCTGGCCGTGGCCGTCTCGGTGTTGCTGGCGCCGCTGCTGTCCGGCTGGGTGACGCAGTGTCGCGCCTGGCTGTCCAACCGCAGCGCGCCGCCCATCTGGCAGCCCTATGCGCGCATCGCCAAGCTGCTGCGCAAGGACGCGGTGCTGGCGCACGAGGCCACGGCGCTGTTTCGCGTCGTGCCGTATCTGCTGATGGGCATCATGGTGGTGGCTGCGGCCATCATCCCCTCGCTCTCCACCGATCTGCCGTTTGCGCAGGCGGCCGACGTCATTGCGCTGGTGGGACTGTTTGCGCTGGCTCGGGTGTTCACGGCCCTGGCCGGCATGGACATCGGCGCCGCCTTCGGCAGCATGGGCGCGCGGCGCGACATGATGGTGGGCTTTCTCGCCGAGCCCGCGCTGCTGATGGTGGTGTTCACCTCGTCGCTGATCTCGGGCAGCACCCTGTTGCCGACGATCGCCGAATACCTGCAATCGCAGCATCTGGCGCTGCACGCCAGTCTGGCGTTCGCCGCCGTGGCCTTCGTGATGGTGCTGCTGGCCGAGAACGCGCGCATTCCGGTGGACAACCCCACCACCCATCTGGAACTCACCATGATCCACGAGGCCATGGTGCTCGAATATTCCGCGCGTCATCTGGCGCTGGTGGAATGGGCCAGCAGTCTCAAGCTGTTCAACTATGTCTGCATTGGCTTCGCGCTGTTTCTGCCCTGGGGCATGGCGAACCACGCCGACGGCGTGATGTGGCTGCTGGCTGCGCTGCCGCCGCTGCTGCTCAAGCTGGCGGCCGCCGGTTTCGGCATCGCGCTGATCGAAACCCTCAGCGCCAAGCTGCGCATCTTCCGCGATCCCGAATTTCTCGGCACCGCGTTTCTGCTCGGCGTGCTCGGCATGCTGGTGCGGCTGATGCTTTCGCATTGAGCCTGATGCCATGACCGATCTCGCCCCGCTCGTTTCCGCCTCCGCAGCCACGGCTTCGTCTGCCGCCTCGTCTGCCGCGCTGTCTGCGGCAAACCTGCCTGCGCTGCTGCCCAGCCTGCCGCTGAGCACGCAGCTCATCCACCTGATCGCCGCCTTGCTGTTGCTGCTGTCTTTCGCCATGCTGGCGCAGCGCCGGGTGGTCAATCTGGTCAATCTGTTTGCGGCGCAGGGCGCCTTGCTGGTGGCCAGCACCGTCGTCGTGGCCTATTCGACGGGCGATGCCGAGCTCTACCAGTCTGCCGCGCTGACCCTGGTGCTCAAGGTCATCGTGCTGCCGCTGGTGCTGCACAAGCTGATCCGCCGCCTGCATGCCGAATGGGATACCGAAACCCTGGTGAACATTCCCACCCTGCAGATCATCGGCATCGTTCTGGTGATTTTCTCTTTTGTTCTGGCGCAGCCCATCTCCCGCTTCGCCGGCGAGGCCATGCGCGGCACCCTGGGCATCGCGCTGGCGCTGGTGCTGCTGGCTTTCCTGATGATGATCGTGCGGCGCAAGGCCGTGGCCCAGGTGGTGGGTTTTCTGGCGATGGAAAACGGCCTGCTGTTCGCGGCCACCAGCGCCACACAGGGCATGCCCATGGTGGTGGAGCTAGGCATCGGTCTGGACGTGCTGGTCGGCGTGTTCATCCTCGGAATTTTCTTTTTCCAGATCCGGGAGCAGTTCGACAGCCTGGATTTGCAAAACATGGAATCGCTCAAAGAGGACTGAATGGAACTGCTCATCGTCCTTGCGATCCCCCTGCTCGGCGCTGCGGTGCTGGCCCTCGTCGGCCAGCGCGGCTTCGCTCCCTGGATCAATCTGGCCTTCAGCATCGCCACCTTCCTCGCCGCCTGCGTGCTGACGGCGCGGATCATTTTTCAGGGGCCGATGCTGGTGTTTGCCGAGCAGTTTTTCATCGATCCGTTCAATGTGTTTCTGGTGACGCTCACCGCCTTTGTCGGCATGACCACGGCGGCGTTTTCCCGGCCCTATATGCGCATCGAGCAAGACCGCGGGCGGCTGACTGCGGTGCGGCTGCGGCTCTATCACAGCATGTACCAGGCCTTCATGTTCACCATGCTGCTGGCGCTGACCACCAACAATCTCGGCCTGCTCTGGGTGGCGATGGAAGCGGCCACGCTGACCACCGTGCTGCTGGTTTCGCTCTACCGCACCAAGGCCAGCCTGGAGGCGGCCTGGAAATACTTCATCCTGTGCGGCGTGGGCATCGCACTGGCGCTGTTCGGCACCGTGCTGCTGTATTTCGCCGCAGAGCGGGTGCTGGGCCACGCGGGCATGAACGCGTTGCTGTGGACGCAGCTCGATGCGGTCAAAGGCCGACTGGAGCCCGGCATCATCGGCATCGCCTTCGTCTTTTTATTGGTGGGCTACGGCACCAAGGTCGGCCTGGCGCCGCTGCATAGCTGGCTGCCCGATGCGCACGCCGAGGGGCCCACGCCGGTCTCGGCGGTGCTGTCCGGCCTGTTGCTCAATGTGGCGCTGTATGCGGTCATGCGCGGCAAGGTGCTGGTCGAGGGCAGCCTGCACGCCTCATGGCCGGGGCAGATGCTCATGGCCTTCGGCTTGTTCTCGGTGCTGGTCGGCGCGTTTTTGCTGTGGCGGCAAAAGGACGTCAAGCGCATGTTCGCCTACTCCTCCATCGAACACATGGGCATCATCACCTTTGCCTTCGGCATGGGCGGGCCGGTCGCCAACTTCGCCGCGCTGCTGCACATGACCGGCCACGCGCTGACCAAGAGCGCCATTTTCTACACCACGGGCCACGCGTCGCAAAAGGCGCACAGCCAGCGCATCGAGGACATCCAGGGGCTGCGCGAGCAATCGCCCGCGCTGGGCTGGGGTTTGATGATCGGCGTGCTGGCGATCGCGGGCATGCCGCCGTTCAGCGTGTTCGCCAGTGAATTTCTCATTCTCACCACGGCGATGCAGCAGCAGCCCTGGGCCACGCCCATTTTGCTGCTCGGGCTGGGTGCGGCCTTCGGCGCCTTGTTTTTGCGTGGGCAGGGCATGGTGTTTGGCCGCAGCAACCTGCGCGAACTCTCGCATGCGCCCAATATGGCGCCGGTGTTTGTGCATCTGGCGCTGGTGTTGCTGCTCGGGCTGTGGATACCGCAGTTCCTGGTGTCGTGGTGGCACACGGCGGCTGCGATGATCGGGGGGTGAACCGTGCAAGCCCGCTGCGCCATCCTTCCCCTCGAACACCAGCGCGTCGACGCGCTGGGCTGGTCCGCCCAAGTTCAGGCGGCGCAGGCGCGCGGCGCGCGCCTGCTGACCCTGTGGGGCAAGGACGCCCACGACACGTCGCCCGGCGGCATCTCGCTGTATGCCTGCTGGCTGGAAGACCAGGGCTTGTCCCTGGTGCAGCTCGATTTGGCCCCCGGAGTGACGCACTATCCCGGACTGCAAGCCGAGTTTGCCGTGGCGGATCGCCTGCAGCGCGCCCTGCGCGACCTGCTGGGCGTGCAGGCGCTGGGCATGGACCCGCGCCCCTGGCTGCGTCACACCGCCTGGCCCTCCGATGCCCACCCGCTGCGGCACGATGCAGAGCTGCCGCCTGCGCCCTGCGGGCAGCCGCAGGCCGAACACTACCCCTTCGTCCCGGTCGATGGCGACGGCGTGCATGAAGTGCCGGTCGGGCCGGTGCATGCCGGGGTGATCGAGCCGGGGCAGTTTCGCTTTTCCATCGTCGGCGAAAAAATCCTGCGGCTGGAAGAACGCCTGGGCTTCACCCACAAGGGGGTGGAAAAACGCTTCGAAGGCATGACCCTGCACGAAGGGGTGCGCCTGGCCGCGCGGCTGAGCGGCGACAGCGCCGTGGCCAATGCCTGGGCGTATTGCATGGCGGCGGAGACGCTGGCCGGGGTGCAGCCGCCGCCGCGCGCGCTGGCTTTGCGCGCGCTGCTGCTCGAACGCGAGCGCCTGGCCAATCATCTGGGCGACATCGGCGCCATTGCCAACGATGCCGGCTTCGGCTTTGCGCTGGCGCAGTTCGGCCGTCTGAAGGAAGACGTGTTGCGGCTCAACGCTCGGGTATACGGCGCGCGTTATCCCATGGACGCGGTGCAGCCCGGCGGCGTGGGGTTCGATCTGGACGCCGACGCCGTGGCCATGTTGCACAGCCAGGGGGTTTTGCTGGGCGGGGAAGTGCGGCGGCTCAAGGACATTCTGGATCAGCACGAGGGTCTGCAAAACCGCTTCCAGACCACGGGCCGGGTTTCGCCCGAGCTGGCGGCGCGGCTGGGCATGCTGGGGCTGGCCGGGCGCGCCAGCGGGCAGGCGCTGGATTTGCGCACCGCTGCGGGCTTTGCGCCCTACGCCGCGCTGGGCGTGGAGGTGGCGCAGGCGCAGGAAGGCGACGTCGGCGCGCGCGTGGCGGTGCGATTCGCCGAAGTGTTCACCAGCCTGCGGCTGTGCAACGACCTGCTGGCCGATCTGCCCGGCGGCAGCGTGCGGGCGGATTGGCCGCAGACCGTGGCCCCCGGTCTGGCGCTGGGGCTGGTGGAGGGCTGGCGCGGGCCGCAGTGCATCGCGCTGGAGACCGATGCGCAGGGCCGCATCGCCCGCTGTCACCCGCACGATCCGTCGTGGCAGAACTGGCCGGCCATCGAATGGGCGGTGATCGGCGACATCGTGCCCGATTTTCCGCTGATCAACAAATCCTTCAACCTGTCCTATTCCGGACACGATCTCTGAGGCCGCCATGTGGAAGACCCTGAGACAGATCGCCCGCGTGGGCCGTATCAGCGAGGCTCCGCCAATCTCGTCCTTGCCGACGCCGCCCGAGGCCGAGGTGCAGCGCATTTCGGCTGATCTGCTGCGCCTGATCGGGCGGGCGCTGGCCATCCGCGTGGTCGATGCCGGTTCGTGCAACGGCTGCGAGCTGGAGATCAACGCTCTGTCCAACCCCTACTACAACATCGAGGGTCTGGGCGTGCATTTCGTCGCCAGCCCGCGCCACGCCGATCTGCTGCTCGTCACCGGCCCGGTATCGCGCCACATGGAACTGGCGCTGCGCCGCACCTATGACGCCATGCCCGAGCCCCGGCTGGTGGTCGCCGCAGGCGATTGCGCCGCGGGCTGCGGGGTGCACAGCCATGGCTACGCGGTCTGCGGCCGGGTGGCCGAGGTGCTGCCGGTCGATGTCGCCGTGCCCGGCTGTCCGCCCAG
>DYKQ01000051.1:0-4108 GCA_020722545.1 Thiomonas intermedia | reverse complement strand
GCCTTTCATCATCTGGCGCAGTTGGGCGCAGTGGTCGATGGGCGGGGCGCCGGGAGTGAACCATACCGCGTCATAGCCCACTGGGAGTTCGGCCTGCGTATCGGGCGCCAGACCTTGCAGCAGCAGGCTGAACACCGCAAGTGGCTGCGCCACCCCCGGCGGGGTGTGCGCGGCATGCGCCGCCAGATGCAGCGCGATGCCGAGAGTCCGGTTGGCGTGAAAGCTGCCAGTGAGCAGCACCACGGTCTTGCCGGGTTGCGCGAGCGCCAGACTGCGCGCGGCCATGCTGTCGTCGCGGGCGAACTGGATGCGCGCCATCGCCGGAAGCTGCGAGGCGGGCAGCAGGCCGCAGTGGCTTTCGGCCACGTCGTCGAGAATGCGCTGGCGCACCGCAGGCGGCACGCTGGCGTCCCAACGGGCCTGCTGCATGGCGGGGCGCATGTCGGCCTTCGGCAGGTTGACGCCGACCACCGGCGCCCCGGCGCGCACGGCGGCCATCACCGGCGCGGCGTACAGCGTCCACGGCCAGCCGTTGTCGTTCCAGTGCAACCGGGCGCGGACGACCGATTCAGGCGCGTCGCGCGGGCCGTCGAAACGCCGTCCGGCATCCGCCATTTCCAGGGCGACGGCGGCCAACTCGCCGCGCTGGGCCAGGGCGGTCATGATCCAGGCTTGCACCGCGTGATGATCGGGGTGATCGTGCTGCTCGCCCAGCATGCACAGCGCGGCGTGCGCGCAGTCACTCACCAGTTGCTGCGGGGTGATGAATTGCTGACCGCTTTGCAGAATGCGTCCGACCAGCGGCGAATGGGCTTCCACCGGCTGGGTATAGCGAGGCAGCGGCGGCAAGGCGGCCTGCGCCGCCAGACTCCCGAGCCAGAGCGGCCCGCCAGCGGCCAGGCCGAGGGCGAGGTTCAGACGCCTGCGGGTGGCATCTGGAGATGAAGACGGCGGTGCAGGGGCGTGGCGGCTTGGCATGGCAGGAGGTTCAATAGCATGTAAAAACGAAACTTAGCGCAAGCCGCTATTTCCCCATTCAGACAGGTCAAGCCCCATGTTTGACACGCCGATCGATCCCCCGCCTGACCCACCCGCTGCGCTGCGGCTGTTTTTCGCGCTCTGGCCGGGGCAGGCCTTGCGCCGACATATCGCCGAGCATCAGACGCTTTGGCAGTGGGCGCCGCCCGCGCGACCGGCGGCTGCGGCCAAACTGCATCTCACCGTGTTGTTCATGGACGGGGTGCCCGCAGACCAGGTGACGACGTTGCTGGAGGTGGGCGAACGGGCGGCGCGCAACTGGTCCGATTTCGAGCTCACGCTCGACCGGGCGGCAGCGTGGCGCCACGGCGGCATTGCCCATCTCGCACCCTCGCAGCCCCCGGCGGAATTGCTCTCGTTGCGCGCCGCGCTGGTGGAGCAGGTCGGCCAGCGCGGTCTGCCGTTCGACGCTCGCGCCTTCGCACCGCATGTCACGCTGGCACGGCGGGCGCAGGCTTCTCTGCCACCGATCACTTTCCCGCCGCTGCACTGGATGGTTCGCGGCTTCGCGCTGGTGCACTCCGTGCTGGGTACAGGGCGTTACGACGTGCTCGGGCGCTGGCCGGTCGAAAGGCGCGGTCAGTAAGCGCCAACGCTGCCCAGCGTGGATACCCACCAGGCCAGCACGCCGCCTGCGGCGACGATGAGCAGAGCAAGTAGGCGCAAGCCCCAGGTATCGCGCGCGGGAGTCACGTCGGCCACAGTGTCGATATCGCCGGTAAGCATGGGGCGTACCAGATTCTGTCGCTTGATCACCGCGTAATACGCAATGGCCGCAAGGTGCAGGCCGACGAGGGCGTAGATCAGCGGCTGGCCGATGGTGGTGTGATAGAAGGTGAAAATCGCGCTGGTGCGGTCGCTCACATAGCTGGCCAGCGGGCCTTGGTTGAAAATTTCGTCATTCGCAAACAGCCCGCTGATGACCTGCAGCGCGACCACGGTGAGCAGCGCCAGCACCGACAGGCTGCCCAGCGGGTTGTGGCCCAGGCGCAGGTGTTCGGGCCGCGGATCGTCGCCGCGCACATAGCGCAGAATGGCGCGGGGGCCATGCACGAAGTTCCAGAACCGCGCGTGACGGCTGCCCAACACGCCCCACACCAGCCGGAACACCAGCAGCGCAATCAGGGTGTAGCCGCTCCAGAAGTGGTACTGCATGGCGTTGCCGCCGATCAGCCCGGTGAGGATGGAGACGGTCACGCAGGCCGCCAGCGTCCAGTGAAACAGGCGCAGCGGCAGATCCCAGACACGGACTTTCATGGCGCGGCTCCGGGCGTTCAGCCTTGCCGCAGCTTGCGCGCCGCCTCGACGGCGAAATAGGTGAGGATGCCGTCGGCCCCCGCGCGCTTGAACGCCAGCAGGCTTTCCATCATCACCGCGTCGTGGTCGAGCCAGCCGTTTTGCGCCGCGGCCTTGAGCATGGCGTATTCGCCGCTGACCTGATAGGCGAAGGTCGGCATGTGAAATTCGTCCTTCACCCGGCGCACGATGTCGAGATACGGCATGCCCGGTTTGACCATCACCATGTCGGCGCCTTCGGCGATGTCGAGCGCCACTTCGCGCAGCGCTTCGTCGGAGTTGCCCGGGTCCATCTGATAGACCTTCTTGTCGGCCTTGCCGAGGTTGGCCGCCGAGCCCACGGCGTCGCGGAACGGGCCGTAGAACGCGCTGGCGTACTTGGCGCTGTAGGCCATGATGCGGGTGTGAATGTGGCTGTCGGCCTCCAGCGCCTGACGGATCGCGCCGATGCGGCCGTCCATCATGTCGCTGGGCGCGACGATGTCCACCCCGGCGGCGGCATGCACCAGCGCCTGCTTCACCAGCATGGCCACTGTCGGCTCGTTCAGGATGTAGCCGGTCTCGTCGAGCAAACCATCCTGGCCGTGCGAGGTGTAGGGGTCGAGCGCCACATCGGTGAGCACGCCGAGCTGTGGAAACGCCGCTTTGAGCGCGCGCACCGCGCGGGGCACGAGACCGTCGGGGTTAGTGGCCTCGATGCCGTCGGGCGTTTTGAGCGTGGGATCGATCACCGGAAACAGCGCCAGCACGGGAATGCCCAGCTTCACGCATTCCTCGGCCACCGGCAGCAGCAGATCGACACTCAAACGCTCCACGCCGGGCATCGACGCCACGCTCTGGCGCTGTTGCTGGCCGTCGAGGATGAACACCGGGTAGATCAGATCGTCTGCGGCCAGGCGGTGTTCGCGCACCAGACGGCGGCTGAAGTCGTCGCGGCGCAGCCGCCGCATGCGGGTGCCCGGAAACCCGGGCAGGTTCACAAAGTTTTTCATCTTTGGTGGGTCATGGAGTGGAACTTGATGCGATGAATGCTATCTTTTTCAACTGGATGGTGCGTTGCAAGATGTGCCATCCCCCGCTTCTCCTCCCTGAGCGGGGCCTTGTTTCAAGGCTTGAATCCCTGGCCAGCACTGCCGGGGATTTTTTTGCCCGCAATATGCGTTTGTCCCCTGGCAACAAGGTTGCGCCAAGGCTCTTTTACACTGCGACTCTGTCTGCAAAAGGGAGTTCAAGATGGCTTTTCAGTGGGTGCTGACCTGGCACATCATTTTTGTGATCGCGTGGTACGCCGGTCTGTTCTACCTGCCGCGCATTTTTGTCAACCTGGCCATGGTGCCCGCTGACAGCGCCGCCGAGCGCGAGCGTCTGCTGATGATGGGCCGCAAACTCTATCGCTTCACCCACATTCTGATGTGGCCGGCCATCATTCTCGGCCTGGTGCTGTGGCTGTATTACGGCATCGGCCTGCACGGCCCGGGCAACGGCTGGATTCACGCCAAGGTCACCCTGGTCGTGTTGCTGGTGATCTATCTGTTCTGGTGCAAGCGCATCCTGCGCCAGTTCGAGCAGGGAACCAATACCCGCAGCCACAAGTGGTATCGCTGGTTCAACGAAATTCCCACCATCATCCTGTTCATCATCATTCCGCTGGTGGTCATCAAGCCGTTCTGAGCGCCCCAGGGCCGGGCAATCCCACCCCGACCCTTCCCACAAGTGGGGAGGGAGTGTTCTCACCTCCCCCACGCCGTGGGGGAGGTCGGGAGGGGGATGAGGC
>DYKQ01000050.1 GCA_020722545.1 Thiomonas intermedia | reverse complement strand
CGCAAACTCCGGTGAACATCCCGCCGCGCCCTCCCAGCCCGGCAGTGCAACAATCAGTAAACATCACACAACAGGAGACTGCCATGCTGGGACTGATGCAAAACCATCCGCTGATGATTTCCGGGCTGCTCGATTTCGCTGCGCGCTATCACGGCGACACCGAAATCGTCTCGCGCCGGGTGGAGGGCGATGTTCACCGCACCACTTACGCCGAAGTGCAGCAGCGCGCCGCCCAGTGCGCCAACGCGTTCGACGCGCTGGGGCTGGCGGTGCAAGACCGCGTGGGCACGCTCGCCTGGAATGGCTACCGGCACTTCGAGCTGTATTACGCGGTATCGGGCAGCGAGCGCATTCTGCACACCCTCAATCCCCGGCTGCACCCCGAGCAGATCGCGTGGATCATCAACCACGCCGATGACCGCATGGTGTGCTTCGATCTCACCTTCGCCCCCATTGCCAAGACCGTCGCCGCGCATTGCCCCGGCGTGAAGCACTGGGTGGCGCTGTGCGAAGCGGGCGCCCTACCCGCCGATCTGGCCGAGGCCATTCCAGGCGTGCTGAGCTATGACGCATTGCTCGCAGCCCAACCCACCCGCTACGCCTGGCCCGTGTTCGATGAAAACACCGCCTCCTCGCTGTGCTACACCAGCGGCACCACCGGCAACCCGAAGGGCGTGCTCTACAGTCACCGCTCCACCGTGCTGCACGCCTACGCCGCAGCCCTGCCCGATGTGATGAACCTGTCGGCGCGCGATAGCGTATTGCCCGTGGTACCCATGTTCCACGTCAACGCCTGGGGCATTCCCTACGCGGCGGCGCTGACCGGCGCCAAGCTGGTGTTCCCCGGCCCGGCGCTCGACGGCAAATCACTGTTCGAACTGATGCGCGACGAGGGCGTGACCCTGGCCGCCGGCGTGCCCACCGTCTGGCTCGGGCTGCTCAATTTCATGCGCGACAACAAGGCCAGAATTCCTGCCTTGCAGCGCACGGTGATCGGCGGTTCAGCCGCCGCCCCGGCCATGATCCGCGCCTTCGAAGAGGAACTCGGCATCCACGTGCTGCACGCCTGGGGCATGACCGAAATGAGCCCGCTGGGCACGCTGTGCAGTCTGAAAAACAAACATCTGGCGATGGACAAGGCGTCGCAATTCGCCATTCAGGTCAAGCAGGGGCGGCCGATTTTCGGGGTGGATCTGCGGGTGGTGGACGGCAACGGCGCCGACCTGCCGTGGGACGGAAAATCCACCGGCAATCTGCTGGTGCGCGGCCCGTGGATCGCCAGCGACTACTACCGCAGCGACGAACCGAGTCCGCTGCAGGACGGCTGGTTCCCGACTGGCGACGTGGTCACCATCGACCCGGACGGCTACATCCAGATCACCGACCGCACCAAGGACGTAATCAAGTCCGGCGGCGAATGGATCAGCTCCATCGAACTGGAAAACATCGCCATGGCCCACCCCGCTGTGGCCATGGCCGCCTGCATCGCCCGCCCCGACCCGAAGTGGGGCGAGCGCCCGCTGCTGGTGGTGGTCAAGCGCGAAGGCAGCGCGCTGGAGCGCGACGAGCTGCTGCAGTTCTACGAAGGCAAGGTCGCCAAATGGATGATTCCGGACGACGTGGTCTTCGTCCCGGCCATTCCCCTGGGCGCCACCGGCAAGATTCTGAAAAACCGCCTGCGCGCTGAATTGACCGCGCCTCAGGCTGCGTCCCCGCAGGCCTGAGGCGCCACTCGGGCTTCAATGCCGGACTTCAATCAATGGTCGGCAGCGCCCTTGCCGCTGGGCGCGTTGTTGTTCAGCGCGCCGGCCATGCGGGCCAGGGTCTGGATGCCGTGCTGCACCTCCTTGTCGCGCAGCATGTGCATCAAGCCGCCGAAGCCGCCGAGGTGTTTGTCGTCGGGAGCTTGGCTGGCCTGATCGATCACCGCGCTGATCTTGTCGGGCAGCTTGAGCATCTGCGTCATGGTGGCGTTGAGGTCGGTGTCCCGCAGCCCCTCTGCCGCGAGGATGGCGTTATCGCGCAATTGCCGCAAAGCGCCCACTTCGTAGAGGGTGACGAGGGTGGCGAGCAGCTCGCGCACCGCAGGCAGCAGCTTGGGGTCTTGCACCAGTTCAGTGAGAGTGAGCACGGCTTCGGTCATTTCACCGCCGAGGTTTTTCACCGCAAAACTGCCCAGTTCTTCGGCCTGTGCATAGCGGTCGGCCATACGGCCTAGCGCGGCCCATTGCGTCGGGGTGAGCAGAGGGGCGGCCGCGGTCGCCTTCGAGGTATCGGTCATGTCCATGGTGGTCTCCCGTTGCGCTGGCTCAAGCCGCCATTTTTTCGGCCATGATGCGGGCGGCGTCCAGGCCCCACGGCGGCATCTTGCCTTTGGAGCGGAAGAACAGGTTCTTGTACTGCATCTTCAGCAGATAGGGAATGTGACCGAGCTTGAGCACCTGGGTGTCGCCGCCGAACCAGGAGTTGGAGCGGATGTAGAAGGCCTGGCTGTTGCCAATGTCGCCGATGCAATACACCACAGGCTGGAGCTTGCCATCGGCCTGCTCCGCCGTCAGCCGCTTCATGTCTTTGGCAATTTGCTTGCCGACGATTTCAGCCTGCTGGTGGCCAATGGCGCCGAGCTTGGGCACGGTGACCGCCGCACTATCTCCCGCAGCAAACACCGTGGGATATTTTGGGTTGCGCATCAGCAAATCGGTGATGATGAAGCCCTCGCTGTCGCTGATCGGCAAGCCCTTGAGGAAGGCGTGCGGCGTCCAGTCGGGGAAGATGATTTTCAACTCGGCCTCGACCGACTGGCCGTTGGCGAATTCCACGCCCTCCTTGGTCAGCCGCTTGATGTCGTGCGTCTTGTTCATGTAGTGAAAACCCATGCCGCCGGCGATGTCGAGCAACTGACCCACGACTTTCTCGCCAGCGTCTTCCGCGATCAATGCCGCGGGGGTGAACACGGTGATCTTGTCCGGCCCGCCCTTGCCGTTTTGCCCCAGCCAGGTGGCGCAGGCCAGCATGGTTTCGACCGGCGGACCTTCGCACGCGGCCTCGGCAGCGGGGATGCTGCCGCCGGGATACGGCTCCAGCCCCTTGGCGCCATCGCCCTGGGTGAAGCGCGCCGAGCCAATGGCGATCGGCCCGCCCTTGTAGTCGTGCATCAGATACTGGCGCAGCGCCTCGCCGTAGGTGTTGTCGGTGACGGTATGGCCGAACTGCGCGAAGCCCTCGATCTTGTCGAACGCCAGCCGGTTGCCCAAAGCCACCACCAGATAGTCGTAGGTCGTGGAGGTGGGCGCTGCGCCGGGGCGCTCGCTGGGCACATAGTCCACGCGCTTGGCATCCACATCGAGCGCGGTGACTTCGCCCTGGATGAAGCGCGCGCCAATGTCGTGCAGCGGCTCCAGGATGTCCATGGTCATGGTGAGCTGCGGGTTGCGGTTCTCGAATACCTCCGCCGGAATATTGGGGACGTACAACAGGTAGGGTTTGCGGTCGATCACCGTGATGTCCACACTGTCGCCCGCGTATTTGCGGATTTCCTGCGCACTGCCCAAGCCCGCGAAATTGCCGCCCAGAATCAAGACCCGTGGTTTTGCTGCACTCATGGCGTTCTCCTCAAGTGAGTTGTGGATCCGGGGAAAGAGGGCCCAACCCCGGTGGCCGAATTCACCACACCAAGACACCTGTGCGACAACCGGCCATGCGCGGACCATAGTCCAGCGAGTATGTCAATGCAAACCAGACATCTCGTTTATTGCATTCATTTACGCCTGCGACGACATTTCACAAAACGCTGGTAACCAAACGCCGAATTTCAGCAAGACTTCATTTTTCACGTGTCAACTTGGAAGTTTGCGTTTCAAACCATCGCCTGCGCCACGGCTTCGTCAGCGCAGGCCGGCCAGATGTGCAGGGCTTCGCGCACGGCCAGGCGCGGATTGACCGCCTGCGTCACCGCGCTGACCACCGCCGCGCCGGACACCCCGGTGGCCCGCACCGCCGACATTTGCTCCAGGCTGATGCCGCCGATCGCCACCACCGGATAGCGCGGCGACAGCCAGTCGCGCCACATCCTCAGCCGCTCCAGTCCCAGCGGGCGATAGGGCATGGCCTTGAGCGTGGTGGGAAAGACCGGGCCGAGCGCAATATAGGAAGGCCGTAGCGCATGCGCACGGGCGATCTCGGCCGGCGTATGGGTGCTCAGGCCCAGACGCAGCCCGGCCGTGTGGATGGCGGGAAGGTCGGCGGTATGCACATCGTCCTGCCCGAGGTGCACGCCATAGGCGCCCACCTCGATGGCTTCGCGCCAGTGATCGTTGATGAACAACTGCGTGCCCGGCGCCTCTCGCGCCGCCTGCACGGCTTCGCGAATCTGCATGCGCAATTCGGCGCCCTCTAGCTCCTTGATGCGCAGCTGGATGGTGCACACGCCCCACTCCAGCAGACGCAGCACCCAGTCCGCATCGGGCACGACGGGATAAAACCCGATCTGCCCGGAGAGCCGCGCGAAATCGGGCGGCGCCTCTTCAGACTGCCCCGGCAACGGCAGCCAGGGCAGATCGTCGCTGTCAGCCCGCGCGTCGGTTCGGGTGTTCGGCCGGCCCGGTCCGGCCGCAATGGCCTGATCGATGCCGGCATGCGCTCGCAACTGCGCCTCGACAGCGGCGTCGAGCACGCTCCAACCCTCGGCCAGTCGCGCGGCGCACACGCTGGCATGAACGCTGCCCGAGCCATGCGCACTGCGCGGCAGACGGCGGCTGACGAGCGGCAGCACCGTGCTGCGGGTGATGTACCAGTCGGTGCTGTGCGCCCCCCAGGCATTGCCGCCTTTCACCACCACGGCGCGATGCGCAGCGCCCGCTTCCAGCCAGCGGCTGCGAATCGCGTTGATCCATGCGGCCGGCGCAGGCCCCATCTCCCAGGCAGGCAGATCGAGCAAGGCGCTGGCTTCCGCGCGGTTGGCGGTGATGAGATCGGCCCGCTGCGCCAGACGCATGGCCAGACCGCCACCGTGCGCCTGGGCCCAAGTCTCCGAGCCGTCCGCCGAAGCCAGTTGCGGGTCCCACACCACCGGGCACTGCCGCGCTTCGACGAACTGCGCCACCTCCTCGGCCACCGCGGCATGGCTGATCATGCCGATTTTCACTGCGGCGGGCTCGCCGTCGGCCAGCAAGGTGCGCAGGCTGTTGCGCAGCAAGGCCACGTCCGCGGCCTGCACGCCTTGCACGCCGTAGGAGTTCTGCGCGGTCAGCGCCGTCGTGATGCTCGACCCGCGCCAGCCCAGCGCAGCCCAGGTGGCGAGATCGGCCGTCTGGCCCGAGCCCCCCGTGGGATCGTGGGCGTCAATGGTGAGAAGATAGGCAGTCGTCGTCATGTTGGAGTTTTCTCGGTGGGTTGCCGCAGTGTAGGCAAGCTGCGCTACGGCTCAAGTCTTGTAAGGTGAGCACACCTATTTCAGGTCGATGGCAAGACCCGCTTGTCAACGTTCCCTGATCGTTCCCGTTCACTTCCCCATGAAACCGAACCTCGCACTCCCCGCCCTCCTCCTGAGCGCCTGCGCCTGGGCTTTGCCTGCGCACGCCGAAGGCCCTCCGGTCAGCATTCAGTTCAGCATCGGAACGCCGCCTCCGCAGCCAGTCTATGTGGCGCCGCAGCCGGTGTATGCGCCGCCGCCCTTAGTCGTCGCGGCGCCGCCCACCATGATTTGGCTCCCCGAATTCGGCGGCTATGTCGCGCTGGGGGTATCGCAGCCTTTGTTCTACCTTGGCGGCATCTATTACTACAACAGCGGTGGACGTTGGTACACCGGTCCGCACTACGGCGGGCCCTGGCATCGCGCCACACGCATTCCGCCCGGCCTGCGCCAATTCCATGACCGCGACTGGCAGCGGGCCCAAGACCGCGCCTATCGCCACGACCGCGATCCCCACTGGAAGCGTTTCCGCGCCGAGTCGCCCCGCCCCGGATATCGCCCCGAGGGCGGCCCCCCGGGACAACGCCCAGACCACGGACGCGGCCCGGACCAGCATGACCGGGAACAGCATGGATACGGGCATGACCGTGGGCCAGGCAACGGTCACGGACGCGACAACCACTGAAAGCCGCGAGCGGCAAGGCGCCCATCGCGGCGCTCTGGTCAGCGCCCCTGCGCTGTTTTCAAGTCGGCCAGTCCAGCATCATTCGGGTTCCGTGACTCGGAATGCTCTCGACACTGACCTCGCCACCATGCAGGCGCACGATGTTGCGCACCAGGGCCAGGCCCAGGCCCAATCCGCCGCGGCTTCGGCTGCGTGCGGCATCGGCGCGGTAAAAGCGGTCGAACAGATACGGCAGATGCTCGGCGGCGATGCCGCAGCCGGTATCGGCCACTTCAATACGTATTCCGCCACTGTGTGGATGAGCTGAGAGCGTCACCGCACCGCCACGCGGGGTGTGCGCCAAGGCGTTGTCGATCAGGTTGCCCATGGCCCGCTGGAGCAGCATGCGGTCGGCTTGAAAGGCCAATTGCGGTGTCGCCCGCACATGAAGGCGCACCTCGGCCTCGGCTGCGGTTGCCTCGAAGAAATCGGCCAGGGTGCGGAGTTCCTGCGCAACATCCAGCCGCTCCAGGCGCAGCGCGGCATCAGGATGCTCAGTCTGCGCCAGAAACAGCAGAGTCTGGATCATTTGCGACAGACGCTCGCACTCCTCCACCGCCGATTCGAGCGCCTCACGGTATTCGCCAGGTTCACGCGGTCTGCCCAGCGCCACCTCCAGCCCGCCCCAAAGATTGGTGATGGGCGTGCGCAATTCATGCGCCATGTCGGCGGAAAACTGGGAGATGCGGCCGAACGATTCCTCCAGCCGTTGCAGGGTGGCATTGAAGGCCAGGGCGAGCGTCTGCAGTTCTGCGGGCAGGCATTGGGTATCGAGCCGTTTGTGCAGGTCTTGCGCACCGATGCCGCGCGCGGAATCGGCCATATGCCGCAAGGGACGCAGACCGCGCCAGGCGATGCCATAACCTGCCGCGGCCGCAGCAAGAATGGCCGCGAGCAGCACCGCCGAAAGGCGGAGCCGGTAATCGGCCAAAATACGCGACTCTGCCGTACGGTTAAGCGCCACTTCCAGGCGCATGGGTACGAGCGCAGCGCCTGCCGCAACACGCGCCGTCAGCGGCAGCAGGGCGGTGAGGTAATGCTGATCGTGAGGCAGATGCACTTTGTGCAATCGCGGCGCTCCCTCAGCGCCCGGCGTGAGAAAAGCGGCTTCATTCAGCGCGCGGCTAAAGCCCGGTGTTTGCAGCAGCACGGCCCCACGGGCGTCCAGCAGGCGCAGGTAGAGATCGCGCGGCGCATCCGGCGGCAGCTTGAGATAGGCCTCCTGCCCCACCTCATTGCTCTGCACGGGGTGGGTCTGCAGCAGCGCGGCAACGGTATCGAGTTTGCGCAGGATCGACTCGCGGTCTTCCTGCATCATGCGCTCGCTCAAACCCCAGTACACCCAGCTGCTTGCCGCCAGCAGGATGAGCGCCAATGTCAGCGAAAACGCTCCCGCCATCCAGGCCGCCAGCGAGCGCGGCGGCAGCCCGTACTGGCGCAGACGGCGCAGCGCAAAGTCGGTCCAACCCAGCAGGCCCATGCCTTGCCTCTTTCGGCCCTCGCCTGCCTGGGTTCGTGGGGAAGACCGGGAAGCGACCACGGCCTCGGTCGAATCACTTTGCATCGCGCACTTCCAATACATAACCCACTCCGCGAACGGTGTGCAGCAGCGGCGCGGGGAAGGGCTCGTCAAGCTTGCTGCGCAAGCGACGAATGTGTACGTCCACCACATTGGTGTCGCTGTCGAAGTTCATATCCCAGACCTGTTCGGCAATCAGGGTGCGCGACAGCACCTCGCCAGCGCGTCGTGACAACAGCGCCAGCAGCGCGAACTCCTTGGGGGTGAGCGCCAGCCGCTGCCCGCCGCGCTCCGCGCGCTGGCGATGCATGTCAACCCGCAGATCGGCCACTTCCATCACGTCGGGCATGCGCGTGACACCGCGCCGCAGCACGCTGCGCACCCGCGCCAGCAGCTCAGAAAACGCGAAAGGCTTGACCAGATAGTCGTCGGCGCCCAACTCCAGCCCGCGCACCCGATCGGCCACGCCGTCGCGCGCGGTGAGCATGAGCACCGGGGTGGTCTGCCGCGCCCGCAGTTCGCTCAGCACACTCCAGCCGTCGCGGCCGGGCAGCATGGCATCGAGCACGATCAAGTCGTACGGCTGGGTCAGCGCCAGATGCAGACCATCCGTGCCATCGACGGCGACATCTGCGATGAAGCCGTTCTCCCCGAGTCCGCGCTTGAGATAGGCCGCCGTCTTGGCCTCGTCTTCGACTATGAGAATTCGCATCCTTGTATTGTCGGCTCGCCGCTGGCAGAGCGACGTATCGGTCTGCAACATGACGGAATCGTCATGCGGACTTCATGTCGGCGTCACCCCCCGCAGTGCAACATGCGGGGATGACAGCACGCTCATCAAACCCCGCGGGTCGATTGCTACTTGCAGCTCTATTCGCAGCGCTGCTGGGCGGGTGCGCGAGCGCACCGGCTTTGCCCCCCGAAGTCACTCCGCAAGCCTGCGCCCATGCACTGCAACACCGCAGCCTGCTCGATCCGCGATTGCAGCGTTTCATCGCCCTGCAGACGGGGACGCCGCACCCAATCGCCCAGCCCTGGACGCTGCAAGATCTGAGTCTGGCCGCACTTTACTTCCACCCCAGCCTGAAGGTGAGCCGCGCCAACGCGCAACTGGCCCAGGCCGACTTGCAAATCGCCCGCCAGTATCCCAACCCCAGTCTGCAGTTCGGTCTGAAATACGGCGCTGCGGCCGGGCTGCTGGCGCCGAGCCCGTGGACTGTGGGCATGGCCATCGGCCTGCTGCTGCAATCGCAGGCTCAACGCGCCTCAGAGACCTCGCGCGCCGAGGCGGGCGTGCACGCTGCGCAGTTGCTGCTGAGCGGCGCGCGCTGGACGGTACGCGACCAAGTGCAACAGGCTTATGTCTCGCTTTGGGCGGCGCAGCAAAGGGCGCATCTTCAGCAACGAGTGCTGGAAACCGATCTAGCCTTGCAAGGCCGGACTGCCGCGCGGGCGCAAGCGGGTGTGGACTCGCCGCTGGCCGCCGCGTTGGCCCAGCAGGCCGCACAAAACGCCGCCTTGCAAAAGAGCCTCGACATCGGCGAAGAAGGTGCCGCCCGCGTCGCTCTGGCCGGTGCGATGGGTCTGCCGGTTGCCGCGCTGCAGGGGGTGAAAATCGACTTTTCTGCGCTTCACGACCCTCCAACCCTCCCAGATGCAGCCCAGTTAACGCAGTTGCGGCGCAATGCGCTGGAACAGCGCGACGATGTTCGCGCCGCCTGGCAAGGTGTGCTCTCGGCGCAAGCCGCCCTGGGGCTGGCGCAGGCCCAGAGCGACGGCGGGCCGCCGTCGATCGCCCCCGGCGCCGAGCGCGATCAGGGCGTCAACCGTCTGATGCTCGGCGTTCGCATCCCTCTGCCCCTGTTCAACCAGCATCAGGGCCAGATCGCTGCCGCCCGCGCTCGTTTGAGCTTGCGTGAAGCCCTGCTCAAGCAAACGCAGGCAAGAGTGCTCGAGCGCATCGAACAGGCGGAAACCGCCCTGCAAGCCGCACAAGACCGGGTGCGCCAGGCCGAGCAATTGATCGCCGCCAATCGGGCATTGCTCAACGCCGACCTTGCCGCCCAGCACCGCGGACTGCTTGGACCGGAACCTGCCCTGCGTGCGCAACTGCGACTTCTGTCCACCGAGCAGGCGGCGCTGCAAGCGCGCACCGATCAATGGCAGGCGCTCGGCGCATTGCAGGGCGCCCTCGAGCAACCCATTCTTTCGGCAGCCCAGTCGCGGCCTTCCAACTCGGCGCCGCCCGCTGCCATGCCGCCCGATATGGCGCCGCATCTGTCTCAAGTGATCTGGCGCAAGGAGTAAACCCTGATGCACAGCAAAAAACCCTTTCTTCTCCGCATCAGCCTTGCGGCCTGTTGCGCGACCGCGTGCTGGCTGGGGGCAACTTCGGCGCAGGCCGCCTTGCCGCGCCCCGTGCTGTGGAGCGCAGCGCAGATACGGTCGGCCGACTTGCGGATCGAGCACGTAACGCCAGCGAACTACCGCACGCGATTCACCGCCAGCGCCACCGTACAGAGCCCCGCGGGTTTGCTGCGCAGCCTGAGTGCACTGGACGAGGCAAGGTCGCGACTCAAGGTCGCTCAAAGCAGCCTGCAACTCGCCGCCATGCAGGCCAAGCGCGATCAGGGGCTATTCGAGGCCGGACAAAATGTCGCGCTGGCCGAGGTGCAGCAAGCGCAGGCGGCCGCCGAGCAAGCGCGGGCCGAGGTCGACAGCGCCCATGCGGCAGTGGACGTGGCTCAAGCACAGCTCACCGCCCAGCTTGGCACGGCGCTGGCGTCGCAACTGAGCAGGCAAACTGCGCTGCGGCAGACCATTCTGAATGGACGCGAACTGATCGTCGATCTCACCCTGCCGCCGGGCCGAGCCCTGCCCCAGACAGCGCAAGTCGAACTGCATATTCCAGACAGCCAGCGCACAGTGCATGCCCGCGTCATCGGCCCGGCCGCTGCGGCCTCCAGCCAGTTGCAGGGATGGCGCGAGGTGCTCATCGCTCCCGCCGCACCCGGTCTGATGCCGGGGCTGGAATTGGTGGCCGAAGTGCAGTCCGCACGAGCGAAATCTGGCGTCAGACTGCCGTCCAGCAGTGTGGTGTGGACTGACGCCGAAGCGGTCGTGTTCGTCGCCACCAAAGCCGAAGGCAAGGCCCGCCAATTCACGGCGCGCAAGGTGTCCACCGCCTGGCCGCTGCACGGGGGGTATGTGCAACCGGGCTGGGACGCGGTGGATGTGGTGACGCGCGGCGCCGGACTGGTGCTGACGCCGCCACCGAAACCGCACGCCCTGCCCGCGGTTGGCGGAGACGACGACTGATGGCCCGCGCCTCGGGTTTGCAAGCCGCGCTCATCGCCTTGAGCATTCGTCGCCGTGGCGTGGTGCTGGCGCTGGCGGTCTTGCTGGCCGCGCTGGCGGTGAATGTCGCGCGCACCGCGAGTACCGATGTGTTCCCCGAATTCGCCGCCAAGATGGTGAAGGTGCAGACCGAGGCCACCGGCCTGTCGCCCGAGCAGGTGGAACTGCTGGTCACCAACCCGCTGGAGGCGGCGTCCAGCGGGCTGCTGGGGGTGAAGCAGGTGGCGTCGAAAAGCCTGCCGGGTATTTCGATACTTAAGCTGTATTTCGAGGCCGATACCCAGCTGCAGGAGGACCGCTGGCGCGTGGCGCAACACCTCGCCAGCGTGCATCTGCCTGCGGGCGTCGGGCCGCCGCGGCTGATTCCATTGACCTCCAGCACGGGCACGGTATTGATGGCCGGGCTGACTTCGCACCGCAAAAGCCTGATGGATCTGCAGTCCATCGCGCAATGGGATATTCGCCCGCAGCTCATGGCCGTGCCCGGCGTGGCCAATGTGCTGGTGTTCAGCCAGCAGGTGCGGGCGCTGCAGGTGCGGGTCGATCCGCAGGCGCTGCAGCGCTTTCATCTCGATCTGCAGCAAGTGCAGGAGGCCACCCAGCACGCCACGGGGCTGCTGGGCGCGGGCTTCATGCCCACGCCGCAGCAACGCGTGCTGCTGGTCAGCCACGGCGCGGCCGACACCCCGCAGGCGCTGGCCGCCACCGTGCTGCGCGCCACGCCGGACGGCGCCATCACTCTGGGCGATGTGGCGCAGGTGGGCTATGCCTCGCTGCCCGCCATCGGCGGCGCCAGTATCAGCGGCCAGCCCGCAGTCATCCTCAAAATCCAGGAGTCCTACGGCGCCAACACTCTGGCGGTAACGCGCGGGGTGCAGGCGGTGTTGCAGCGGCACCGGGCCGCGCTCGCGGCGCAGGGCATCGCGCTGCATGCCAAGCTGTTCCGCCCGGCGGACTTCATCACCATCGCCATGCGCAATGTGCGCGATTCGCTCGTGTTGGGCGCGCTGCTGGTGGTGCTGGTCATTGCGCTGACGCTGCTGGACTGGCGCGCGGCGCTGATCTCCTCGCTGGCCATTCCGCTGTCGCTGCTGGCCGCCGTCACCGTGCTGGTGTGGATGGGCGTGACGCTCAATGTGATGACCCTGGGCGGCCTGGCGATCGCCATCGGCGTGGTGGTGGACGATGCGGTGATCGACGTCGAGAACATCCTGCGCCGACTGCGCGCCAACGCCGCGGCCGCGCTCCCGCAGCCGTCGTTGCGCGTCGTGCTCGAAGCCTGCCTGGAAGTGCGCGGCGCGGTGGTTTACGCCACCGCAGCGGTACTGCTGGTCATCGTGCCGATCTTGTTGCTGCCGGGGCTGTCGGGCCGCTTGTTCGCGCCGCTGGCGCAGGCTTATGCGCTGTCGGTGCTGGCCTCGCTTGCAGTTGCGCTCACGGTCACGCCAGCGCTGGCCGCGTTGCTGCTGGCCGGGCGCGATCACCGGCTTCATACTCCTGCCCCGGTACGGGTCGCCCAACGTGGCTATGGCGCCCTGCTCCACCGTCTGCTGCCGCACTGGCTGCCCGCAGCACTCATCACCCTTCTGCTCGTTGGCGGTGCGGCGCTGCTGGCGCGAGGCATGGGCGGCAGCTTTCTGCCACCGCTGCAGGAGGGGCAGTACATCGTGCACATGCGACTGGCGCCGGGCGCCTCCATCCAGGCTTCGCTGGACGAAGGTGCGCGCGTGACCCAGGCGCTCGAACGCTTGCCCCAAGTACGTTTGGTCGCGCAGCACACCGGCCGCGCCACGCTTTCGCCCGACGCCTCCGGCACGCAAAGCAGTTCGCTCGATGTGAATCTCAAACCGGGTGCCGATTCGGCGCAGGCGCTGGCCGCCATCGAGCGCGTGCTCGGCGGTTTTGCCGGGGCCAGCTTTCGCGTCAACAGCTTTCTCACCGAGCGCATGGACAACACCGTGGCCAGTGGCGCAGGTGCGCCGCTGGTGGTTCATGTGCTGGGCAATCATCTGCACACCCTCGATGTGGTGGCCGCCCGAGTGGCCACCGTGCTGAGCCGCCTGCCCACGGCCACCGGCGTGCAGTTGCAGGCGCCGCCGGGAGTGCCGCAACTCGACATCGGCCTGGATGCGCAGGCGCTGCGCCGCTGGGGGCTGCAGCCGCTGCCGGTGCTGCAGACCATCCAAACCGCGTTTGCCGGCAGCATCACCGGCACGGTGTTCCACGGCGCGGCGCCGGTGCCGGTGCGCGTGGTGCTGGACCGCAGCGCCCGCAGCAATCCGCAGGCGCTGGGCGATCTGCTGATTCACACGCCGACGCTGGGCTTCGTGCCACTGTCGCAACTGGCGCGCATCAGCGCAGCCAGCGGCCCGTCGGACATCCGCCATCTGGGCGGGCAACGGGAGCAGACCGTGCTGGCCTCCACCACATCGGCCAATCTCACCGGCTTTGTGCAGCGCGCCCGCGCGGCCATTGCCCGGCAGGTGCTACTGCCCCCTGGCATCACCCTGCAATTCGAGGGCGAAGCGGCGCAGCGCAGCGCCACGCTGCAGCGGCTGGGTGTGGACGTGCTCGGGGTGCTGGCCGGATTGATCCTGCTGCTGTCGATCGCCTTGGGACGCAGGCCTCATGCGCAGGAGGAGCATGCGGCTACGCCGCTGCAGGCCGCTTCCACCACGACGCGGCAGGTTCTGCTGGTGCTGCTCTCGGTTCCCACCGCTTGGGCGGGCGGCGTGTTCGCCGCCTGGCTGGTGGGCGGCGTGCTTTCGCTGGGCGCGGTGATCGCCCTGCTCGCGCTAATGGGCATCAGCCTGCGCAATGCCATCCTCATCTTTGCCCATGCCGCGCAATTGCAGCGCGAACAGGGTTTGGACTGGAACACCGATACCCTGCAGCGCGCCGTGGTCGATCGCTTGGCCGCCATCGTGATGACGAGCCTGGTCACGGCACTGGGCGTGCTGCCGCTGGCGCTGGGCCTGCACGCTCCGGGACGCGAAATCGAAGGGCCGATGGCCGTGGCGCTGCTCGGCGGACTGCTCACCAGCTTGCTCTACAACCTGTTCGTGCTGCCCTCGCTGGCGCTGCGTTTTGGCGTGGCTCATCCCCGGAACCGCGCGCCCGAATGAAGACTCTTACCGCGCGTATTCCTCTTTCGCTTGCAACCGGCACGAAGCGGTGGTCGCCGCCGGTTGTTGCACAACCCGCCATCGCCAAGGAGAACAACTTGCACACTTCCACCTCCCTGCGCGCTCGGGCGCGCAATGCCGCCGCAACCGCGCTGCTGTCAGCCGGCGCCCTGCTGCTGGCGCCCGGCAGCTTCGCCGCCACCGCCGCAACGCCCCAGACAGGGCCGGTCTATGTGCACATGAACGGCGCGAACATGTTTCTGGAAAACGTGGTGGTGGTGCGCCCCGGGCAAAAGGTGGTGTTCGTCGATCAGGACACGGGCGCGCACACCATCATCGGCTACAACCCGCTGACGGGCAAAACCAGCACCCGCTTCGATGGAGCCGTGCAAGGCACGCCCGGCCCAGGACACCCGGTCAGCACCTACACGATTGCGTTCAAGCATCCGGGGCTGGAGTTCTATTACTGTTCGGTACACGCCGAACTGGTGAAGGAGCCGGGCGGGCGCACCGTGCCGAAAAAGCGTCCCACCGTGCACGGTTTCGGCGACCCGATGGCCGGACTGATCATCGTCACCACCGACAAACGCCTGCTGGGCGACAACCCGCCGACGACGCACGAGAAGATTCTGCCGGGTTACTTTGGCGGCTGAGTTCAGGCCACAGTGAACTGGCCCATCATGCCGTTGTCTTCATGCTCCAGAATGTGGCAATGGAACATGAAGGGATGGGCATCACCCGCCGGTTGATTGAAGTGGGCGATGAGCCGTACGGTTTCGCCCCGCCGCACCAGCACAGTGTCTTTCCATCCTGCCTCGTGCGCGGGCGGCGGGCTGCCATTGCGGCTCAAAATCTGGAACGAGGTGCTGTGATAGTGGAAGGGATGCGCCATATGGCCCTGATTGGCGACTTCCCAAATCTCGGTGGAACCCAGCCGCAACCGCTGGTCGATGCGGGCCATGTTCATGTGGCGGTGGTTGATGGAAAAAAGCTTCTGCCCTCCCACGCCCAGACTCATGCCGCCAGGACCGACTTCGCTCACATCCATCGCCTGCGAGCCGCTGCGCATGCTCCCCATACCCCCCATTCCGCCGCCCATCATGTTGCCCGACATGCCCTGCAAGGTGAAGCGGCGCACTGGCGCGTCGGCACGCAACACGGGCAGATCCACCATGCGGGCAGGAAGCCGTGCGGGGGTTCCCGCAGGCGGGCCGACTCTGAACTCCAACAACTCGAAGCCTTGGTGATCGAAGGAGTCGGCATCCATCGGCATAGAGCTCAGATCCGGCACCACGGCGCCGGAATCGCTGCGCAATACCAAGCGCTTGCCCTGATCGCCGCGTAGGTCCACCAGGATTTCAGCGCGCTCGCTCGGCGCCAGCAACAAGCTGTGCACCGGCACCGGGCGCGGCAACAAACCGGCATCGGTGGCGACGACATGAAACACGCGGCCATCCGCAAACGCGAGGTTGAGCACCCGGGCGTTGGCCGCGTTGAGCAGGCGCAACCGCACCCACTGCGCCGGCGCGTTCCAGTATGGCTGCTCACGACCGTTGACCAGAAAGCGGTCGCCCTTCATGCCCATGCGATCCATCATGCGGGTCATGTAAAGCAGGCGGCCATCGGCTGCGATACGCCGGTCCTGCAGGATGAGGGGAATATCGTCCACGCCGTATTGCTGCGGCAGACCCAGGTGTTGGTCGGCAGGATCGTCCACCAGGAACAGGCCGCCCAGGCCCGCATAGACATGCGGCCCGGTACGGGTGTCTGGATGGGGGTGATACCAGAGCGAGCCCGCGGGCTGCTGCAGGGTGAAGTGCACGCGGCGTTGTCCGCCGGGCGCGATGAGACTTTGCGGCCCGCCATCCATCTCGCCCGGCACATGCGCGCCATGCCAATGGGTGGTGGTGGGTTGGTCCAGCGCGTTGTTCAGATCGATTTGCACGGCTTTGCCGCGCGGCACGCGCAGCGTGGGGCCGAGCACCGCACCGTTGTAGCCCCAGGTGGCAGTCTGCAGACCATCCACCAGCATGCTGCGCCCCGGCGCCATGCGCAGGGCGTAATGCAGCACGCCGTCGCGCGGCTGGCCATGAAGCTCCGCAGGAATGAGCAAGGCGCGGCTGAACACGCCGACTCCTGGCGCAGCAGCCGTCGGCCGTGACTGCCCCATGTCCATGCCCGCCATGCCTCCCATGCCCGGCATCCCCGCCATGCCGCCCATTCCAGCGCCGCGCGCCTGCCCGGCAACCGCAAAGCCCAGCGCCCCCAGCGCCAACAATGCTTTGCGACGGGGCAGATTCAACGGCGCATCCTCTGCGCTGGCAACAGTCTGGCGTTCAGCGGGTGATTTCATGGTGCGCCTCTCTTTAATCGTTGGGTCAACATACCCGGTACTGTATACGGATGCCGCCTGCCGAGTTGTGTGCAGATGTCATCAAACCGTGACGTTTTGCTAAGCGTGCGCTCATTCCAGAAGACGACACTCCTTCCATCGCAAACGGTTTGCGATCGCCGCATCCAGCGGCGTTTCGCTCGCAAGAGTTCACAAGGAGTTTGATCATGCAACAACGCAGCAAAACCGCATTTCTGTTCGCCAGCGCGCTGGCTCTTGGCTTGGCCGGCGCCGCCGGTTCCGCCTATGCCATGGACGGTTCGCAATACAGCAAGGAGGCCAAGGTGACGCTGGACGAAGCCCGCGCCATCGCTCTCAAAGCCCTCCCTGGCGCCACCATCACCGACCAGGAACTCGAAAAGGAAAAGGGCGGCAGCGGCCTGCGCTATTCCTTCGACCTGAAAGTGGGGCAGACCGAGCATGAAGTGGGCGTGGACGCCCAGACCGGCGCCGTGCTTGAAAACAGTGTCGAAGGCGCCAACGCTGACTGATCGACCCCGCCTGAGCAGGCAGCACAAAGCTCTCGCTTCATTTCAACCCGGCACGCTGCAGGAAAATTCCGCCCATCAGGACCATTGATCATGGGTGCGCCAGAGTT
>DYKQ01000004.1 GCA_020722545.1 Thiomonas intermedia | reverse complement strand
GGGGGTCAACACAATCACCGGGGCAACTCGCATTCACTTCTCCAGTCTGCACGCAGCTAGATCGGGGTCAGGTCTAGCATCGTTGCATCCCCGCCTTCACTCCCCCTTCTCCCCCTCCAACCGCAACATGCTCGCGCCCTCTCCCAGCGAAATCAGCCCGGTCTTGGCGTAGATGCCCAGCTTGGCGCGGGTGTCGGTGATGTCGAGGTTGCGCAGGGTCAGTTGGCCGATGCGGTCGGCGGGGCTGAACGGCGCGTCTTCCACCTTTTCCATGCTCAGGCGCTCGGGCGCGTAAGTGAGGTTCGGGCTTTCGGTGTTGAGGATGGAGTAGTCGTTGCCGCGGCGCAGTTCCAGCGTGACTTCGCCGGTGACGGCGCGGGCCACCCAGCGTTGGGCGGTTTCTCGCAGCATCATGGCCTGCGGGTCGAACCAGCGGCCCTGGTAGAGCAGGCGGCCGAGCTTGAGACCGCCCATGCGGTATTGCTCGATGGTGTCTTCGTTGTGGATGCCGGTGACCAGGCGCTCGTAGGCGATGTGCAGCAGCGCCATGCCGGGGGCTTCGTAGATGCCGCGGCTCTTGGCTTCGATGATGCGGTTCTCGATCTGGTCGCTCATGCCCAGACCGTGGCGGCCGCCGATTTCGTTGGCTTTGAGGAAGAGCGCAACCGCGTCGCTGAAGGTCTGGCCGTTGAGTGCGACCGGCTGGCCTTCTTCGAAGCGGATGGTGACTTCTTCGGTTTTCACTTCCACTTCGGGCTTCCAGAACGCCACGCCCATGATGGGGTTGACGATGCGGATGCCGCTGCTCAGGCGCTCCAGGTCTTTGGCTTCGTGCGTGGCGCCGAGCATATTGCTGTCGGTGCTGTAGGCCTTCTCCACCGACATTTTGTAGTCGAAGCCGTTGGCGATCAGGAACTCGCTCATTTCCTTGCGGCCGCCGAGTTCGTCGATGAAGGTCTGGTCGAGCCAGGGCTTGTAGATTTTCAGCGCGGGGTTGGTGAGCAGGCCGTAGCGGTAGAAACGCTCGATGTCGTTGCCCTTGAAGGTGCTGCCGTCGCCCCAGATGTTGACGTCATCTTCCTTCATGGCGGCCACCAGCATGGTGCCGGTGACGGCGCGGCCCAGCGGCGTGGTGTTGAAGTAGGTGACGCCGCCGGTGCTGATGTGAAACGCGCCGCACTGGATGGCGGCAATGCCTTCGTGCGCCAGTTGCACGCGGCAGTCGATCAGGCGGGCTTTTTCAGCGCCGAAGCCCATGGCCTTGCGCGGAATGTCGTCGTAGTCGCTCTCGTCGGGCTGGCCGAGGTTGGCGGTGTAGGCGTAGGGCTGGGCGCCCTTTTTTTTCATCCACAGCAGGGCGGCGGAGGTGTCGAGGCCGCCGGAGAAGGCGATGCCGACTTTTTGCCCGGCGGGCAGGTTTTGAAGAATGGTAGCCATGGGTTTGAGCACGATTTAGCCGAAATGGCAGATGTAGTGATAGGCGGTTTCGCCTTCAGGCACGCGAATCTCGAAGCGGGTGTTGCCCGGCACGCTGAAACGCTCGCCCACGCCGGATTTCACCCAGACGTCGCTGCCCGGCAGCTTGTATTCGCAGGCCCCGGCCACGCATTCCATGATTTCGGGCGCGCCGGTGCTGAAGGTGAGTGTGGCGGGCAGAATCACGCCGACGGACGCCTTGCGGCCATCCGCCAGGGTGATGCCGTGGCTGACGCATTTGCCGTCGAAGTACACATTGGCCTGCGTGTTGACGGTCACGCCGCCGATCTGGGGGGGGCTCATGGGTGGGTTCGGGCGGAGGGAAAAGAGACCCGCTATTCTGCCATTCCCATGAACTTACGCACTTATTACCCGCCCATCGAACCCTTCAAAACCGGCGTGCTCGACACCGGCGAGGGCCACCAGATCTACTGGGAACTCTGCGGCAATCCGCAAGGTCAGCCTGCCGTCTTTCTGCACGGCGGACCGGGCTCGGGCTGTTCGCCGGATCATCGCCGCCTGTTCGACCCGCAGCGCTACTGCGTGCTGCTGTTCGACCAGCGCGGCTGCGGACGATCGACCCCGCACGCCTCGCTGGAGAACAACACCACCTGGCATCTGGTGGCCGACATCGAGCGGCTGCGCACCCTGCTGGGCGTGGATCGCTGGCTGGTGTTCGGCGGCTCGTGGGGCAGCACCCTGGCCCTGGCCTATGCCCAGACGCACACGGAGCGGGTGTCGGCGCTGATCCTGCGCGGCATCTTCACCCTTCGGCGTGAGGAGCTGCTGTGGTTCTATCAGGAAGGCGCGTCGTGGCTGTTTCCTGATTTGTGGGAGGGCTTTCTGGCGCCCATTCCCGAAGCGGAGCGCGGCGATCTGATCGGCGCCTATCGCAAACGGCTGACGGGCGACGACCCGGCGGCGCAACTGGCCTGCGCCCGCGCCTGGAGCGTGTGGGAAGGGCAGACCATCCGTCTGCTGCCCGATGCGGTCAACGCCGCACATCATGCGCAGGATGCGTTTTCGCTGGCCTTCGCCCGCATCGAGAACCACTACTTCGTGCATGAAGGCTGGATGGAGCAAGGCCAGTTGATCCGCGACGCTGGCAAGCTGGCCGAGGCGCCCGGCGTCATCGTGCAGGGCCGGTACGACGTGTGCACCCCGGTTCGCAGCGCCTGGGACTTGCACCGCGCCTGGCCGCAAGCCGACTTTCAGCTCGTGCCCGACGCCGGGCACGCCTACAACGAGCCGGGCATCCTCTCGCGTCTGATCGAGGCGACGGACCGATTTGCTGGCGCTTGACGTCGCCGAACCGCCGCCCCTGACACGCCCTCTTTTACGCCATCGCGGCGGCCTGCAATGCGCCCAGCCCGGCGTCGTCGCGCAGCTTGGCGGCCTTGTCGGTTGCCTCCCAGCTGAACTCGGGTTCGTCCCGGCCGAAGTGGCCGTAGGCGGCGGTCTTGGAGTAGATGGGGCGACGCAGATCGAGCATTTCGATAATGCCGCGCGGACGCAGATCGAAGTGACGGCGCACCAGTTGTTCCAGCTTGGCGTCGTCGATCACGCCGGTGCCCTGCGTCGTCACCATGATGCTGGTGGGCTGCGCCACGCCGATGGCGTAGGAAATCTGCACCAGGCATTTCTTGGCCAGCCCGGCGGCCACAATGTTCTTCGCCACATGGCGCGCAGCGTAGGCGGCCGAACGGTCGACCTTGGTCGGGTCTTTGCCGCTGAAGGCGCCGCCGCCGTGCGGGGCCGCACCGCCGTAGGTATCGACGATGATCTTGCGCCCCGTGAGACCGCAGTCGCCCTGCGGGCCGCCGACGACGAAGCGGCCGGTCGGATTGATGAGGTACTTCACCTCGCCGCGCATGAACTCCGCGGGCAGCACGGGTTTGATGATGTGCTCGATGACCGCTTCACGCAGATCGGCCAGCGCGATGTCGGGCGCGTGCTGGGTGGACAGCACCACGGTGTCGATGGCCACGGGATAGCCGTTTTCGTAGCGGAAGGTGATCTGGCTCTTGGCATCCGGGCGCAGCCAGGGAAGACGGCCGTCACGGCGCAACTGGCTCTGGCGCTCGACCAGGCGGTGCGCGTAATAGATCGGCGCGGGCATGAGCTCGGGGGTTTCGTCGCAGGCGTAGCCGAACATCAGCCCCTGGTCGCCGGCGCCGATGTCGAGTTCGTCGTCGTGCGCCTTGTTCACGCCCTGGGCGATGTCGGGGCTTTGCTTGTCGTAGGCGACGAGCACGGCGCAGCTCTTGTGGTCGATGCCGAAATCGGCGTCGTCGTAGCCGATGCGCTTGAGCGTGTCGCGCGCGACCTGGATGTAATCGACCACGGCCGTCGTGGTGATTTCACCCGCCAGCACGATGAGGCCGGTGTTGGCCAGGGTTTCGGCGGCAATGCGGGAGGCCGGGTCTTGCGCCAGATTGGCGTCGAGAATGGCGTCGGAAATCTGATCGGCCACCTTGTCGGGATGACCTTCGGAAACAGACTCGGACGTAAACAGGAATTGGTTTGCCATGACGGCCCTTTCTTTGAACGGTTGGATCGACGCCACCGTTTGGGTCTT
The DNA here is from genome assembly GCA_020722545.1 of Thiomonas intermedia. GTDB lineage: Bacteria > Pseudomonadota > Gammaproteobacteria > Burkholderiales > Burkholderiaceae_C > Thiomonas > Thiomonas intermedia_B. The sequence continues at coordinate 61,742 of DYKQ01000004.1, read as the reverse complement.
GCACGGCGACGCTTTAGCGGACATCTGCGCAGCCGCCCCGAAGGTCGCCTGCCCCTGCCACCCCGCAAGTTGTCATTAACTCGGTGGCAATGTCATGGATTCTATGCACACCCTTTGTTCAGCGGCGCTTCGTAACATGACGCCCTTTGCGCCTCAGGGAAATCCTTCATCGTGCTGCTCCGCGTCTTCCGCTGGCTGTCTGTCTTGCCGCTGGGCTTGCTCCAGTCGCTCGGGGCGGCGCTCGGCCTGCTGGTTTATGCCGCATCGGGCGTGTATCGCCAGCGACTGCGCGCCCATCTGCAACAGGCGGGCTACGCGCCAGAGCGGCTTGCGCGCAAGGCGGCCGCGCAGGCCGGACGCATGGTCGGCGAGTTGCCCGTGGTCTGGTTCCGGCGCGGCGCTGCGGCGCCCGTGCACCGGATGCAGGTGATCGGCAAGGAGCATGTCGATGCCGTTCGCGCCCAGGGCATGGGCGTGCTGTATCTCACGCCGCACCTGGGATGCTTTGAAATCTCGGCGCAGGCGGCCGCGCTCTGGAGCCCGATCACGGTGATGTTCCGCCCGCCGCGCAAGGCCGTGCTGCTGCCGCTGGCCCTGGCCTCGCGCCAGCGCCACAACCTGGCCACCGCCCCGGCCAATCTCGCCGGGGTGCGGCAATTGCTGCGCGCCCTGCGCGCGGGGGAGTCCGTCGGTCTGTTGCCCGATCAGGCGCCCGGCAGCGGCGAAGGCGTCTGGGCCGACTTTTTCGGCCGCCCGGCCTACACCATGACGCTGCCTGCGCGCCTGGTGCAACTGGGCAACGCCCGCATCATTCTGGCCTCGGCCCTGCGCCAGCCCGGCGGGCGCGGCTACACCCTGACGCTGGAGCCGTTTCCCGAAGCCCTGGACGCCGACCCGCAACGCGCCGCCACGCAGATCAATCGAGCGCTGGAAGGCCTGATCCGGCGCTGTCCCGAGCAATATCTCTGGGCCTACAACCGCTACAAAATCCCCTCGGGCGCACCGCCGCCCCCCGCGCCAAGTCTTGCCGAGGAAAGCGCGTCATGAAGTCGCTGTTCGCCCGTCTGAGCATCGGCCTCGTCTGGCTGCTGCATCTGCTGCCCTATCCCATGCTCGCTGCGCTGGGCACGGCGGTGGGCTGGCTGCTGTGGCCGCTGGCCCGCTCGCGTCGGCGCATCACCCTGCGCAATCTGCAACTGTGCTTTCCCGACTGGACGGCTGAGCAGCAGCGCGCCGTGGCGCGGCAGCATTTTGTCTTCGTCGCACGGGCGTTTCTCGAACGCGGCGTGCTCTGGTACGCCAGCCCGAAGCGCCTGCAGCGCCTGCTGCATCTCGAAGGCCCGGTGGAGGAAGCGCTGGACGGCAGCCGCAACACCCTGCTGCTGGGTTTTCACTTCGAGGGGCTGGACGCCGGATGGACGGCGCTCAGCCTGGTGGCGCCGCGCCCGGTGTCGGGCATGTACACCCCGCAGAAGAACAAGGTGCTCGACGACTGGGTGGTGGCGCGGCGCAGCCGCTTTCACACCGCCGCCATCGTCTCGCGGCACGACGGCGCGGCAGCCATGCTGCGGCAACTCAAAGCCGGGGTGCCGTTCTACACCCTGCCCGATATGGACTTCGGCCTGCGCAGCTCGCGCTTCATCGACTTTTTCGGCGTTCCCGCTGCCACCCTCGACGTCGCCCCGCGGCTGGCGGCTTCCGCCGACGCCCGGGTTTACGCCGTGGTCACCCGCATCCTGCCCGGCGCGCGCGGCTACGCCATCACCGTGCATCCCGCCTGGGCCGATTTTCCCGCGCTGGACGCCCGGGGCAAGCCCGCCGACATCGACGCCGATCTGCGGCGCATGAACCGTTTCATCGAAGACCAGGTGCGCACCATGCCCGCGCAATACCATTGGGTGCACAAGCGCTTCAAGAACCGCCCCGAAGGCGAGCCTTCTCTTTACTGACCCATGCAAGTCGCATTCACCAAAATGCACGGCGCCGGCAACGACTTTGTCGTGCTCGACGCCACCCGCGCGCCCATCGTGCTCAGTGCGGCGCAGTTGCGCCTGCTGGCCGACCGGCACTTTGGCGTCGGCGCCGACCAGATTCTGCTGGTCGAGCCCGCGCCATCGGCCGAGGTGGACTTCCGCTACCGCATTTTCAACGCTGATGGCGGCGAGGTGGAGCAATGCGGCAACGGCGCGCGCTGCTTCGTCGCCTATGTGCATGGCAAGGGGCTGACCGCCAAAAGACGCATCCGGGTGCAGACGCTCTCCGGCCTCATCGAGCCCGAACTGCAGGCCGACGGCCGCGTCACCGTGGACATGGGCGCGCCGGTTTTCGATCTGCCGCGCGTGCCTTTCGAGGCCCACGGCCTGACGCCGCAGCCGGTCGATGACTGGGAGCAATGGCCTCTGGACCTCGCAGGGGCCACCGCCTGGGTGAGCGTGCTGTCGATGGGCAATCCGCATGCCGTGCAGCGCGTGGCCGACGTGGACGCCGCGCCCGTCTTGCACGACGGCCCGCTGATCGAGCATCACCCCCGTTTCCCCAACCGGGTCAACGCCGGTTTCATGCAGATCGTCGATGCCCAGCACATCCGCCTGCGCGTCTGGGAGCGCGGCGCGGGCGAAACCCTGGCCTGCGGCACTGGCGCCTGCGCCGCCGTGGTGGCCGGGCTGCGCCACGGCTGGCTGCAGGGCGCCGTCGATGTGCAGACCCGCGGCGGCCTGCTGACCATATCCTGGGCGGGCATGGGGCGACCCGTGCGCATGACCGGCCCCGCCGCTTTTGTTTTTGACGGCACGATCGACCTTCCCGATCTGCCCTGATGGAGAACACCCGATGGAACTGAGCGAACACGATCTGGCCGCCTATCTCGCCGCCAACCCCGAATTTTTCGAGCGCCACGCCGAACTGCTCACCACCGTGCAACTGCTCAGCCCGCACGGCAACCGCGCCGTGTCGCTGCAGGAACGGCAGATGGAAATGCTGCGCGACAAAATGCGCACTCTGGAGCATCGCCTCGCCGCGATGATGCGCAACGCGGTGGACAACGAAACCCTGGCCGGCAAGCTGCTGCTGTGGGCCCGCGATGTCATGCTGGCGCAACAGGGCGCACCGGAGCAGTTGCCGCAAACCCTGCAGGACACCCTCAAGTCCGCCTTCGACCTGCCCATGACCGCGCTCAAGCTCTGGCCAGTGCGCGAAGAGTTCGCCGCGCTCGATTTCGCCACCGGCGCGAGCGAAGACGCCAAGACCTTCGCCGCCAGCCTGGCCGCGCCCTTCGTCGGCCCCAACCCCGGCTTCGAGGCCGCGCACTGGCTGCCGGACGCGCAGATGGCGCAATCGCTCGCGCTCATTCCGCTGCAAAACCCGCACACCAGCATGTGCATGGGGCTGCTGGTGCTGGCTTCCCCCGACAGCCAGCGCTTCACCGCCGATATGGGCACTGATTTCCTCAACCTCATCAGCCAGCTGGCCAGCGCCGCGCTCGTCGGCCTGCTCGCGCGCTGAGCCCGCCCAAACCGTTCTCCGCCCTGCTGTTTGCCACGCAGTTCACCAATATGGCCGCGCCCGGCTCACTCCTGCCCTGCAGCTCACACAATAGCCCGCCCTTGCGCCAATTGGCGGCGGACTATCTCGCGCATGCGCAAACCGAACGCCGTCTGGCCGACGGTACGTTGATCAACTATCGGCGCGACCTCGATGACCTGCTGCAGCGCGCCGAAACGCTGGGCGCGGCGCCAATCGAGTCGCTGCACATCCGCCGCTGGGCCGCGCAGCTTCACGCCGGCGGCATGAGTCCGCGCGCCATCGCGGCGCGGCTGTCGGCCTGGCGCAGCTTTTTCCGGTGGATGGGGCGGCTCGGCTTCGTCGCCGCCAACCCGGTGCAGGACGTGCGTGCGCCCAAGGCCGCCAAGCCGCTGCCCAAGGCGCTTTCGGTCGATCAGGCCGTGGCGCTGGCCGCTTACACCCCGCAAGAATCCGCGCCCGAATCGCAACCGCGCCGACGCCCGCACCAGGCCGAACCCTTCGCCACCCGCAGCGCGCGGGCGCATGCCATCGCCGAACTGCTTTATTCCTGCGGGCTGCGCGTGTCCGAGCTCACCGGGCTGGACGTGCGCGCCAGCAAGACCGCGCGCGGCTGGATCGACTGGGACGCCGCCGAAGCCATCGTCACCGGCAAGGGCGACAAGCGGCGCAGCGTGCCCATCGGCCGTCCCGCCCTGCTGGCGCTGCGGCAATGGCTGGAGCAACGCCCCGCCCTGCTTCGCCCCGATGCCGACGCCGACGCGCAGGTCGCGCTGTTTCTCGGCGCACGCGGCGCGCGCCTCACGCCGCAGCGAGTCTGGCTGGAGCTGCGCGAGCACGCCCGCGCCGCCGGGCTCGATGCCCGCGTGCATCCGCACATGCTGCGCCACTCCTTCGCCTCGCATGTGCTGCAGTCCAGCGGCGATTTGCGCGCGGTGCAAGAATTGCTCGGTCACTCCAGCATTGCCACCACACAGGTCTACACCCGCCTGGACTTCCAACATTTGGCCAAGGTCTACGACGCCGCCCATCCGCGGGCGCGCAAAAAACCCTAAGGCCCTCCATGAAAACCATTCGCCTTCATCCGGGCAAGGAACGCTCCTTGCTGCGCCGCCACCCCTGGGTGTTCGCCAGCTCGATCGCCAAGGGCAGCGCCGACAGCGGAGAAACCGTCCGCGTGGAATCGCACGACGGCCAGTTTCTCGCCTGGGCCGCGTTCAGCCCCGCTTCGCAAATCCGTCTGCGGGTCTGGAGCTTCGAGGCCACGCAACGCATCGACGCCGCCTTTTTCACCGAGCAGTTGCGCGCGGCCATCGTGCGCCGCCAGGCACTCGGACTGGATCTCACCGCCTGCCGCCTGGTCCACGGCGAGAGCGACGGACTGCCCGGCTGCATCGTCGATCGCTACGCCGACATCGTGGTGCTGCAAGCGGGCAGCGCGGGGATTGAGCGCTGGAAATCCGTGATCGTCAGCGCCCTGCACACCCTCATGCCCGAAACCCGCGTTTACGAACGCTCGGACGCCGCGCTGCGCGAACGCGAAGGCCTGCCCGCAGCCACAGGCTGGCTGCTGGGCGAAGGGCAAACACAGGTCGAGATCCGTGAAAACGGGCTGCGGCTGCGGGTCGATGTCGCCACCGGCCACAAGACCGGCTTCTACCTCGATCAGCGCGACGCCCGCGCCCGCTTCGCCGACACGGTGCGCGCGCACGGCCTGCAGCGCGTGCTCAACTGCTTCAGCTACACCGGCGGCTTCTCGCTGGCCGCCCTGGCCGGCGGGGCGCAGCAGGTGGTGTCGGTCGATTCTTCCGCGCCCGCGCTGGCGCTTGCGGCCGAGCATGTCGCGCTCAATGGCTTCGATCCGGGGCGAGCGCAATTCATCGACGCCGACGTCAACGCCACGCTGCGCCGCCTGCGCGAAGAAGGCGCGCAGTTCGACGCCATCGTGCTCGATCCACCCAAATTCGCCGCCAGCCCGCAACAAGTCGAACGCGCGGCGCGCGCCTACAAAGACATCAACCGCCTGGCCTTCCATCTGCTGCCGCCGGGCGGCTGGCTGTTCACCTTTTCGTGCTCGGGCGGCGTCAGCGCCGAGCTGTTCCAGAAAATCGTCGCGGGCGCCGCCCTCGACGCGGACGCAGACGCGCAGATCGCCGCCCGCACCGGCGCCGGGCTCGACCACCCCTTGAGCCTGCATTTCCCCGAAGGCGAGTATCTCAAGGGGCTGCTGCTGCGCCGCAGTTGAACTTCCGGTTGATTTTTCGTTGACCGCCCCGATCTGGACGGGCGTTGCTTCTTTCAAGGAATCCCACCATGGCCTCCCTCATTCCCGCCACCATCGTCACCGGTTTTCTCGGCAGCGGCAAAACCACCCTGCTCAAGCGCGTGCTGCACGAAGCGCATGGCTCCAAGATTGCCGTGATCGAAAACGAATTCGGCGAAGAGAACATCGACAGCGACATCCTGGTGCAGGAGGCGGGCGAGCAGATCGTGCAGATGTCGAATGGCTGCATCTGCTGCACCATTCGCGACGACCTGCGCGCCACCCTGGCCGATCTAGCCGCCAGACGTCGCAAGGGCGAACTGGTGTTCGACCGCGTGGTCATCGAGACCACCGGCATCGCCGACCCTGGCCCGGTGGCGCAGACCTTTTTCATGGACGACGAGGTCGCCAGCCAGTACATGCTCGACGCCATCCTCACCCTGGTCGACGCCAAGCACGCCAACCAGCAGCTCGACACCCGGCAGGAAGCGCGCCGTCAGGTGGGTTTCGCCGACCAGATTTTCATCAGCAAGGCCGATCTGGTCAGCACCGAAGAACTCGCCGACCTGCAGCATCGGCTCGCCCATATGAATCCGCGCGCCAAGCAAAGCGTGGTGCATTTCGGCGAGGCGCCGCTGTCGCAGGTGCTCGACCTCAAGGGCTTCAACCTCAACGCCAAGCTCGACATCGACCCCGATTTCCTCAAGGCCGACGATGACGATCATCACGACCACCACGATCATGCCCACCATGACCATGATCACGAACATGGCGAACACTGCAATCACCCGCACCACCATCACCACGACGATGACGTGAAATCCTTCGTCTACCGCGCCGACAAACCCTTCGACCCCGCCAAGCTCGAAGACTTTCTCGGCGCCATCGTGCAGGTCTACGGCCCGCGCATGCTGCGCTACAAGGGCGTGCTGAACATGCAGGGCATCGACCGCAAAGTGGTGTTCCAGGGCGTGCACCAGCTCATGGGCAGCGATCTCGCCGCGCCCTGGGGCGCGCAGGAACAGCGGCAGAGCAAGATGGTTTTCATCGGCATCGATCTGCCGCGTGACATCCTCGAAAAAGGCCTGCAGCAATGCCTGATCGGATGATGCATTTGCCTTGCCACCCGAAATGAATAGAATCGGCCAGTTTTGGCAGTGGCCAGCCAGGTAGTGGCTAGGGAACGGCTAACCAGAAAATGGCTAACCAGAATGACAGCTCGCACGACAAAACGCGGCCATGGTGAAATCGAGGGACAGTTGGGTTGATGATCTGAGTCCCGGAAAAGCAAAGGCATGATGCCTAGAGCGGGGAAAATCCGGGGGCATTATCCAATTCAGGGCGGCTCCCCACGCTCAAATCAGCGCTCGGTCAGTGCACGACAAATTCACTTCGTCCGTGCCCGGCCATGCAGCAAATCAGGCGGCGATGGGCCGTCGGATGGGAAAGTTCGGGAGGATTTTCGTGGTCAAGTCGTCTCAAAAAGCGGTCGCCGCCGCAGGCAAGAGCAAGCCTGAGGCGGCAGACAAAAAACCCGCAGTCAAACCAGTTGCAGCCAAGACCAAGGCCGCGCCAGTCGTTCAGGCGGCGCCAGTAGTGCCCGACAAAGCTGCGCCCGTCAAGTCGGCCGCCAAGGCTGCAGCAGCGCAAACCGTGCCGGTCGTCTCTGCCGCGTCGGCCAAAAAAGTCACCGCTTCCCCGGCGCTTCGGCGCTCATCTTCGTCTGGCGTGAGTAAACTCCACGCCTCAAAACCCTTGTCGGCGGCCATGGGGTCGCCGGAACCTATCCGACTCGACAGAAGTTCCATGAGCAGCACAACCATCGAATCCCCCCCCAGAAAAGCCGATCCCAAGCTTGCCAATGCCTGGAAGCACAAGTCTGCCTCCGAACTGACCGAGCAAGAACTGCTGGCCATGCCCGAGGCCGAATACATGAACGAAGTCCAGCTCGACTACTTCAAGCGTCTGCTCAGCACCATGCGCGACGATCTGATCAAGAGCGCGGGCGAAACTACCGAGCATCTGCGCGAAGACACGCTGCTGGTCCCCGATCCGGCTGATCGCGCCACCATCGAAGAAGAGCATGCGCTGGAGTTGCGCACCCGCGACCGTGAGCGCAAGCTGCTGAAAAAAATTGACCAATCGCTGCAGCGCATCGAAAGCGGCGAATATGGCTGGTGCGAAGAAACAGGCGAGCCCATCGGCATCGGCCGTCTGCTGGCCCGGCCGACGGCCACCCTGTCGCTCGAAGCGCAGCAGCGCCGCGAGATCAAGCAGAAAATGTTCAACGATTGATTGATTGATGATCTGCCGCCTCCCTGCGGCAGGCGCGATTTCCGGGCAACTCAGGCATGAGCCGTTCTGATTCAGGTGGTTTCTGGAAGCGAGTGGGTTCTTTCGTCAAGAACCCGACGCGCGACTGGTCGCTGACCGACGAACAGGCCCTTCAAGAGCATGAGAACCTCGCCCGGATCAAGGCGCGCGAGGACCAGAAGCGTCAGGACGATTTCATCCGCAAACGCGAACTCGACGGCCTGCGCAAGCTTCGCAGACGCGAGGCCACCGATCTGGGCATGGATGACAGCCTGCAGACCAATGTTCCCGATCTGACGTCCCAGCCCGCCCCGGTACACGACCGGGACGAAACCCTGCGAAAAATCAACGAGATCGAGAAATCTATGGCGGGCGATCACGCCGCTCCCGCGACCCGCAGTCGCGGGCCGGTCACGCGGCAGATGCCTGCGCCCGCGGCCCGATCTCATCCCCAGAGTCTGCCCCCCCAAAGCCACCAGCCATCGCAGACTAAACCGCCTCTCACCTTCGCGCCTCCATCCCTGACGGCGGGAACGCTGTCGCCCGAGTCGCAGACGACTGGACCGATGCACTTCAAGGTCGACACGGCCTATGCCGATACCACACTGATCACCAAGCCGGGCGGTCTGACGACTCAACCCACAACCGGTGTGCCGTCGCAGTCCGGCCCGACCACGGCGCCGGGTGAACAAGCAACACAACCGCCTGTTGGCTACGCCCCAACCGTCCCCTTCGTACCCAGCGTTCCGCCAACGCATGTGCGCAAGTCGCAACCGGCTGCCCTGCCGTTCGACGAGCAGCCCACGCTGGCAGCGGCCACCCGCCTGAGCGCCGACGCTCTGCCGCCGCATACCTCGGCGCCCTCGGGCGACAGTTGGCTGCGATCGAGCAATGACTTCATGCCCAGCGCCTACTTTGCCGTGGAAGTGCACGAGGCTTTGAGCTCCAATCCCCTGTTCGATCAGGCGGTGATGGACTTCGCCAACGGCGATGATGTCGCCGCCGAGTCGGCCTTGCGCGACGCCATTTCCAACTCGCAGGATCTAGGTTCAGAGAAAGAGCTCTGGCTGGCGCTGTTTGACCTGTTCCGCGCTTCGGGTCAGATCGACAAGTTCGAAGCCCTGGTGGCCGATTTCGTCAGCCGCTTCCAGACCTCGGCGCCGATGGCCGAAGACGGCCTGCCCGCGCCCGCTGCGGCGGCCGCGCCCGCGCCAAACAATTTCAAACCGTCCCTGATATTTTCTGCAACGGTCGATGCCGTCCAGACCGAGCGTTTGCGCAAGCTGCTGCTCAATGCGCCGTCGGCCCTTGAATTGAGCTTCGAGGAGGTGCGCACCCTAACGCCTACCGCCTTGCCCACGCTGGTGGAGTCGCTGAAAACGATCAACAACACCGCCTGCACCGTCACCCTGCACGGCGCGAATGCGCTGCTGTCCCTTTGCCAGGCGCAGGCGCCCGCCATGCAGCGCGAGGCCGATCCGCAGTGGTGGGCCTTGCGTCTGGAGTTGCTGCGCTTGGTCAACCAGCGGGACGATTTCGACGCCATCGCGCTCGACTACTGCGTGACCTACGAAATCTCGCCCCCCACCTGGGAGGCCAGCCGCGCCAGAGTCGAGCTCGTCGGCGTGGACGGCAGCGCAGCGCCTGAGGCATCCACCGGCCCGGCTGAATTTCAGGGCTCCGGGGTCAGCCCGAATTCCGTGTTGGGCAATGGCGGCTCGCGTTCAGCGCAGTTGCATCTCAGCGGCGAGATTCTCGGCAGTTCAAGCGACTTTCTGAACCCGCTGGAGCAGGCGGCCAAAGCGCATGAACAGTTGAACATTTCCCTGCGTCAGTTGCGCCGTATCGATTTTTCGAGCGCAGGCGCCCTGCTCAACTGGGCCATGATGCAACACGATCAGGGCAAGACCCTGCAGTTCACTGGCGTACACCGGCTGATCGCCGGTCTGTTCAACATTCTCGGCCTGCACGAGCACGCCCTCATTCAGCTGCGTCGCGACTAAGGTTCTGCTCGGAACCGTCCAGCCGCGGCAAAGCGGCTGTTGCACTGCCGGGCTGCCGCCTCTTGAGTTTTCTACTCCCACCCTTACATCCCGGCATGGATCAATATCACGGCACCACCATCCTCAGCGTGCGCCGCGGCGCCACCGTCGCCCTGGGCGGCGACGGTCAGGTGACGCTCGGCAACATCATCGTCAAGTCCACTGCGCGCAAGGTGCGCAGGCTCTACAACAACCAGATTCTGGCTGGCTTCGCCGGGGGAACGGCCGATGCCTTCACCCTGTTCGAGCGCTTCGAGGCCAAGCTGGAAAAGCACCAGGGGCAGTTGATGCGCAGCGCGGTCGAACTGGCCAAAGACTGGCGCACCGACCGCATGCTGCGCCGCCTGGAAGCCATGCTCTCGGTGGCCGATGCCGAGCACTCGCTCATCATCACCGGCAATGGCGATGTGCTCGAACCCGAATACGGCATCGTCGCCATCGGCTCAGGAGGCGCGTATGCGCAGTCGGCCGCCCGAGCCTTGCTGGAACACACCGCGCTGAGCCCGCGCGAGATCGTCGCCCAATCGCTGAAGATTGCGGGCGACATCTGCATCTACACCAACCAGTCGCACACCATCGAAACACTGGGTGAGTAAAACCATGAACATGACTCCCCGTGAGATCGTCTCCGAGCTCGACCGTTTTGTCATCGGCCAGGCCAAGGCCAAGCAGGCGGTGGCCATCGCCCTGCGCAACCGCTGGCGCCGTCAGCAGGTCGCCGAGCCGCTGCGGCACGAAATCACCCCAAAGAACATTCTGATGATCGGCCCGACCGGCGTGGGCAAGACCGAGATTGCGCGCCGTCTGGCCAAGCTGGCCGACGCGCCGTTCATCAAAATCGAGGCCACCAAGTTCACCGAAGTGGGTTACGTCGGGCGCGATGTGGACACCATCATCCGCGACCTGATGGAGGCTGCCGTGAAGCTGGCGCGCGAGACCGCCATGCGCCAGCAACGCGCCCGCGCCGAAGACCGCGCGGAAGACCGCATCCTCGACGTGCTGCTGCCCGCGCCAGCAGATTCCAGCGGTCACACTGCGTCCGTCACCGAGACCAATCCGACCCGGCAAATGCTGCGCAAGCGCCTGCGCGAAGGCCAGCTCGACGACAAGGAAATCGAGATCGACCTTGCGGTACACCCAGCCAGCGTGGACATCATGGGCCCGCCCGGCATGGAGGACATGACCGAGCAGATCCGCTCCATGTTCGCCAATATGGGGCAAACGCGCAGCAAGACGCGCAAGGTCACGGTGCGCGAAGCGCAGAAGCTGCTGATCGACGAAGAAGCCGCCAAACTGGTCAATGAGGACGAGATCAAGGCCGGCGCGCTGCGCGCGGTGGAGCAGAACGGCATCGTGTTCCTTGACGAGATCGACAAGGTCGCTTCGCGCAGCGACACCCAGGGCGCCGACGTCTCCCGCCAGGGCGTGCAGCGCGACCTGCTGCCGCTGGTGGAAGGCACGACGGTCAGCACCAAATACGGCATGGTGCGCACCGACCACATTCTGTTCATCGCCAGCGGCGCGTTTCACGTCTCCAAGCCTTCTGACCTGATTCCCGAGCTGCAGGGACGCTTCCCCATTCGGGTGGAACTGGAGTCGCTCTCGGTTGCCGATTTCGAGGCCATTCTCACCAGCACCGACGCCAGCCTCACCAAGCAGTATGCGGCGCTGCTCGCCACCGACGGCGTGCAGCTCGATTTCACCGCCGACGGTATTCGCCGCATGGCAGAAGTGGCCTTTCAGGTGAACGAAAAGACCGAAAACATCGGCGCGCGGCGGCTGCACACGGTGATGGAGCGGCTGCTCGAAGAGGTGTCGTTTCACGCCGACGGTGCGCAGCACAGCACCGTGAAAGTCGATGCGGCGATGGTCAACGAACGTCTGGGCGACATCGCCCGCGACGAAGACCTGTCGCGCTACGTGCTCTGATGTGACTGCGACTGCTGCGCCGCGATGCACAACAGACCCTCGAACACCAGGTGTTCGACATACCGATACGGCAGCCCCAGGGCATCGTGCAGCTTGGGCGCAGCGCCGCCGGTGAGCAACACCGTCACATCGCCCTGCGCGCGCGCCTGCAGACGCGCATGCATCTGCCGCGCCGCGCCTGAGATGGCGAGCGCGCCGCCGGTCATCAGCGCGTCACTGGTGTTGGTCGGAAAGTCGCTGATTTCGCCTTCCGGCACGCGCAACCCGGCTGTGCCCATCTCCAGCGCTTTGAGCATCAAGCCAAAACCGGGCAGGATGATGCCGCCGATGAACACCCCTTCGCGACTGATGCAGTCCACCGTGACGGCGGTGCCGACGCTGATGACCATCGCCGCCTGGTCGGGCACGCGCTGTCGCGCACCGAGTTGCGCCGCCCAGCGATCAGCTCCCAACAGCGAGGGCGTCGCATAACTGTTGCGCACGCCGCATTGTTCGGCCTGCGCGCTGATCCAGTTGCAGCGCAGTCCAAGCGCATCGATCTCGGCGCACACCCGTGCGGTGACGACGGCGCCGGCGACGGCACAGCCGATGACCCGATCCGCGCGAGGTTGCTTGGTCAGCACGCGGCTGAGTTGATCGACCTCTTCCAGCAGCATGGCCCCGCCGGAGAGCAACTCCGCGTTGGGTTGCGCTCGCGCATACAGACCCCATTTCAGCCGGGTATTGCCAACGTCGAGAACGAGAAGGGGCATGCGGGTTTCACGTCATGGATAGATCGGCTGGGAACCATAACAGACCGGTCTGGCAAGAGCGCTGCGCACTGCCTTTTTGCCTCGCAGGCTTGCCAAGTCAGACAGGCTCCTGGCCGGGGCGTATGTCCCATGAGCATCCAGCGGTCAGGACTTGGCGCCGTCTTTGATCCACTGCCCGATTTCGGCGCGCTCCAGATCGGTCATCTGCGTAGCGTTGTTCAGCGGCATGGCCTTGAGCACCACCACCTGCTGATAAATCGCCTGCGCGTGGCTGACGATGTCCGGCGCCGAATCCAGACGCACCCCTTTGCTGGCCGCTGCACCGGAGTGGCACAACAGGCAGCGCTCCTGCACGATGTGCTGCACCTGCGCGAACGTGATCGGTTTCGCGTTTGCCAACGAGGGCTGCGGCTTGGGCGCGAGCGCTACGGCCACGGCCAGAATGAGGCCGCCACCCACGATCCAGTATGGCCACTTCCAGGCGCCTTTGTGTTTAAGCACGAAGAACTGGCGGATGAGCGCGCCGGCCAGCATCATCAGCACCAGCACCAGCCAGTTGTTCGGCGCGTCATACACGAAGCTGTAGTGGTTGGACAGCATGGCGAACAGCACCGGCAGGGTGAAGTAGGTGTTGTGCACGCTGCGCTGCTTGCCGCGCTTGCCATCCATCGGGTCGGGCGTCTGCCCGGCGCGCATGGCCGCCACCACCCGGCGCTGACCGGGGATGATCCAGAAAAACACATTGGCACTCATCGAGGAGCCGAGCATGGCGCCGATGATCAGAAACGCCGCCCGCCCGGCAAACAAATGGCAGGCCAGCCAGGCCGCAATGACCACATACACCGCGACCAGAATGCCCACGGTGAGGTCGCCATTTTTGCACTGACCGAACACCCGGCAGATGCCGTCATAGACCAACCAGCCGACGACGAGAAAGCCCAGCATGGCCGCCACCGCGTACCCCGGCGAACTCCAGGCAAACACCCGCGGATCGACGATGAAAATGTCGGCGTGATAGAAGTACAGCACGCACAGCAGGGCAAACCCCGACAGCCAGGTGGAATAGCTCTCCCAATAAAACCAGTGCAGATGCTGCGGCAGGTTCTTCGGCGCAACCATGTATTTCTGCGGGTTGTAGAAGCCCCCGCCATGCACCGCCCACAGTTCCCCATCCACTCCCCTGGCCTTCAACTCCGGGTCGGTGGGCTTCTCCAGGCTGTTGTCGAGCCAGACGAAATAAAACGAAGAACCAATCCAGGCAATCGCCACGATGACGTGCAGCCAGCGCAGCAGCAGATCGGCCCAGTTCATGGCGTAGGGCAGGATGGTGGTCATCAAGTCGCTCATCATGACGTCTCCTAAAAGGTCATATGAAGGCGACTTCCGCCACGGCAGGCCCTGCGAAAGTCAGTCGGATCGCGTGCCATCTGCAATGGCGCACCGCGCTGCGGCGATCCTGGTTCAAGCGGCAAGCTGTATCAACTGCCGCGATAAGTCGAATAACTCCAGGGCGACACCAGCAAGGGCACGTGATAGTGCTGCTGCGCATCGGCCACGCCGAACTCCAGGGGAATCTGATCGAGAAAAGGCGGCTGCGGCAAGGTCATTCCCAGCGCCCTGAAATAGGCCCCGATCTGGAACACCAGCCGGTATCTTCCGGGCTGCAGATCGACGCCTTGCAACAGCGGCCGATCGCAACGACCGTCGACATTGGTCTGCACGGAGCGCAACAGCACCCACTCTGCGCCTTGCTCGGCGTACAGATCAATTTGCACGGCAGCGGCCGGCCGTCCATGCGCGGTGTCGAGAATGTGTGTGGTCAAGGCGCCCATTGTGATCATCGATCCATTCGTCGATTTCGGCCCACTTTCTTGCATACAATATGAATCTGGGTTGTATGCTATTGCAAGTCAAGCAGAATCACAACAATGCAAGTGGACACGCCCTGGAGAAAGCAAGCACCGTGCCGGAAAACATCGCAAGGAGTGAGACCATGACGACAAGCCGCAAAAAAACCTCGAAGGCTCGAACTTCTGCAGGGGCGGCGGTGAGTGCGGTGGCGGCTGCCGAAAGCCCGCTGGCCGACTCGACGCAGACCATCGTCGCGGCCATCACCGCGGCCATCATCGAACACCGCCTGGCGCCCGGCGCCAAGCTCACCGAGCAGAAGATCGCGGCGATCTATGGCGTCTCGCGCACCATCGTGCGGCAGGCCTTGTTTCAGTTGGCACGCGATCACCTGGTCACGCTGGAGCCCGCGCGCGGCGCCTTTGTGGCGCAGCCCTCGGTGGAGGAAGCGCAGCAGGTGTTCGCGGTACGCCGGATGCTAGAGCAGCATCTGGTGGAGGTGTTTTGCGACCGCGCCACGCCAGCGGATTTCCGCGCCCTGCGCGCTCACCTCAAGCAGGAACAGGCTGTCGTCGGCCGCGTGGACGTGACCGGCCGCACCCGCCTGCTCGGCGACTTTCATGTGCTGATGGCCCAGCGCACCGGCAATCATGTGCTGGCGCAGATTCTCTCGGAGCTGATCTCGCGCTGCGCCCTGATCACCCTGATGTATCAATCGTCGCGCGCTGCGCAGTATTCCTCCGACGAGCATGTGGACATCCTCAAGGCCCTGGAAGCGCGCGACGTCGCCCAGGCCAAGGCCTTGATGGAGGCCCATCTGCTGGCCACCGAAAGCAGTCTGCTCTATCACCCGAGAACCAGCAACGCCGATCTCGCCCTGGCGCTCCGTCCCGACGCAGCCTGACCTCTCCAGGATCATGACACGCCCTTACCCCCGCGACCTCGTCGGCTACGGCCGCAACCCGCCGCATCCGCACTGGCCGAACGGGGCCCGCGTGGCGCTGCAGTTCGTGCTCAACATCGAGGAAGGCGGCGAGAGCTGTGTGCTGCATGGCGACGTCGGCAGCGAACAGTTCCTCTCCGAACTGTTCAATCCGCCGTCCTTCCCGGCGCGGCACCTGAGCATGGAGAGCATTTATGACTACGGCTCGCGCGCGGGGGTGTGGCGCATCCTGCGCGAGTTTGAACAGCGCGGCCTGCCGCTCACTGTCTTCGGCGTGGGCATGGCCTTGCAGCGCACGCCCGATCTGGCCTGCGCCTGCGTGGAACTCGGCCATGAAATCGCCTGTCACGGCTGGCGCTGGATTCACTATCAAAACCTCGACGAAGCCACCGAGCGCGAGCACATGCGGCTTGGCGTGGAGGCGATCGAAGCCGTCTGCGGCGTGCGTCCGCTGGGCTGGTATACCGGCCGCGACAGCCCCAATACCCGCCGCCTGGTGGCCGACTTCGGCGGCTTCGCCTACGACAGCGACTATTACGGCGACGACCTGCCCTTCTGGCTGCAAGTGCGCAAGACCGACGGCAGCCTTGCGCCCCATCTGGTCGTGCCCTACACGCTCGACAGCAACGACATGCGCTTCGCTCTGCCCCAGGGTTTTGCGCAGGCCGAAGACTTCTACATCTACCTGCGCGACAGCTTCGACGCACTCTACGCCGAAGGGGAAGACCGGCCGAAGATGCTCAGCATCGGCATGCACGCGCGCCTGCTCGGCAGGCCCGGCCGCATCCGTGCGTTGCAGCGCTTTCTCGACCATGTGCAGCGCCACGACCGGGTGTGGATCGCGCGCCGCATCGACATTGCACACCACTGGCGCGCCGAGCATCCCTTCGATGCGGCCACCGCTTTTGTCTGGGAGTGATCATGCCTACTCTGGCTGAACTCAATGCCGCGTCGGCGCCCGCTTTCACCGATCTGCTCGACGGCGTTTATGAACACTCGCCCTGGATCGCCGCGCGCACCTGGGCGGCCCGCCCGTTTTCCAGCCCGTTTCCCACTCTGGCCGCGCTCAAGGCGGCGCTGGTGCAGACAGTGCGCCAGGCCAGCCGCGATGAACAGCTCGGCCTGATTCGCGCCCACCCGGAGTTGGCGGGCAAGGCGGCCGTGGCGGGCCAGCTCACGGCGGAGTCCACGCAGGAGCAATCGCGCGCCGGGCTGGCGCACTGCACCCCCGAAGAGTTCGACCGCATCAACGCGCTCAACGCCGAGTACACCGCGCGCTTTGGCTGGCCCTTCATCCTCGCGGTGCGCGGGCCGCGCGGCGCCGGGCTGAGCCGGGCGCAGATCATCGCCACGCTGGAACGCCGCATCGACAACCCGCCGGACTTCGAGTTTGCCGAGGCCCTGCGCCAGATCCACCGCATTGCCGAACTGCGGCTGAACGACAAATTCGGCTTCGTGCCGGAACAAGGCAACCGCGTGTGGGACTGGTGCGAACACCTCGCCACGCACAGCGAACCGGCGTGGAAAGAACGCGACGAACTCACCACCACCTACCTCACCGACGCGCACCGCGCTGCGGCCGCCGAAATTGCCGCCACCATGCGCGAATGCGGCTTCGACACGGTGAACATCGACGCCGTGGGCAATGTGGTCGGCGTCTACCAGGGCGGCGATCCCGCAGCCCCGCGCCTGCTCACCGGCAGCCATTACGACACTGTGCGCAACGCGGGCAAGTACGACGGCCGCATCGGCCACTTCATTCCCATGGCCTGCGTGCGCGCCATGCACCGCGCGGGTCGGCGACTGCCCTTCGGCCTCGAAGTCGTGGCCTTCGCCGAAGAGGAAGGACAGCGCTACAAGGCCACCTTCCTCGGATCGGGCGCGCTCACCGGCGCTTTCAACCCGGCCTGGCTCGACCAGCAAGACCGCGACGGCATCTCCATGCGCGACGCCATGCGACACGCCGGACTACCCGCAGACTTGCCCGCCATTGCGGCGCTGCGCCGCGACCCGGCGCGTTACCTCGGCTTCGTCGAAGTGCACATCGAACAAGGCCCGGTGCTGAACGCGCTGGACGTGCCGCTGGGCATCGTCACCTCGATCAACGCCAGCGTGCGCTGCGTCGGCGAGATCATCGGCATGGCCAGCCACGCCGGCGCCACGCCAATGAACGCGCGGCGCGACGCCGCCTGCGCCGCCGCCGAACTGGCGCTGTTTCTTGAGCGCCGCGCCGCCGCCGATGGCGACAGCGTCGGCACCGTCGGACTGCTTGAAGTACCTGGCGGGTCGATCAATGTGGTGCCCGGCCGCTGCCGCTTCAGCATCGACATCCGCGCGCCCAACAATGCCCAGCGCGACGCCGTACTGGCCGACACCCGCACCGAGCTGGCCGCCATTTGCGCCCGCCGCAAGCTGCGCTTCACCCTCGAACAAACCATGCGCGAGCAGGCCGCCACCAGCGACCCCGTGCTGCAACAACGCTGGGAGCGCGCAGTCGCCGCACTCGGCCTGCCGCTGCACCACCTGCCCAGCGGGGCCGGGCACGACGCGATGATGCTGCACACCGTCATGCCGCAGGCCATGCTGTTCGTGCGCGGCGAAAACGCCGGCATCAGCCACAACCCGCTGGAATCCAGCACGGCCGACGATCTCGACCTCGCCTGCGCCGCCTTCCAACATCTACTCGACGACTTCGCCCAATCATGACCGACGCCACTCGCGACTCAACGACCTACGCCGCCCTCGACCATTGGGTCGATACCCACTTCGACGAACAGACCCGCATGCTGCAGGAACTGGTGCGCGTGCCCACCGACACCCCGCCGGGCAACAACGCCCCGCATGCCGAGCGCACCGCGCAACTGCTGGCCAACTTCGGCATGACGGCCGAAAAAATCGCCATTCCCTCCGAGGCCTGCAAGGAACAGGGCCTGGAGTCCATCACCAACCTCATCGTGCGGCGCGGCTATGGCGCAGGCGGCCCGGTCATCGCGCTCAACGCCCACGGCGACGTGGTGCCGCCGGGCGAAGGCTGGACGCACGACCCCTACGGCGGCGAGATCGAAGACGGCAAGCTCTACGGCCGCGCCGCCGCCGTGAGCAAATGCGACTTCACCACCTACACCTTCGCCGTGCGCGCCCTAGAGGCGCTGGGCGTGCCGCTCAAGGGCGGCGTCGAACTGCACTTCACCTACGACGAAGAGTTCGGCGGCACGCTCGGCCCCGGCTGGCTGCTCGATCATGGCCTCACCAAGCCCGACCTGGAAATCGCCGCTGGTTTCAGCTATCAGGTGGTCAACGCCCACAACGGCTGCCTGCAACTCGAAGTGACGGTGCACGGCATCATGGCGCACGCCGCCATTGCGCACACCGGCGTGGACGCACTGCAGGGCGCCGTGGCCATTCTGAACGCCCTCTATGCCCAGAACGCGATCTACCGCCAGGTGCATTCGCAGGTGCAAGGCATCGACCACCCGTATCTCAACGTCGGGCTGATCGAAGGCGGCGCCAACACCAACGTGGTGCCGGGCAAGGTGGTGCTCAAGCTCGACCGCCGCATGATTCCCGAAGAGGACCCGGAGGCGGTCGAAGCAGAACTGCGACGCGTGATCGCACAGGCCGCCGCCACGATTCCCGGCATCACCGTGGACATTCGCCGCATGCTGCTGGCGCGTGCGCTCAAACCCATTCCCGGCTTCGAGCGCCTGGCCACGCCGCTGCAGCACCATGCGCAAACCCTGTTCGGCGAACCCGTCCCGATCATCGGCACCCCGCTCTACACCGATGTGCGGCTTTACGCTGAACACGGCATTCCCGCCGTGATCTACGGCGCGGGCCCGCGCACCGTGCGCGAGAGCAATGCCAAACGCGCCGACGAACACATCGTGCTAGAAGACCTGCGCCGCGCGACCAAAGTGGTGGCGCGCACCTTGTTCGATCTGCTGCGCTGAGTCTGCCTGCCCGCAGGCGGCTGAACCGACGCCAAGCCCTAAACTCCCGCACAGTTTCAGACTCGTGCGAGGGATACCGCCATGCGCCCAGAGAGCTTGTTGTTCAAAACCGGAAAGGGACAGGACGAGATCGCCAAGCGGGCGGTTCTGCAATCGCGTGTGTTGCGCAATGTGCTGCTTTTGGTGGACGGCAAACGCGACGTGCAAACCCTGCGGGAGTTGATGCAGGCCATCTCCGCTCCCGAAGACGCGTTGGAGCAACTGCTCGCACTCGAACTGATCGCCGCACCCGCAGTTTCCGAGCCGCCAGCCGCCGCGCCCGCAGTTGAGGAGGAGGCTGACTCGTTCTTGCATGACGACGAGGAGCTGCCCTCCGAACTGGCGCTGGAGCCCAACAGCGTTCATTCCGCAAAGGTCAACACCTCTGCCGATTTTTCCAGTCTTTACGAGCAGATCAACGGCCTGGTGAGCAGCCATCTGGGCATGATCAAGGCCTACGCACTGTAACTCAGAATCGAGCAATGCCAGACGCCCGACCAGTTGCTCGCCCTGCTCCCGGAAATCAAGGCCGCACTGGTCGCCAAACATGGCGAGTCCAAGGCCATCCACCTGCTGCGCCAACTCGGACGGTAGCGCGGCAAGCGCTCAATGCGGCGCGAAGAACCACGCGCATACCGCGATCGATGCGACGATGCCCGCCAGATCCGCCGCCAGCGCGCAACCCACGGTAGGGAGCAGCGCCTGATGCCCACCGCGCCGAAGTACACCGCCACCACATAGAACGTGGTCTCGGTGCTGCCCTGCATGGTCGCGGCCAGCAGCGCCGGGTAGCTGTCCACGCCGTCATGCTGCATGGTCTCGATCAGCATGGCGCGCGCGGCACTGCCTGAAAACGGCTTGACCAGCGCAGTGGGCAGAGCGGCGACGAAATCGGTGTTCATGCCCAGCCCGTGCACCACCCAGCGGATGCCATCCAGCGCATAGCCCAGCGCGCCCTGCTGCGCGCGGCACATGAAAATGCTCACCGGCAGCAGCGTCAGCGACGAAGCGTTGAACACCAGGAACAGGATTTGCGCATTGCTCGCCGTGTCCTGACTGAGGTTGAGCGTCTGCAATTCGCGCATGGCGCGCAGGCCGATGGGCGTGGCGGCGTTGTCCAGACGCAGCACATTCGCGACGAAGACTTGGGGCGTCCCGGCGTTTTCTCATGAGCGATATACCGAAGCACGATCACACAAGCCGCAGCGCCTACACTTGTTGCGTTGCAGCAACCAAGTCCATCCAGAACACCCACATGCCCACACCCGCCATCACGCACACCCGCTTTGAGGATGCCCAGGCCCTGTTGATCGCCAGTCTCTTCGTCGCGCTCGGCTTGACGCTATTCCGCCACGCAGGGCTGCTGACCGGAGGTACGGCAGGACTGAGTTTTCTGCTGTTTTACTGGACGCATTGGAACTTCGGCCTGCTGTTTTTCGTGATCAATCTGCCGTTTTTCTGGCTGGCCATCCGCACGCTAGGCTGGGACTTCACCCTGAAAACATTCATTGGCATCACGCTGGTTTCCATCTGGACGGAGTGGCTGCCGCGCTGGATCGCGCTGGGCGACATCAACCCGGTGTTTGCCGCGGTGATGGGCGGATTTCTGGTCGGCACGGGGCTGCTCATGCTGTTTCGCCACAAAGCCAGCCTCGGCGGCGTGGGCGTGCTGGTGGTGTATCTGCAAAACCGGCATGGCTGGCGGGCCGGAACGGTGCAGATGGGAATCGACAGCGGCATCGTGCTTGCCGCATTCGCCATCGTTTCGCCGGAAAAAGTCGCCCTGTCCGTGCTCGGCGCGGTGGCGCTCAACCTGATCCTCGCCGTCAACCACAAACCGGGGCGTTACATGGGCGTCTGAGGTCGCCCCCAGGGCGACCCGACGGTTCCTTCCCAGGGGTCAAACAAAACCTGGAATCTGTACGACTTCTCGTCTGGTCAAGGCGGCCTTTGATCCTGTGAAAAATCACGCGGCCTTGCCCGGCGGAACGGCCCGGCAGAAACGCAAGACAGACTCAAGGCTTGCGCTTGAACGACTTGCCGCCAGGCATCGGCGCGGCGCGGCGCTTGAGCGCGGGCGACGTATCGCCCGAATCGAAACGTCGCGCGGGCGCTCGGGTCGCCGGACGTTCCCGGGCGGCATCGCGCACCGATTCGACTTTGGTGAGTTGCAGTTGTCGCCCGCTCACCCAGGTTTTCTGCAGCGTGCGGAACACATCTTTGGGCATGCCTTCGGGCAGCTCGACAAAGCTGTGGTCGCCGCGAATGGCGATATTGCCGATGTGCTTGTTTTCCAGCCCGGCCTCGTTGGCGATGGCGCCGACCAGATTGCGCACTTCCACGCCGTGATCGCGTCCGACCTCGACGCGGTAGGTCTCGAAACGCACGTCGCCCGTGGCGGACGCACTGCGCGCCGGACGCTCGGCCCGGGCAGGCCGACCGGCGTGCCCGGTGTCGGCATGCGCTGTGCGCTGCGGCACGCCGACCTCTTCGCGCACCTGCATCAGAGTCTGAGTGAACGACTCCAGATCGCGAGGTTTGGCGCGCTCGCGCGGCGCACGCGCAGGAGCCGCGTCGTCGCGCGGCGCACGCGCCGGGCGCGGTGCGCGCGGCTCACGGGTTTCGCGGGCCTCGCGTGGTTCCCGCTCCCGGCGCGGGACCTCAGTCTCCGCGCTGCAGGACAGCTCGCTGCCCGGGCGCATGAGCAGCGGCTTGTTGCCCTGCACCATACGCGCCAGCGCCGCGGCAATCTCGATGGCTGGAATGTCAAATTCCTGCTCGTAACGCTCGACCAGACGCTGGTAATCCTCCAACCCTTCCCGCTCGCGCGCTTCAGTGATGCGCTCCATGAAGCGGCTGATGCGGCTGTCATTCACCGCTTCGGTGCTGGGCAACTGCATCTGCGTGATGGGCTGGCGCGTGGCCCGTTCGATGGCGCGCAGCAAATGCCGCTCGCGCGGCGTGACGAACAGAATGGCGTCGCCGCTGCGCCCGGCGCGGCCGGTGCGGCCGATGCGGTGCACATAGCTTTCGGTATCCGTCGGGATGTCGTAGTTCACCACATGGCTGATGCGCTCCACATCCAGCCCGCGCGCCGCCACGTCAGTGGCCACGAGGATGTCGAGCTGGCCATCCTTGAGCCGCTGCACCATGCGCTCGCGCAACGCCTGCGGCACGTCGCCATTGAGCGCCGCTGCGGTGAAACCACGCGCCGCGAGCTTTTCCGCCAGATCCTCGGTGGCCTGCTTGGTGCGGGCGAAGATGATCATGCCCTCGAACGGCTCGACCTCCAGAATGCGGGTGAGTGCGTCGAGCTTGTGCAGGCCGCTGACCATCCAGTAGCGCTGCTGAATGTGCGTGGCGGTGGTCGTGGCCGCCTTGATGGTGATTTCTTGCGGATCGTGCAGATAGGTTTGCGCAATCCGCCGGATGGCTGTGGGCATGGTGGCCGAAAACAGCGCCACCTGACGCTGCGGCGGGGTCTTTTTCAGGATGGACTCGACATCGTCGATGAAGCCCATGCGCAGCATCTCATCCGCCTCGTCGAGCACCATGTGCGCGAGCTGGTCCAGCTTGAGCGTGCCGCGCTCCAGGTGATCGATGATGCGCCCCGGCGTGCCCACCACCACATGCGCGCCCCGCTTGAGCGAGGCGAGCTGCGGCACGTAGCTTTGCCCGCCATAGATCGGCAGCACATTGAAACCCGGCAGATGCGCGGCATAGCGCGCAAAAGCCTCGGCCACCTGGATGGCCAGTTCGCGCGTAGGCGCCAGCACCAACGCCTGGGTGTGGCGTGAATTGCAGTCGATTTTCGCCAGGATGGGCAGGGCGAACGCCGCCGTCTTGCCGGTGCCGGTCTGCGCCTGCCCAAGCACATCGCGCCCGGCCAGCAGCGGCGGAATGGTGGCCGCCTGAATGGGCGACGGGGTTTCATATCCCACATCGCGCAGGGCTTGCAGCAACGGTTCGGGCAAGCCGAGTTCGGCAAAGGGGGAGTTTTCTTGGGAAGTCATGACGAGGGCCTTGAAGACGGCTAAATCTCTATTGTGCGCGCGGCGCCGAAACCCGATGCGAATGTGCAACGCATCGAAGTTTCAGTCCCAGAAGTTCCAAATCGGCGCATTGAAGTGCCAAAAAAGCCACAATCCCTCAATTTTGCAAACTGCAATGACATTTATGCCCGAAAAACGCAATGAAAACCTTTTAGTATCTGTGCGCCACGTCGCCTGACGCTAAGGCAACCTGTGTTGCATCGATAACAACTTGGAGTCCAGATCAATGTTTCGTCAAATCAAACGACTGACAGCCCTGGCCGCTGTTTTGTCACTCGCCGCATGTTCCAGCATGGACATGGGATCAAAAGCTGCAAAAACCGAAGCCACAGGATCGGCTGGCGGCGCCAACAGTCAGAATGCGAACAGCAAACTCGCTCGCTGCAACGCCCCGCTGGGCACCATCGCCGTGGTGGAAGACACCAATACGCCCTGGTACGGCATTCTGACCAGCCAATATCAGTTGGGCCCGGTCACGCCGGTGCTCAAGCTCATGATCCAGCAGTCGAACTGCTTTGTGGTGGTCGATCGCGGCCGCGCCATGAACAACATGATGCAGGAACGCGCGCTGGCCCAATCGGGCGAGCTGCGGCAGAACTCGAACTTCGGCAAGGGGCAAATGGTTTCGGCGGACTATACCCTGACTCCCTCGATCACCTTCTCCAACAACAACGCCGGCAATATCGGCGCCCTGGTCGGCGGCCTGTTCGGCTCGGTCGGCGCCGCCGTGGGTGGCAGCCTCAGCGCCAAGGAGGCCAGCACCCTGCTCACCTTGGTGGACAACCGCTCGGGCGTGCAGCTCGCCGCAGCAGAGGGCAGCGCGAAAAGCTGGGACTTCGGAGCGCTCGGCGGGCTGTTTGGCGGCGCGGCGGGCGGCATCGGCGGCGGTTATGCCAACACCGCGCAGGGCAAGGTCATCGTGGCGGCGTTCATGGATTCCTATAACGGCGTCGTCAAGGCCGTCGAGAACTACAAAGCGCAGGAAGTCAAAGGCGGACTGGGCACTGGCGGCCAGCTCGGCGTGCAGGGCGGATCGACCCCGGCCGCACAGCCTGTGGCCGCAACGCAGACGGCCCCCGCCACCATGACGCTCAAACAGGCGCAGGAAAAGCTCAACGCGCAGGGCTTTCCGGTCGGCACGCCCGACGGCGTCATGGGGCCGAGAACCCGCGCGCAACTCAAGCGCTTCCAGAAATCGCGCGGACTGCCGGAAACGGGCATGCTCGACCAGGCCACGATCGCTGCGTTCAACCAGTGATTTCAGGGTAGTCTGCCTGTGAGGGCGGACCTCCAACAAAAGCCGACGCCTGTCGGCTTTTTTCATATGCACAAAACGCAACATGTCAGACAAACTTTGCCAACAAAGTCACGAAACTTCACTATGAAGCCGCCTGCTGCGGCAAAAGTTCCTGCCGCCGCCCCGGGGAACAACAACACGCTTGGAGTTGTGAATGGCATCTTCTCTCAGCACAACCCCTCCTCAACCGGGCCTGCTCGGCCGCGAAAGCACGGTTGCAGGTCCCGATTTCAACCGCTGACTGGCGCCTACGGAGTCTGTCGCGCTTGCGATTCACCTGTGTATCGGCATGGCGTATGGCTTTTCCGTGTTCTAGCTGCCGATGAGCAAGCTGCTTGAGAGCGCCCCCAGACCTGCCGCGAACGCGGCAGGTCTGGGGGCGCTCTGAAGGTGACGGTTCAGCGCCGGGCGGGAAGCCCGGCGCCGCGCACTTCCAGCATGATGCTGTCGAGCAGGGCGCCGCGCGCATCGACCAGGGCGATCTGGTGCCGACCGGGCTGCGGAAACCAGGGCAAGCGCGCGCCACGGCCCAGAGGGCGGCCATCGACTTGCCAGCGCGCATCGGCCGTGGACGCGGTCAGCTCGACGCGCTGATGTTGCGGTGGAATATCGGGATCGAGCGCAAGCACCGTGCCATCCGTCGGGGCGGTGATGCGGTGGGCTGCGGCTGAGGAAGCGGCGGTTTCACCCCGTCCAGCGTGCAGCCTCACCCCGGCGCCCAAGTCGGCTGAACGGGTTTGCGCGCCCAGCGCAAAGCGGCTTTGCGCCGTGCCGGGCAGAAACCATTCGCGGCGCGGCGCTTCGCCCTGCCCATCGAAGCGCACCTGAACGCGCTGCAGGCCAGGCGGCGGCGCGGGCTGGCGGCTGGGCGTTTTGGCGTGCAGGGCCCGCATCACCGCGGCCCAGACGGGCGCGGCGCCGCTGATGCCGCTGACCTCGTGCATGGGCGCGCCTGCGGCGTTGCCGACCCACACGCCCACGGTGTAGCGCTGCGACCAGCCCACCGCCCAGTTGTCGCGCATGTCCTTGCTGGTGCCGGTTTTGACCGCCGTCCAGAAGCGGGTGGCCAGCAGGCTGTCGACGCCGAAGGTCGGCGCGCGGGCGTTGGGGTCGGAGAGGATGTCGCCGATGATCCACGCCGCGCCAGCATCGAGCGCTTGCCGCGCCGCACTTTTCTGTCCCGGCATCAGCACGACGGGCGACGCCTTGCCGCCATTGGCCAGGGCGCGATAGGCATTGGTGAGATCGCGTAGCGACACCTCGGCCGCGCCCAGCGCCAGGCTGTAACCGTAGTAATCGCCGGGCTGCGCGAGTTGCACGTCCAGCGCCTGCAGTTCGCGCGCAAAGGCGTCGGGCGACACCATCACCAGGGTGCGAACGGCCGGGATGTTGAGCGACGAAGCCAGCGCCGTGCGCACGCTGACCCAGCCTTTGAAGCGATGGTCGTAGTTCTGAGGAATGTAGAGGCCCGAAGCGGTGGGAATCTGCGTGGGCGTGTCGTCGAGCAGCGAGGCGGCGGTGAGG
The DNA here is from genome assembly GCA_020722545.1 of Thiomonas intermedia. GTDB lineage: Bacteria > Pseudomonadota > Gammaproteobacteria > Burkholderiales > Burkholderiaceae_C > Thiomonas > Thiomonas intermedia_B. The sequence goes on along the minus strand of DYKQ01000004.1, from coordinate 35,271 downwards.
CGGCGCTCGGCCAGGGCCTGGGCGTAGAGCAGGGGTTTGAGGGTGGAGCCGGGCTGGCGGCGGGCGGTCACGCCGTCCACCTCGGCAGCCAGGCTGTAGTCGCCCGATGAGCCAACCCAGGCCCGCACTTCGCCGCTGGCGTTGTCGAGCACCAACACGGCGCCGTCCTGCACATTGCGGCCACTCAACTCGCCAAGCGCCTTCAGCAGGGCCGTCTGCGCCACGCGCTGGATGCGAGCGTCAAGGGTGGAACGAATCTGCACGGGCGGCCGACCGCCTGGGGGCGTGTTCAGCGCCACGAGCTTGCGCCCCAGATGCGGCGCTATGCCGCTGCTCGCGGCAAACTCGCGCCGCTGCAGCGCGGCTGCGGTTTCCTGCGGCAGCCCGGCGCAGAGTTCGGAGGACGGCAACTTCTGTCCCTGCATCTCGCGCAGCACGCCGCAAGCGCGCTGCGCGACCTTGCTCGCAGGCGCATTGGGCGCGCGCACCAGCGCGGCGGTGATGGCGGCCTCGCGCGCATCCAGGCCTTGCGGGGCTTTGCCGAACAGGGTGCGGGAGAGGGCGTCGATACCGACCACATCACCGCGAAAGGGCACGAGGTTGAGGTAGGCCTCCAGAATCTGGTCCTTGCGCCAATGCCGTTCCAGCTCGGTGGCGGTGAGGGCCTGGCCGATTTTCTGCCCCCAGTCGCGCCCGCCGCTCTTGACCCGCAGGTCGGCGTCGAGCAGGCCGGCAAGCTGCATGGTGAGGGTGGACGCGCCGCGGGTCTGGCGGTGAAACAAGCGCCCCCAGGCCGCGGCGGACACTGCCTTCCAGTCCACCCCGCTGTGCTGATAAAAGCGGCGGTCCTCGCTCAGGACGAGCGCCGTGCGCAGTGCGGGCGACACGTCCGGCAGCGCCACCCATTGCCCACGCCGCACGGAGGAGTCGGTGCGCAGGCGCTGCACCACCGCGCCGTGACGGTCGAGAATCAGGGTGTCGGAGGGGCGAAAATCTTGCCGCACTTGCGCGAATGCGGGCACGGCGGCAGCGGCGGGTTGCGGCGCGAGCAGCGCACCTGCCAGCAGGGGCGCCAGCAGACCCGACCGCCGTCGTCGCCGCGGCTGCGGCACGGCCGGATTCATGGCCGCGGCTCCACGACGAAGCGCGCATTCGGCGCCTCGCCGAACATCTCGGGCGCATACATGGCTTCCACCCGCGTGGGCGGCAGCGCGAAGCTGCCCACGGCGTTCAGCCGCAGGGTGTATTGCAGGCTGACCTTGCCCTTGGGCAGATAGGCGTAGTAGCTGCGGAAGGCGCTGAAGCTGCGCTCTTCATACGCCTGCCAGCCGTCGCCTTTGTCCTGCTCACCGCGGGTGGCGATTTCCGAATCGCGCCCCAGCCCGCCGCCCAGAATGGACGCGCCGCCGGGAATGGGGTCGGAGATGACCACCCAGCTCATATCGCTGCTGGCATTGACATCGAGGGTGACGCGCACCACGTCGCCACGCGACCACTTGCCGGGCACGGCCTGCTCCACCGGCGTGAGGGTCTTGCGGATGCCATAGCCCGCGTCGAAGGCCGTCTTGAGCGGCACGGCCGCCCACGATTGCACCGTCACCCAGGGCTTGCCGCTGCCTTGCTGCTGCACCTGCAGGGTTTGCGCCGCTGCCGAAGGCCAGGGCAGGAACACGGTGTTGTTCGCCCAGTTCTGCGCTGCATTCGGCGCGCCGAGGATGCTGCGGGCGTGCATCGCGCCGCTGGCCGAAGCGGCAGTCACCGCAGCGACTTTGCCCCAATCGACCACGCCGCTCTCCTGCCCCAGCGTGACGCGGGTCATGCCCTGCACCGGCTCGGACTCAAAGGTGCGCGAGAACTGCTGCAGCGCCAGCGACCCCCACAGATTGGCTGTGGTCGTGGACCACGCGCCGCGCTGCTGGCGGGCGATGAAGCCGCTGGCCAGACGCGGCAGTTCGCCTTTCCACGCCGGGTCGTGCATGACCAGCAGCATCAGCCGCGCGGTGTTCACGTCGCCGCCGGTCATCAGCCACCACCAGGCGTCGTCGCGCTCGGTGCTGAATACGAGCTTGGTTCCCTGCCAGCTCAGGCGGGCCTTGAGAATGTTCTCGGCCTCGGCCAGGCGCTGCGTGCGCTGCGGCACATCGGGCAGGCGCTGCAGAATGGACAGCCAGTCGATCACCGCACTTGTCGGCCACTGATTGGGGGCGATGGTGATGCTGTCGAGCAGGCGCGGCTGCGCCTTGCCGCCCCGCGCGAGCGCTTCAATGGCAGCGAGCTTGCGCACGTCGAGATCAGCGCGCGGCGCCCAGAACCTGCGCTCGATACGGCCTGTGACGAAGGCCGTCAAGCCGGACTGCATCTGCGCCTTGAGATCGTCCGGGATGACGAAGGCCGGATCGAGTTTGGACGCTTCATCCGACGCGGCCAGCAGATAGGCGGTGAGCACGTCGCTGCCGTGATTGCCCTCGCCTTCGCGCACCGGGAAGTAATTCGCCAGCCCGTCGCCGTCGAGATAGGTCGGCAAAGCGGCCATGACCGCCTGCCAGCGCGCCGCGTCCATCAAGCCGATGGCGATGCTGGACTTCTGCTCCAGGCAGCCGTAGGGATAGCGGCGAAACCAGTCGCGCACACCGTCCAGCCCGGCAACCAGGGTGGGTTGCATGGCGAGTTTCACCCCGCCGCGCGGCCGCCCGAAGGCGGGGTGCGCCCCCTCGGGGCTGAGTGCCGCGGCTCCAGTCTGGCCTGCGCCAGACTGGACGGCACGAAGAGGACTCGCCTCTGGCGAGGCCGCGCCCTGCAAGGGCAGCGACCGCGAAGCGGGAGCGTGGGGGTCCACCACCCCGCCGCGCGGCGTCCCCTGTGCCGTCCCCTGTGCCGTGCCCAGCGCCGTCTTCAGCGCCTCGGGTGGCGGCGCCACGGGCAGGCTGAACTCGCCGTCCACCTGCTGCAGCGTGGCCTGCTGTACCGCCAGCGGCGCCGCAGCGAGCACCTGCTGCTGCACGCGCAGGGCGTCTTTGGCGCCGTGCAGCGCGTCGCGGGCCTCGATCTGCCAGGCCAGCGTCTGCGCGCCGTCGGGCGTGTTGGAAAGGGGCACGTCCACCGTCCAGTTCACCTCTCGGGCCGTGTCTGCCGGAATGTCCACGGTCTGCGGCTGCAGCGCCACACCGGCCGCCTGCGGGGTGAGCGTGACCTTCATCGCCTGCTGGGTGGTGTTGCGCAGGGTGAAGGACGCGGTGAAGCGGTCGCCCTCGCGCACCAGCGGCGGCAGGCCGGAGAGAATCTGCAGGTCTTGCGTGCTGCGTATGGAGGCTTGGCCGGTGCCGAACTGGCTCAGCCCGCGCTCGGCCACGGCGACGATGCGAAACGCGGTGAGGCTGTCGTTGAGCGGCACGTCCACCACCGCGCGCCCCTGCGCGTCGAGCACCACGTCGGGCTTCCATAGCAGCAGGGTGTCGAACAGATCGCGGGTTTCGGTCTTGCCTCCGCCGCCGCCTGCGGGCACGGCTTTGAGGCCGTAATGGCGGCGGCCAATGATCTCGGACTGCGCCGTGCCGGTCTCCACGCCCCAGGCCCGCTCGCGCAACATGGCGTGCAGCAAGTCCCAGCTGGTGTTGGGCATGAGTTCGAGCAGGGCCTGATCGACCGCGGCCAGCGCCACGTCGGCGCCAGCAGCGGGCTTGCCGTCGGGCAGGGTGGCGGTGATGGTGACGCGCGCCTTGCCGCGCACCGGGTAGCTGGGCTTGTCGGTCTGCACTGCCACCTTGAGGGCATGCTCGGCAATGCCCACGCGAATCTCGGCCATGCCGAAGCGGAAGGCCGGCTTGCTCAAGTCCACCATGGCGGTGGGCGGCACGTAGTCCTTGCTGTCGCCCCAGAACATGCGCCACCAGGTCAGCGGCGTCTTGTATCCCCAGGTGAAAAAGCTGTACCAGGGCACGTCGTACAGCCGCCCGCGCAGCGCCAGCACGCTCACATAGACGTTCGGCCCCCACGTCGGCTGCACCTTCAGGCGCACGGTGGGATCAGTCCCGTCGAGCTGCACTACCTCGGTGTGCATCACGCCTTCGCGCTCCACCGCCACCAGCGCGGTGGCGTGGCGGAAGGGCATGCGCACCTGGAACTGCGCGGTCTCGCCGGGCTGATAAGTTTTTTTCTCGGGCAGCACGTCCATGCGGTCGTTGTTTTCTCCGCCGAACCACAGCTCGCCCTGCCGCGTCACCCACACTGAGCTGGACGCCTGCGCGCTGCGGCCCTGCGCATCGGTGGCCGATGCGATCAGTTCAATCTCACCCGCCTGATCCAGCTTCACGTCGCACAGCAGCAGGCCGTGCGCGTCGCTCTTGCCGCTGCACAAAATGCCCAGGTCTTTGGTCGTGGTCTTGTTGTCGTAGGCGTAAAAGCCGCCCACCATGCGCTTGCGGCTGGTGGTGGTGATGTGCGCGACGGCCTTGACCGTCAGCGGCACCCCGGCCTGCGGCTTGCCCTGCAGATTCAGCGCCAGCGCCTGCAGCCTGGCGTGCTTGCCCGCCGACACCCAGCTCTCGGTCTTGATGCCCGCCACGACTGCGGCAGGCCACAAAGTCTGGGTGCTGCGCAGAGTCTGGATTTCGCCGTTGGGGTCGGAATAGCTGGCTTCGAGCAGCAGTTCACGCGCCTGGTTCGAGGGCGGAACGTCGTCGATGCCCACCCGGCCCAGGCCCTGGCGGTCGAGGGTGACGGCGAGTTTGTCGGCGATGATCTTGCTGTCGTCCTGCGCAGCGTCTTCATCATCACCGCCCTGCCCTTGTTGTTGCGGCGGCGAGAAGCTGAACGCATCGAAACCGTCGAACGAGAGCCATTTGCTGCGCACCAGCGCCGAGACCTGCACCGGCAGATTGGCTGCCGGGCCGCCGGCGGTGTAGCTCACTTGCACCGACACCGGCACATCCTGCGGCCGAATGAGCGGCTTGCCGTCCACCGGGGCGATGCGGCCAGTAAACACCGGCAAGCGAAATTCCTCGACGCGAAAACTGCCGCTGGAAGGCGACCAACCGTTGTCTTCCTCGCTGCGCAATTGCACGTCGTATTCCCCCAGCTTGGCCGCCTTCGGAATGGCGAACTGGCTGCTGGCCGTCATGCCGCCCGTAGGGGTGCGCTGCCATTTCAGCGGCTGCTTGAACTCCTGGCCGCTGCCCTCATGGGTGATGACCAGGGTGTCGGGATAAGTCTTGGGCAGTTCCAGACCCTTGAGCGTTTCCACCCGCAGAAGATGCTTCATCGACACCGTCTCGCCTGCCCGCAGCAGGGTGCGGTCGAAAATGGTGTGGGCGACGGTATCGGGGCTGGAGGATCTGTCTGTGGGCACATTGAAGCGCCAAGGCTCGAAGCCCTCGTTCCATTCACTCCAGGCAAAGGCCATGTCGGGCGTGCCGTCGGCGTCGGTCGCGCGGGCGGAAACGAAGTAGCCGAGGTCGAAGTAGCCCAGAGCGTCGTCGTCATCGCCGCAATAGGGCGCCTGCGGATCGAGGCCATCCAGGCGCGCCAGCCCCTGCGCATCGGTGGTCGCAGTGGTCAGCAGCTTTCCGTGGCAGTCGGACACCTGCACCTTGGCGCCCGCCACCGGCCGCCCCTTGTCCAGCGTGGTCACCCAGGCCAGTGCGTTCTCGCGGCCGATTTTCACGCTCACATTCAGATTGGTGACCAAGGCCGCGGTGCGCACCACCATTTCACGGTTCGCTCCATAGCGCGGGTCGAGCAGCGCCTTGCCCAGGGTTTTGGAGGCGATTTCGATCACATGAAACCCCGGCGGCAACGGAATGCCCACGACCTCGAAGGGCCGCTTTTGTCCGCTCTCCACGGCAGGCAGCGCGATCTTGCGCAGGCCCGGCTTGCCTTCGAGCAGAGACACCATGCGGGTCTGCACCTGATCGGGGTTGACGGCATCGCCGTTGGCCTCGTGCAGCACAGGCGGCAACGGCCCGCTCACCACCTTGCGCGCCGCATCGCGCGAAACGAAAAAGCTGCTGAAGGCCTGCACCCGCCGGAACCAGGCGATGGTCTGCGCATCGCTTTGCGGCTGCAGATCGGACACGGCATAGTCGCGCACGCCTTGCGCCAACGGCACGCGGCGCAGGGTGACGGGCAGCAGCGCCGGGCCGCGGCCGATGCCCTCTGGAAAGCGCTCGACAATGCCGAACGGCGAGGTGGCGAACTTGGCCAGCGGCGGCATCGCCCCGGTGTCAATGCTCAGCGGAAACCGGTCGGCGTTGCGCAGCGGGCGATGATCGACATCGACGAATTGCGGCGGCAGCACGATCTGCATCGCGGTGTTTTCGGCAAAGGGCGGGGCGAAGGCAATGTCGTTCACCTGGGCATCGCCCTGCCCGTCTTCGTCGGTCAAATCGGGGGCTACGCTGCGCTTGCCGATCTGCAGCCGGATGGCCGCAGCCAGCTTGCGCGACACCGGCGCGTTGAAGCTCAGCGATAGCGGTTTGAACGGCGAACAGCCCGCCTTCGCGTTTTCGCGTTCGCAACTGAAGGTCGCGGCAAAGGGCTCGCGCACGCGGTAGCCATAGCGCCGCGTCACCCCGCTTTCCACCCCGCTGGGCGTGCTCACGCCCGCACCGTAAACCAGGGTGACCTCGCCGCCCGCGGGCAGCTTGCGGGCGCAGCGCAGGGTGACAATCTGCTGGGGTTGACTGGCCGCCGACTGGTTCAGCCCGAGCGCCTTGAGCAGGGCCTCGCGCTGCGCGCCGCTGATCTGCTGCACGGCCACTTGTTCGCCCAGCCCCTCGATGCGGCAGTGAATGTGTTCGCTCAGGCTTTGCGGGGTGGCCGCCCCGCTGAGCTGCAGCACAAAGGCCTGCTGCTCGTCGATGGCGGCGCCGGTTGGCGGCCAGATGTGCCGCACGAACGGCCCGCCGGTGTTGAACGTCCAGCGCGTGGGGCCGCTGAGCGCCTTGCCCTGAGGCGACTTGAAGCTCGGCAGAGTCTGCACCGTGCAGCGCACCCCGGCGGGCAGGTCATTGGCAAACTGGAAGGCCCATTCGTTCGCGCTGATCCAGCGGCCATTGCCCTGCGCCGCCTGCGGGTCGCTGCAAGTCACGCTGAGGGGCGCTGGCGCCCGGGCGTCGCCAAAGTTGACCGCGGGGCCGTCGAACCGGGCGACCACCTGCCGCACCTGCGCCACCTCGCCCTGCGGGCTGAGGCTGCTGACCCGCAGCGCGAAAGCGCCTTGCATCAGTCCCAGAAACAGTCCAACTGCGGTCCACCAGCGTGCGCACCTCATCTCTCACCCCATCGCCTACAAAGTTGTTACTGTAGGTGATGAAGATGACAGAACGCGACAGTTTGTTTGGCTACAAACCGTGAAACTGCGCGAGGAAGTCGGTCCGCTGCCAGAATTTCCAGTCTTGCGGACGGCGGATCTGCAGGGTGCGCCAGCGCAGCTCGCCCGCGAGGGTGAGACGCACGCCGCCCGTCTGCTGCACCGCCTGCGCAATGGCGGCGGAAAGGCTGGCATCGAGCTGACGCAGACCGGCGGCAGGGTCATCGGCGAGCAGCGCGCGGGCGTCGAACAGACGCAGGGCGTCCAGCGGGCCGTTGCGCGGACGCAGCGCCAGGCCGCGCAGCGCGGCGGCGAGAGCCGGATCGCTCACCGCATCGCCGCCCCCCTCATGTCCGGCAAGGCGCACCGGGCTGCGCCAATCGGCCGCCAGGGGGCCGCAACCGTGTATCCAGAGGGTATTGATGTCGGGCAGGCCGCGCTGTTCGCGCGCTTCGTTGACGGCATGGTGCTGCCAGGTCATCTGCACTTCGGTGAGCAGTTGCCGCCAGGGCCGGGCCGCCGGGCCGCCGGGCATCCACGCCGCCACGCTGCGGCCAAGAGAGCGCGCCACGCCCGCCGTCACCACCTCGGTCAGACTGGAGTGGGCGGCATACCAGCGCATCGGCGTCACCTGGCGCAGCGTCCATCCCGCACTGGCAAACAACGGCTCGACGGCGGCGAAGAGCGGCTGGGCTTCATCCGCCGTGAGATCGAGCGCGGCAGGATCGGTGAGCGACAGGCTGTCGCGCCCCAGCCGCAGATGCGCCGGGGTGAGCAGGCACAGCGCCTGATCTGCTGGAAAAGCGTCGGCCACGCCATCGGCCAGCGCAGCCAGACGCGCCCAGGGCGCCTGCTCGGCCTCTGTGCCGTCCAGACGCAGGGCGTGCAGCAGCCAGCGCTCGGCGGGCGTCAGCCAGGCGGCCTGGGCATCTTCTCGCGGCGGTTCCTGCTCCAGCACCACGGCCTGGCGGCAAAGAGCGGCGGATGCAGGCAAGCCGGGTTGCGCCAGCAGTTGCGCGAGCGCGGGCGAGGTCGAGGGCAGATCGGACAGCAGCAGGTGTTCATTCATACCGCAAAGCCTGCGCCGGTTGCACCCGCGAGGCGCTCCAACTGGGATAAAGCGTGGCCAGCAGCGACAACACCAGCGACGCCACGGTGATGGTGGCGATGTCGGAGAAGCGCGGATCGCTGGGCATGGTGTGGATCAGATAGACGCTGCGCGGCAGGAACTGGGTGTGCAGCACGGCTTCGAGGAACGAGACGATGGGGTCGAGGTTGAATGCAATCAGACAACCCAGCGCGACACCGGCGAAGGTGCCGAGAAACCCCGTCACTGCGCCCTGCAGCAGAAAGATGGACATGATGGAACCGGGGCTCGCACCCTGCGTGCGCAGGATGGCGATATCGGCCAGCTTGTCGGTCACCGTCATGACCAGGGTAGAGACGAGGTTGAACGCCGCCACCGCCACAATCATGGTGAGGATGATGAACATCATGCGCTTCTCGATCACCACGGCCTCGAACCAGGTGCGGTTCTGCTCGGTCCAGGGCTGAGCCACGAGTTCGGGCGGCAGCACGCGCTGCAGATCTTGCGCAATCTGCGGGGCGTCATTCATATTGCGCGTCTGCACGCGCAGCCCGGTGGGGCCGCCGGTGCGGAACAGCGCCGACGCGTCCTGCAGATTCACCAGCGCCAGAGTGCTGTCGTACTCGTAGTGCCCGACATTGAAAATGCCCACCACCCGCAGGGTGCGCAGGCGCGGAATCATGCCCGCCGGGGTGATGGAACCGCTGGGCGCCACCATGGTGATCTGATCACCCACGCCAACCCCCAGCGCATTGGCCAGCTCGTTGCCCAGTACCACGCCGAAGTCGCCCGGCTTGAGCGCCGCCAGACTGCCCGCCACCATGTGCTCGGGAATCTGCGACACCTGGGTTTCTTCGCTCGGCTCCACCCCCCAGACCAGCACGCCCTGCAACTGACTGCCCTGCGCCACCAGCGCCTGACCTTGCACAAAGGGCGCCACCCCGGTCACTGCCGGATTGCTTTTGACCTGCTGCGCCACGCTGCGCCAGTCGGGCAAAGCCTGACCATTGACATTGAGAATCTGAATGTGCGGAATGACGTTGAGCATGCGGTCGCGCACCTCCTTCTGAAACCCGTTCATCACCGAGATGACCACGATCAGCGCGGCCACCCCGAGGGCGATGCCGCCCACGGAAACCGCAGAAATGAAGGAGATGAAACCGTTGCGCCGACTGCGCCGCCCGCTGCGGGTATAGCGCCAGCCGATGAGCAGCTCGTAAGGCCAGGAGAAGGATGCAGACATAGCCCAGCAGTGTAGGCGACGGCCGCAGGCTAGGCTGCGAGCAGGACATGTGGATTCGTGATGACGGGCAAAGGCACAATGTCGGCTTATCGCGTTTCTCCACCGTACCCCATGCTGCACGCCACCGCCCTGTCCGCCCTGCTCTGCTGGCTGGGATGCGCCGCCCTCATCGTGCTGGGACGGCGCAGGCATTTCGGCCTGGACGAGACCCAGGGCGTACAGAAGTGGCACAAGCACCCGACCCCCCGCACTGGCGGCTTCGCCCTGGCACTGGGCATGATGGTCGGCCTGCTGTGGCTCATGCACCTCACTTATGTCAGCGCCTCCTTCACGAGCCGATTGGCCCTCGCCATCGCGCCGGTGTTGCTCGCCGGTGTGGTGGAAGACCTGCGCCGCCATGTGCCCCCCCTGTGGCGGGCTCTGGCCACGGTGCTCGCCGCAGGGCTGGCGGTCTGGCTGCTTGAGGCCAGCGTCACCCGGTTGGGACTGTGGCCGCTGGACGCATGGATACACGCCTGGCCGGTAGTGGGTTGGCTCATCGCGCTCGTCGCCATCAGCGCCCTGCCGCATGCGGTCAATATGATCGACGGCTACAACGGACTGGCCGGCATGGTGAGCTTCATGATTTTCGGCGCCATCGGCTATGTGGCGTTCAAGGTCAGCGACCCGCTGATCATGGCGCTCAGCCTTGCCGCCATCGGCGCGCTGCTGGGCTTTCTGTTCTGGAACTGGCCGCGCGGCCAGATCTTCCTCGGCGATACCGGCGCTTATCTGCTGGGTTTCTGGATGGCGTTGCTCAGCGTGTTGCTGGTGGCGCGCAACCCTGCCGTTTCACCCTGGTTCGCCCTCATGGTGCTGGCCTACCCGGTGTGGGAGTTGCTGTATTCGCTGTGGCGGCGCAAGTTTCGCCAGCGCGCGGGCACGGCGCCCGATAGCCTGCATCTGCATCATCTGGTCTACTGGCGGCTCACCCGCCTGCTCGACGAGGACGATCATCCCGATCCGCGGCAACGCCGCAATGCGGCCACCTCGCCTTATCTCTGGGCCGTCGCGGCTTTCAGCGTGGGCCCGGCCATGCTGTGGTGGGGCGACACCCCCCTGCTCATGGCCTGCTGCGTGGGCTTCGTCACCCTCTATCTGCTGGCCTATCGTCTGCTGGTTCAGCGCCGCATCTGAGCTACAGCGTCAGGCCACGTCCTGCCAGTCGAAGTTCCAGGTGTTTTGCAGCAGTTTTTCCAGCCAGAACGCGCCGATCACGGTCTTGACGTCGGTGATCTGGCCATTGCGCACCCAATCGAGGGTGTCTTGCGGACTGGCCTCGAAAACATCGAGCAGTTCGTTGTCGTCGAGCGATTGGCGACCAGCAACCAGACCGCGCGCGAAAGCGAGATGAATGGTTTCGTCGGAGTAGGAAATCGCGTTGTTGATCGGCCCGATATAGGCCCACTGCTTCGCGCTGTAGCCGGTTTCCTCGCGCAGTTCGCGCTGGGCACAAGCCAGCCAACTCTCACCCGCGTCGAGCTTGCCTGCGGGAAACTCCACCATCACCCGCTGCATCGGCGTGCGGAACTGGCGCTCCATCAACACCTTGCCGTTATCGAGCAGGGGAATGATCATCACCGCGCCGGAGTGGCGGATGTATTCGCGGGTCACCTGCGCGCCGTTGGCCAGACGCACCAGATCGCGCGAGATGTTGAGGAAAGTGCCGCGAAACACCATCTCGCTGTCGAGAGTGTGTTCGCGCAAGGCCGCCGCCTGCGGCACGCGTGCCGGATCGCCGCTCATGTGCGACTCGGGGCCGGATGGCGCTTGACCATGTAACGCAGCACATAACCCGGAAAGGCCAGCACCAGGAACATGGCGACAGAGACGGCATAGAACTCCCAATGCTGTGGATAGTTCTGGCCGATCCGCGCTTCAAGCGCCATGCCAATGAAGCCGACAACAAAGAACAGGATCAGCAGCTCAAGCAGACGTAACCAGATCGACTTGGGGGTCTTCTTGAGCGGAATGACCAGGAAGAAGCGGTTGGAAACAAACGGCAAGTTGGCGGCGACGAACGCCAGAACGATGACCAACCAGATTGCGGAATTCTGCATAGGGAAACGCTTTCAGTGCAGGGTGTTGGCGATGGCCTGATAACACAGGGTCATCAAACCACCGGGCATCAACCCAAGAAATAAAACCGCCAGACCATTGAGCGACAGCAGAGCACGCGCTCCGCCCGCTCCACTTGCGCGCGAGGCCGAAAGCGCCGTGGGTGCATCAAAATACATCACCTTGATCACACGAATGTAGTAATACGCACCGATGACCGAGAGGATGAGCGCGTATACCACCAGCCAGACCCGCCCGGTATTGAGCAGAATGGTGAGCACTTCGAGCTTGGCGTAAAAACCGGCGAACGGCGGAATTCCAGCCAGAGAGAATAAAAGAAAGCTCATGACACCTGCCATCCAGGGGTCAGTCTTGGCCAGGCCGGCGAAATCGCGGATGTCTTCGGCCTCGAAGCCCTCGCGCGCCAGCAGCAGGATCACGCCGAAGGTGCCCAGCGTGGTGAGCACGTAAATGACCATGTAGAACATGGCGCCGCTATAGGCGGTGGAGGCGGAGAGCCCGTTGCCGTTGAGCATGCCCGACAGCAGCGCCAGCAGCACGAAACCGATCTGGGCGATGGTGGAATACGCCAGCATGCGCTTGAGGTTGGTCTGCGCAATGGCGGCCAGGTTGCCCAGGCCGATGGACAGCACCGCCAGCACCACCAGCATGCCCTGCCAGTCCATCGCCAGCGGGAACATGCCCTCCACCAACAGACGGATGGCCATGGCAAAAGCAGCAAATTTGGGCGCCGCGCCCACCATCAGCACCACAGCCGTGGGCGCGCCCTGATAGACGTCGGGAATCCACATGTGGAAAGGCACGGCCCCGAGCTTGAACGCCAGACCTGCAACGATGAACACCACCCCGAGCACGAGCACGGCGCGGTTGATCGGCTCGACCGCGATCATGCGGAAGATCGTGACCAGATCGAGCGAACCGGTGGCGCCATACAGCATGGACATGCCGTAGAGCAGGAAACCCGAAGCCAGCGCGCCCAGGACGAAATATTTCATCGCCGCCTCGGTGGACAGAGTGTGATCGCGGCGCAGCGCGACCAGGGCGTAGAGCGCCAGCGACAGCAGCTCCAGCCCGAGGTAGATGGTCAGCAGGTTGTTGCCCGAGATCATGATGAACTGCCCGAGCAGGGACAGCAGCACCAGGCTGAACAACTCACCGCCCCACATGTCGCGATCAAGCGCGTAGCGTCGTGAATACACCAAGGTGGCGATGGTGGCGATAACCGTGAAAAGCTTGAGCAGCATCGCCATCGGATCGACGATGAGCGCGCGCGCCATGGCGAATTGCTGCATGCCGGAGGCGTAGTAAAGCCCGCACAGCACGCCGATGCCCACCAGTCCCAGCAGCGTCAGCCAATAGCTCACACGGTGCTGCGCATCTTTCACAAACAGGTCGACGAGCATGACCACGCAGGCCAGCACGAGCAGGAGAATTTCCGGATAAATGGCGATCCAGTTCATGGCGGTTGTTGTCACTGCAATTTGGAAGATGCCGCAAACTGCAGCAGATGTTGCACCGAAGCCTGCATCGGATCGGTGAAGAATTTGGGATACACGCCCATCCACAGCACCGCGCCGACCAGCACGGCGAGCATGAAGAATTCACGGGCGCCGATGTCCTTGAGGGCCGCAACGTGGGCATTGCCTATCGGACCGAAGAACACGCGCTTGATCATCCACAAGGTGTAGCTCGCGGCCAGAATGAGCGTGGTCGCGGCCAGCAGGCCGATCCAGAAATTGAATTTCACCGCGGCCAGAATCACCATCCACTCCCCAACGAAACCGCTGGTGCCGGGCAGTCCGGCGTTGGCCATGCCGAACAGCACAGCCAGAGCGGCGAACTTGGGCATGGTGTTGGTCACTCCGCCGTAGTCGGCAATCTGGCGGGTGTGCATGCGGTCATACAGCACCCCGATGGTCAGAAACATGGCGCCGGAAATGAAGCCGTGCGAAATCATCTGCACCAGCCCGCCCTGCACACCCAGGTCGGAGAACAGGAAAAAGCCCAGAGTGACAAACCCCATGTGCGCGATGGATGAATACGCCACCAGCTTTTTCATATCAGCCTGCGCAAGCGCCACGAAGCCGATATAGATCACCGCAATCAGCGACAGCGCGATCATGACCGGCGCGAGCGCATGGCTGGCGTCTGGCAGCATGGGCAGGGAGAAGCGGATGAAACCGTAGGCGCCGAGCTTGAGCATGATGGCCGCCAGAATCACCGAGCCGCCGGTGGGCGCTTCGACGTGCGCATCGGGCAGCCAGGTGTGCACCGGCCACATCGGAATCTTCACCGCGAAAGCGAAGAAGAACGCGATGAAAATGAAAATCTGCGCTGTCATCGACAGCGGCACGTGGTACCAGTTGGCGATGTCGAAACTTCCGCCCGATTGCAGATAGAGATAGATCAGCGCCACCAGCATGAGCAGCGAACCAGCCAGGGTGTAGAGGAAGAACTTGAAGGCGGCATACACCCGCCGCGGCCCGCCCCAGATGCCGATGATCAGATACATCGGAATGAGCGTGGCCTCGAAGAACACATAGAACAGCAGGGCATCGGTCGCGGCGAACACCCCGATCATCAGGCCCGACAGAATGAGAAAAGCGCCGAGATAAAGGCTGACGCGGTCTTTGATGACCTCCCAGGCGCTGATGATCACGATCACGGTCATCAAAGCGGTCAGCGGCACGAACCACAGCGACACGCCGTCAATGCCCAGCGCGTAATTGATGTTGAACGGCCGAATCCACGGCACGGACTCGACAAACTGCATGCCCGCCTGGGCGTTGTCGAAGCCGGTGATCAGCGGCAGGGTGATGAGAAAGGAGATCAGCGAGCCGATCAGCGCCAGCCAGCGCGCCGCGCCAGCGCGCTGATCGCCCTGAACAAAGAGCAGCACGACACCGAAGGCGATGGGAATCCAGATGGACAGACTGAGCAAGGGGAGAGATTGCATGCTTGTATCGCGCTTCGCTGTTATCGGATGAACCAGCCGGACAACAGCTTGCCCGGAACAAAATAGCCCATGAACACCACCACGCCGGCAATCATCGCCAGGGCGTAGTAATAGATGTAGCCGGTCTGCAGCAGGCGCACCACCCGCGCCGTCCACCCGACCACGCGCGCTGTACCGTTGACCAGCAGTCCGTCGATCAGGCCCACATCACCGCCTTTCCACAGTCCCTTGCCCACCAACCGTACCGCTGCGGACAGCACATGCTCGTTGAACCAGTCGAAGAAGTAATTGTTTTCGAGCACGGTATAGATCGGCCCCAGCATGCGGCTGACGGCCTGCGGGAAGCGCAGGTTCACCATATAGCCGTAGTAGGCCGTGGCAATGCCGGCGAGCGCCAGCCACAGCGGCATCGAAGACAAGCTGTGAATCATCATCTGAATCTGGCCATGCCAGTGCTCAGCGAGATCGCGCATGGCCGGATGGTCCGCCGCGTTGACAAAAATCGAGTTCCCGAAAAAATGCCCGTACAGCAGCGGCTGAATGAAAAGATAGCCCGCGAGGACGGACGGAATGGCCAGCATGATGAGCGGCGCCGTCACCACCCACGGCGACTCGTGCGGCTCGTGAGCGCCAGCGTGCCCATGGTCATGCGCATCGTGCGCCACATGCCGGAAGCGCTCTTCGCCATGGAACACCATGAAATACATGCGGAAGGTGTAGAGCGCGGTGACGAACACGCTGGACACCACAGCAAAATAGGCGAAACCCGATCCTGGCAGATCGCTGGCATGCACCGCCTCGATGATGCTGTCCTTCGAGAAAAAGCCGGCAAACGGCGGAATGCCGCTGAGCGCCAGACCGCCGATCAGGAAGGTGATCCAGGTGATGGGCATGTATTTGCGCAGACCGCCCATATGGCGCATGTCCTGGTCATGGTGCATGCCGATGATCACCGAGCCCGCTGCGAGGAACAGCAAAGCCTTGAAGAACGCATGGGTCATCAGGTGGAAAATCGCCACCGAGTAGGCCGAAGCCCCCAGCGCCACGGTCATATAGCCGAGCTGCGACAGCGTGGAGTAGGCGATGACCCGCTTGATGTCGGTTTGCACCACGCCCAGGATGCCCATGAACAGCGCGGTGATGGCGCCGATGACCAGAATGAAGGACAGCGCGGTATTCGACAGTTCGAACAGCGGCGACATGCGCGCCACCATGAAGATGCCCGCCGTCACCATGGTGGCGGCGTGAATGAGCGCCGAGATCGGCGTCGGGCCTTCCATCGAATCGGGCAGCCAGACATGCAGCGGGAACTGCGCGCTCTTGCCCATGGCGCCGATGAACAGAGAGATGCACGCCACGGTGATCAGCATCCAGTCGGTGCCCGGCAGATGCAACAGCGCCAGCTCCGGCCCTTTGGCGAAAATTTCGGTGTAGTTCAGGCTGCCGGTGTAGGCCGCCAGCAGGCCAATGCCCAGAATGAAGCCGAAGTCGCCCACGCGGTTGACGATGAAGGCCTTCATATTGGCGAATACCGCCGTGGGCCGCGTGTACCAGAAGCCGATCAGCAGATAAGACACCAGGCCCACCGCCTCCCAGCCGAAAAACAGCTGCAGCATGTTGTTGCTCATCACCAGCATCAGCATGGAGAAGGTGAACAAGGAGATGTAGCTGAAAAAGCGCTGGTAGCCGTCGTCATCGGCCATGTAGCCGATGGTGTAGATGTGCACCGCGAGCGAGACGAAAGTGACGACGGCCATCATCAGCGCCGACAGGCCGTCGATCATGAAACCGACTTCCATGTGCAGCTTGCCCGCCACCATCCACTCATAAATCGTGGCGTTGAAGCGGGCGCCGTTGATGACGTCGTTGAGGACGACGAGCGATAGCGCGAAAGATAACCCGACCGAGAGCGTGGTCAGCCAGTGCGAAGCTGATCGGCCGATGCTTCGACCGAACAGGCCGACGATGATGGACGAGACGAGAGGCGCCAGTGCGATGACCAGCAGCAAGGTGGGATTCAGCGTGGCTTGCATCGATCAGCCCTTGAGTTGGTCGAGTTCTTCGACGTCGATGGTGTTGAGGTTGCGGAACAGCACCACCAGAATGGCCAGACCGATGGCCGACTCCGCCGCAGCGACGGTGAGGATGAAGAACACGAACACCTGTCCGCCAAAATCCTGCAGGTAGTGCGAGAAGGCGATGAAATTCAGGTTCACCGCCAGCAGCATGAGCTCGATGGCCATGAGGATGACGATGAGGTTGCGGCGGTTGAGAAATATGCCGACGACCGAGATGGCAAACAAAATGGCGCCGAGCACCAGGTAATGCGCCAGGGTGAGTGAACCGAGCATGGCTTACTCCTTGGGTTGGGCGGGCATGGACACCAGCCGCACGCGGTCTGCACGGCGGGCCTTGATCTGCTCGGAAGCCGGCATATGCCGCACGTCCTTGCGCTTGCGCAGGGTCAGCGCGATGGCCGCGATGATGGCCACGAGCAAAATGACCGCCGCAATTTCCACCGCGAACAGGTATTGCGAATACAGCACCACGCCGAGCGCGCGGGTGTTGGACAGATGGGTGAGCGGATTGTCGGCAGAGGCCGCTGCCCCCACCTGCGCAGCGCGCGTCATGCCGCCAATCTGGAAGCCCTGCATCAGCACGGCGGCCATTTCCAGCACGATGAGCACGCCCACCAGCGCTGCGACTGGAAAGTAGCGCCAGAACCCCTTGCGAATGCTGTCGAGGTTGATGTCGAGCATCATCACCACAAAGAGGAAAAGCACCATCACCGCGCCGACGTACACCAGCACCAGCACGATGGCGAGAAACTCGGCGCGCAGCAGCAGCCAGATGGCCGACATCTGGAAAAACGCCAGCATCAGATAAAGCGCGGAGTGCACCGGGTTACGCGCCATGATCACTCGCAGCGCTGCAAACAGCAGCACGGCGGAGAACAGGTAGAACAGGATGGTTTGAACGTCCATGGTCACAACGAGGGCCTTGCCGCAGCGCAAGCCGTCGGCCTAGAAACAGTGGGGACAATCGCCAGAGTCCGCCCATGCCTTGCGGCGGGCTTTAGCGATCAGCGGTATGGGGCGTCGGCCTCCTTGGTGGCGGCGATGTCTTTTTCGTAGCGGTCGCCCACGGCCAGCAGCATCTCTTTGGTGAAATAGAGATCGCCACGCTTTTCACCGTGGTATTCAAAAATTGAGGTTTCGACGATGGAGTCGACCGGGCAGCTTTCTTCGCACAGACCGCAGAAAATGCACTTGGTCAGATCGATGTCGTAGCGGGTGGTACGACGGGTGCCGTCTTCGCGCTGCTCCGATTCGATGGTGATGGCCATCGCCGGGCACACCGCCTCGCACAGCTTGCAGGCGATGCAACGCTCTTCGCCATTGGGATAGCGGCGCAGCGCATGCAGGCCACGAAAACGCGGCGACAGCGGCGTCTTCTCTTCGGGATACTGCACCGTGATCTTGCTCTTGAAGGCGTACTTGCCCGTCAGCGCCAGACCCTTGAAGAGTTCGACCAGAAAAAAGCTGTTGAAGGTGTCACGCAAAGCGGCCATGGTTCTGCCTCACTTCCAGATATTCCAGGGGGTTTGCATCCAGGCGGCCACGACGACGAGCCAGATGAGGGTGACGGGAATGAAAATCTTCCAGCCCAGGCGCATGATCTGGTCGTAGCGATAGCGCGGGAAAGTGGCCCGCAGCCAGAGAAACATGCTGACCACGACGAAGGTCTTGATGCCCAGCCAGATCCATCCCGGAATGAAACCGAGGAAGGCCGCCGGCGCATCCCATCCCCCCAGGAACATGACCGTGGTGAGGATGGAGATCAGGATCATGTTGGCGTATTCGGCCAGGAAGAACATGGCGAAGGCCATGCCCGAATACTCGATCATATGGCCGGCAACGATTTCCGATTCGCCTTCCACCACGTCAAACGGCGCGCGATTGGTCTCGGCCACACCGGCAATGAAATAGACCACAAAAATGGGCAGCAGCGGCAGCCAGTTCCAGGACAGGAAGTTCAGGCCCATGGAGGCGAAGGCGCCGTGGGTCTGCCCCATCACGATTTCGGTCATGTTCAGACTGCCGGACACCATGAGCACGATGACCATGGCAAAACCCATCGCGATCTCGTAGCTCACCATCTGCGCCGAAGCGCGCATGGCGCCCAGGAAGGCGTATTTGGAGTTCGACGCCCAGCCCGCGATGATCACGCCATAGACCTCAAGCGAGGTGAGCGCCAGCAGCAGGAGCAGTCCGGCGTTCACATTGGCGAGCGCGACGTCCGGACCGAAGGGAATGACCGCCCAGGCGGCCAAGGCCGGCATGATGGTCATCACCGGCCCCAGCAGGAACAGACGTTTGTTCGAGCGGAACGGGATGACGATTTCCTTGAACAGCAGCTTGAGGCCATCCGCAATGGGCTGCAGCAAACCGAACGGGCCGACGCGGTTGGGGCCGATGCGGATCTGAATCCAGCCGATCAGCTTGCGCTCCCAGAGCGTGAGATACGCCACGGCGCCCATCAGCGGCGCGACGATGACGATGATCTTGATCAGGTTCCAGATGATCGGCCAGGCAATCGGCCCGAGCAGGGAAAGTCCGCCTTGGTTGAAGGATTCGAGCATGGTCAGCAGGATGCATAGGATCGCGCCAGGCGCGCTTCATTCCCCTTGGGAGAGGGAAAACTTTGCGTACATTGTGAGGGCCGCGAGTCTTTCATCTCAGACCCTTTCAGGACTTGCAAGAGCGGTGGGAACTGCGGCGGCAGGAACGGCGGCCGCGACGCTCACCCGCTCGACCTGAACCGCGCCAAACATCGTGCCTGACGCACCCAAGGGCGCCGCCTCGGCCCAAGCCGCAGCGATGCTGACCACGGTGGGAGCCAGCGCGTCGTCACAACGCGCGGGCAACACCACGCTTTGCGCATCAACCTTCACGCGCACCGAATCGCCGTTCTGCAGGCCGAGTTGCTCCCACAAGGCGGCGGACACTCCCACCATGCGGGCGTTGCGCGCATCGCGCGTGCGCTGCAGGCTGGGCGCGCGACGCACGATGGCGTCGCTTGAATAGATCGGCACCGGCGCAAAACGCTCGATCGCGGGCGCCGCCGTGGCAGGCAGCTCAGATGGCAAGTCCAGGGGCGAGGATTGCGCCAGACGGGCGGCGATCTGGTCGGCGCCGCCTTGATCAACGCCACCCAGGCCCGCGAAGGCCTCAGCGCGAATCTCCGCAGCACTCTGGTAGTCGAAGCCCTGCAGCTCGAACAGATTGCCCAGCACGCGCAGCACTTTCCATCCAGGACGCGTCTCGCCCAGAGGCTTTACGACGGGGTTGAAACTCTGCAGCCGACCTTCGGCATTGACCAGGCTGCCCGCCGTTTCGGTAAAGGGTGCGATCGGCAGCATGACCTGCGCGTAGCCTTCAGCCGCGTCGACAAAGGGGCTGAACGAGACGATGAACTCGGCCTGCTCCAGCGCCTTGTGCAGGGCGACCGAGTTTGCGCTGTCTTCCTCCGGTTCGACGCCGAACAGCATCATGGCGCGCGGCGGCTGGGCGATGATTTTGGCGACATCACGACCCGGGGCCAGGGGCGACACCCCCAGCAGCGCGGCGCCCACCGTGTTGCCCGCCTCGGTCAGATCACCGCAGACGCCGCCGACCTCACGCGCAATCCACTGCGCGAGGGCGCGCAGCGTCGCGGCCTGCGGATGCTGCACGGCTGAGTTGCCAAGGAATATGGCCTTGTGTTCGCCGCCGAGCAGACTGGCCGCGATCGCCTGAGCCTGAGTACTCGGCGTCGCCACGGTCTGTAGACTCGCGGGCGCCTCGATGCCTTTGGCCTGAGCCACGGCACGCGCCACCCCGGCCAGCTCGGCAACCCATAGACTGGGCGCAGCGGCGATGCGTGCGTGCAGGGGCATGAGCCAATCGTCGTTTGCTGCGTGCAGGGTGGAAATTTTGGCGCCTGCCTTGGCCGCTTGCCGCACGCGCGCCGACAGCAGCGGCTGCTCCTTGCGCAAGGTGCTGCCGATGAACAGAGCGGCCTGCAACTGCCCCATGTCGGCAATCGGCATGCCCAGCCAGGGGATGGCCGCTGCGTTGGCGTCACCGGAAAAATCGCTCTGACGCAGACGAGTGTCCAGGCTGTTGCTGCCCAGTGCGGTCAGCAGTTTTTTCAGCAAATACAGCTCTTCCACTGTGCTGGTGGGCACGGCCAGGGCCGCCAGCGCGGCGCCGCCCTGCTGCCCCATGGCGCGGCGCAGACCTTGTACGGCAAAGTCGAGCGCAGTCTGCCAGTCGACCTGCTTCCACTGCCCGTTTTCGCGGATTTGCGGCGCGGTCAACCGTTCTTCGCTGTTGAGCCCTTCGTAGGCGAAACGGTCGCGGTCGGAGATCCAGCATTCGTTGACCGCTTCGTTTTCCTGAGGCACCACGCGCATGACGCGATCGCCCTTGACCTGCACGATGAGGTTGGCGCCCACGCTGTCGTGCGGGCTGATGGACGCACGGCGCGACAGTTCCCAAGTGCGGGCGCTGTAGCGGAACGGCTTGCTGGTGAGCGCGCCGACCGGGCAGATGTCGATCATATTGCCCGACAGCTCGGAATCGACCGTACTGCCGACAAAGGTCATGATCTCGGAATGCTCGCCGCGGTTGGCCATGCCCAGTTCCATGATGCCGGCAATTTCCTGGCCGAAGCGCACGCAGCGCGTGCACTGGATGCAGCGGCTCATCTCTTCCATGGCGATGAGCGGGCCCGCGTCTTTGTGGAAGATGACGCGCTTTTCTTCGGTGTAGCGCGAGGCCGAGCCGCCATAGCCCACGGCCAGATCCTGCAACTGGCACTCGCCGCCCTGGTCGCAGATCGGGCAATCGAGCGGATGGTTGATGAGCAGGAACTCCATCACCCCTTTCTGCGCTTGCAGCGCACGCTCGGAATGGGTGCGAACCACCATGCCCTTTGCAACCGGGGTGGCGCAGGCGGGCAGCGGCTTGGGGGCCTTTTCCACATCGACCAGACACATGCGGCAATTGGCGGCGATGGTCAGCTTGTGGTGATAGCAGAAATGCGGCACATAGATGCCGAGTTGCGTCGCCGCATCCATGACCATGGAGCCCTCAGGCGCCTGGACTTTTTGACCGTCGATTTCGAGTTCAACCATGATGGTGCGTCCTGTGCAGAATCGGGACAAAGAGCGGCTCAAACATAGGCTGGCACGAGACAGGTCTTGTGGGTGATGTGATGCTCGAACTCAGGCCGGAAGTGCTTGACGAACGACTTCACCGGCATGGCCGCCGCATCGCCCAGCGCGCAAATGGTGCGCCCGGCGATGTTGTCGGATACGGAATTGAGCAGGTCGAGGTCTTCCATCCGTCCCTGGCCGTTTTCGATGCGGTGCACGACGCGGTACAGCCAACCCGTGCCTTCGCGACACGGCGTGCACTGCCCGCAGGACTCATGCTGATAGAAGTAGGACAGACGCATCAGCGACTTGACCATGCAGCGGGTATCGTTGAGCACAATCACCGCGCCCGAACCCAGCATGGAACCCGCCTTGGCGATGGAGTCGTAATCCATGGTGCAGTCCATCATGATGCTGGCGGGCAGCACCGGCGCGGACGATCCGCCGGGAATCACAGCCTTGAGCTCGCGCCCTTCGCGCATGCCCCCAGCGAGCTCAAGCAGTTTGGCAAAAGGCGTGCCCATGGGCACTTCGTAGTTGCCCGGCAGCGCCACGTCGCCCGAGACCGAGTAAATCTTGGTGCCGCCGTTGTTGGGCTTGCCCACCTCAAGATAAGCCTGGCCGCCGTTGCGGATGATCCAGGGCACTGCCGCGAAGGTTTCGGTGTTGTTGATCGTGGTGGGCTTGCCATACAGGCCGAAACTCGCGGGGAAAGGCGGCTTGAAGCGCGGCTGACCCTTCTTGCCCTCGAGCGATTCGAGCAGCGCGGTTTCCTCGCCGCAAATGTAGGCGCCAAAACCGTGCGCGGCATGCAACTGGAAGCTGAAGTTGCCGCCCAGGATGTTGTCGCCCAGATAGCCAGCAGCACGCGCCTGGCGCAACGCTTCTTCGAAGCGCTCGTAAACCTCGAAAATCTCGCCGTGGATGTAGTTGTAGCCCACAGTGATGCCCATGGCGAAAGCGGCGATGGTCATGCCTTCGATGACGGCATGCGGGTTGAAGCGCAGAATGTCGCGGTCTTTGAAGGTGCCCGGCTCGCCTTCGTCGGAATTGCACACCAGATATTTCTGCCCCGGAAACTGACGCGGCATGAAACTCCACTTCAGCCCGGTGGGAAATCCGGCGCCGCCTCGCCCGCGCAACGCGGAGGCCTTGACTTCGGCGATGACCTGCTCGGGCGTCCAGCCCTCGGTGAGTATCTTGCGCAGCGCCTGATAGCCGTCGCGCTGCAAATAGCCTTCAAGCGCCCAGTTGTCGCCGTTCAGCCCGGCGAGGATCTGCGGCTGCAGATGACGGCCGTGAAAGCAGCTTTCCTGCCCCGTGCTTTGTCCGAATGGCCGACTCATTTCGACTCTCCCTTGGCCGCCTCTGCGCGCAGTTCTTCCACCAGCGCATCCAGCCGCTCGGGGCGCATGAAGCTGCATAACCGGCGATCATTGACCAGCATGGCCGGCGCGTCGCCGCAGGCGCCCAGACATTCGCACTCTTGCAGGGTGAAAACCCCGTCGGGCGTGGTTTCGCCCAGCGCCACGCCCAGTTTTTCGCTCAGATACTGAGCCGCCGCTTCGCCGCCGCTCAGGGCGCAAGGCAGATTGGTGCAGACGTTGAGCTTGAAGCGGCCGACTGGCCGGGTGTTGAACATGTTGTAGAAAGTGGCGACCTCATGGACGGCGATAGGCGGCATGCCAAGATAGTCGGCCACCGCCTTCTCGGCCTCGGGCGACACCCAGCCCTGCTCCTGCTGCACGATGGACAGCGCCGCGATGACCGCCGACTGCTTCTGCTCGGGCGGATATTTGGCCACTTCCAGGTCGATACGCTGTCGGGTGGATTCGGACAACATCATGCGTTGCATTTCACAAGTGACAGGCGAGCGGTCCATCAGCGGTCGATCTCCCCGAAAACAATATCGAGCGTGCCGATGATGGCCACGACGTCGGCGATCATGTGGCCGCGCGACATTTCATCAAGCGCGGCCAGATGGGCGAAGCCGGGCGCGCGGATCTTGAGGCGGTAGGGCTTGTTCGCCCCATCCGACACGAGGTAGATGCCGAACTCGCCCTTGGGGTGCTCGACAGCGGCGTAGGCCTGACCTTCGGGCACGCGCATGCCTTCGCTGAACAGCTTGAAATGATGGATCAGCGCTTCCATGCTGGTCTTCATCTCTTCCCGCGGCGGCGGCGCCACCTTGTGGTTGTCGGTGATCACCGGGCCGGGATTCGCGCGCAGCCAGTCCACGCATTGCTTGATGATGCGGTTGGACTGGCGCATCTCTTCCACGCGGACCAGATAGCGGTCGTAGCAGTCGCCGTTCTTGCCGACCGGAATGTCGAAATCCAGGCGGTCATAGACCTCGTAGGGCTGGGTCTTGCGCAGGTCCCACACCACCCCGGAGCCGCGCAGCATCGGGCCGGTCATCCCCAGATTCATCGCCCGCTCGGGCGTGACCACGCCGATTCCCACCGTGCGCTGCTTCCAGATGCGGTTGTCGGTCAGCAGGGTTTCGTATTCATCGACATAGGCCGGGAAACGCTGGGTGAAATCGTCGATGAAATCGAGCAGCGAGCCCTGGCGCCCGGCGTTGCGCGCCTCGACGGCGCGAGCATTGCGAATCTTCGACTCACCGTACTGCGCCATGCTGTCGGGCAGGTCACGGTAAACGCCGCCCGGGCGGAAATAGGCCGCATGCATCCGCGCACCCGACACTGCCTCGTACATATCAAACAAATCTTCGCGCTCGCGGAAGGCGTAGAGGAAGACGGTCATCGCGCCGCAATCCAGCCCATGCGCGCCCAACCACATGAGATGGTTGAGCAGGCGGGTGATCTCGGCAAACATGACGCGGATGTATTGCCCGCGCAGCGGCACCTCGATGCCCAGCAGCTTTTCGATCGCCAGGCAATAGGCATGCTCGTTGCACATCATGGACACATAGTCCAGACGGTCCATGTACGGCAGCGCCTGGATGTAGGTCTTGTGCTCCGCCAATTTTTCGGTAGCCCGGTGCAACAGGCCAATGTGCGGGTCGGCCCGCTGCACCACCTCGCCGTCGAGTTCGAGCACCAGACGCAGCACGCCGTGCGCAGCGGGATGCTGCGGGCCGAAGTTGAGGGTGTAGTTTTTGATGTCAGCCATATCAGTGCCCCAGACCCCCATAGCCCGTCTCGCGGATGACACGCGGCGTGATCTCGCGGGGTTCTATGGTGACAGGCTGGTAGATCACGCGCTTGCTGTCGGGGTCGTAGCGCATTTCCACCGTGCCGGAAAGCGGGAAATCCTTGCGGAAGGGATGGCCGATGAAGCCGTAATCGGTGAGGATGCGGCGCAAATCCGGGTGGCCTTCAAAAATGATGCCGTAGAGATCGAAGGCCTCGCGCTCGAACCAGTTGGCCGAGTTCCAGATGTCGTTGATCGAGGCTGCCAGCGGCAGATCATCGTCGGCACAGCGCACCCGCACACGCAGCCGCCAGTTGTGCTGCAGCGAAAGCAGGTGCACGACCACCATGAAGCGGCCGGCTTCGTCGCGCACGGCATTGCCGTATTGCGCGTAATCGACGCCGCAAAGGTCGATCAGTTGCTCGAAGTGCAGTTCCGCGGCGTCACGCAGAACCAGACACGCATCGCGATAGTGCGCAGGCGCGACGTCCAGCGTGAGTTCGCCCACGCTGGCCTGCAAGTCCACAATGCGCTCGCCCAATGCGGCGCGCAGCGCGGTGTCGAGTTGTTCGAGCTTGCTGGTCATGGCATCGATTTGCGAAGTGGATGAGGGCGCGATTTTGAAGGCAGTTCAGCGCGCGATCGTTTCGGTTCTGCGGATCTTGTTCTGCAGCTGGATCAGGCCGTAAAGCAGCGCTTCGGCTGTCGGCGGGCAGCCCGGCACATACACATCCACCGGCACGATGCGGTCACACCCGCGCACCACCGAGTAGGAGTAGTGGTAATAGCCGCCGCCGTTGGCGCATGAACCCATGGAGAGCACCCAGCGCGGTTCGGCCATCTGGTCGTAGACCTTGCGCAATGCGGGAGCCATTTTGTTGCAGAGCGTGCCGGCCACGATCATCAGGTCGGACTGACGCGGACTGGGACGAAACACGATGCCAAAGCGGTCAAGGTCATAACGGGCAGCACCCGCATGCATCATTTCCACCGCGCAGCAGGCCAGACCGAAGGTCATGGGCCAGAGCGAGCCGGTGCGCGTCCAGTTGATCAGCTTGTCTGCGGACGTCGTGATGAAACCTTCCTGCAGAACGCCTTCAATGCTCATGATGCTTTACTCCTCATCGATTCAGATCAGCGCTGCAGGGCAAGCCCGACCACGAGTCCAGGCGGCAGGGACTCATTCCCAATCGAGCGCTCCCTTTTTCCATTCGTAAATGAAGCCTATCGTGAGGATGGCGAGAAAAATCATCATCGCCCAGAAACCAATCTGGCCAATGTCTTTCAGGGCGACGGCCCAGGGAAACAGGAAGGCGATTTCGAGGTCGAACAGGATGAACAGGATGGCGACGAGGTAGTAGCGCACATCGAACTTCATCCGCGCGTCTTCGAACGCTTCGAAGCCGCACTCATAGGGGGAGTTTTTCTCGGCGTCGGGGTGACGCGGAGCGATCAGGTAACCGAGCAGTTGGGGCGCCACGCCCACGCCAATGCCCACCAGGATGAACAACAACACCGGCAGATACTGCTCAAGGTTCATCGCACTCCATCTCCTGTTGTTATGTGGCTCGGGTTGAAACCCTGCCCTTCAATCTTTTGGTGCCGACGGCGAGACTCGAACTCGCACAGCTTTCGCCACTACCCCCTCAAGATAGCGTGTCTACCAATTCCACCACGTCGGCTCAAAACCGGATACCACCCGAATACCACCGCTTGACCTGCACGGCGAAAGTGGCCCAGCGCAACAAACTCTTTAGAGACAGTCCACGGCGATCACGAGGATCATCGCCGTTGTGCGGCCTATCTTCAGCGCGGCAGCGTAAAGCGCTTCATAAGGCGCGCTTAACTTACCACCCCGCATCTTGTTTGTTGCCGGATTTGCAAAACAGAAGAATCTTACATGCTTCCAATGCAACGAAGCAACACGCAACAGTCGGATATTGCTCTAACGCAATGCTCAACTACAGATCAGATTGACAAGTCGCAGAGCCTGTGTTTGCTGCAATGCACCATCGTTGATCGCCGATGGCGCACGACACGCGAATTTACCGACTCGCGGACGCCGCAGACGCGGCTGTTTTGGGCTGCGCGATGGCTTGCGAAGCCTTGCTCACCGCACCCGGCACTCCAGGAATTTCGCTGATCGGACCCGCGGGTTTGGCGGGCGCCGCAACCGAGGCCACCGGCGCGGGCGCAGCGAGTTTTTCCATCAGTCCGCCATCGCCGGAATTGGCGCGGTTGCCGAAATAGGCCATCATCAGCGTAGTGGCGAAAAACAGCGTGGCGGCAACCGCTGTGCTTCGGCTCAAAAAATTCGCCGAACCGGTTGCCCCGAACAGGCTGCCCGACGCGCCAGAGCCGAAAGAGGCGCCCATGTCGGCCCCTTTGCCGTGCTGCATCAACACCAGAACGATCATCACCAGCGCAGACAGGATCTGCACCACCAGAGTCAAGGTCAAAAGAATTTGCATTTGTGCACTCATCCGCGCCAGGCGCGATTTACAACTTCACTTCATAAAGCAGGGCGGAACCTGCGGATCAATCAGTCTTGGCGCGCTGCCGCGGTGATCGCCAGAAAATCGGCCGCCTTGAGCGACGCCCCGCCGATAAGGCCGCCATCGATGTCGGCCTGCGAAAACAGCACCGCCGCATTGTCGGGCTTCACGCTGCCGCCGTACAGAATCCGCACACCCGCGGCGGCTTCGCTCACCGTGCGCAGATGCTCCCGCAGCACAGCGTGCACTTCTTGCGCCTGCTCCGGGGTCGCCGTGAGGCCTGTGCCGATCGCCCAGACGGGTTCGTAAGCCACGACGATGCGCGATGTCTGCTCTCGCAGAAGATGGGTGACCGCCAGCAACTGACGCAGCACCACGGAGCGGGTCAGCCCCGACTCACGCTCAGCCAGTGTTTCTCCTACGCAGACGATGGGCGTCATGCCCGCTTCGAGCGCACGCTCGGCCTTGGCCGCGACAAGCACATCGGATTCATGATGATCAACACGGCGCTCGGAGTGGCCGACGATGACATAGCGGCAGCCAAAATCCTGCAGCATGCTCACGGACACTTCGCCCGTATGTGCGCCACTTTGATGCACCGAGCAATCCTGCGCCCCGAGCGCAACCTGGCTGGTCTGCAGCAGTTGTTGCACTTGAGAGAGATAGGGATAGGGCACGCAGATCGCCACTTCACAACGCGCGGTTCCTACGCCGGCAAGAACCTCGGCCAGCAGTGCGGCATTGCTCGCCAGACTGCCATGCATTTTCCAGTTTCCTGCGACGAATTGCTGACGCATGCTTTACTCCTGTCTGATGTCGTTTTGTAGCGCGCGGTTCAAGACCAGCGCAGCACGAGTTTGCCAATGTGTTGCCCCTGCTCCATGCGCTGGTGCGCCTGCACGATGTCCTCGGCGGGGAATACGGCGTCGATCACTGGGCGCACACGACCTTGCTCGATCCAGGGCCAAACCGTTTTTTGCAAGGCCTGCGCAACGGCGCTCTTGAAGGCCACGCTGCGCGCGCGCAAAGTCGATCCGGTAAGGGTCTGACGCCTGCGCATCAGCAGACCGGCATCGATTTCAGCCTTCACGCCCCCCTGCACGGCGATGACCACGAGCCGTCCCTCTTCAGCGAGGCAACGCTGCTCACGGGGGAGATAGCTGCCCGCCACCATGTCCAGAATGACGTCGGCGCCACGCTCTGCGGTGTGCGACTGTACGGCCTCGACAAAATCCTGCGTGCGATAGTTGATGGCCAGTTCGGCGCCGAGTTGGAGGCAGGCGGCACATTTTTCGTCAGAGCCAGCCGTGGCGATGACGCGTGCGCCGCTGGCCGCAGCCAATTGAATGGCCATCGTGCCGATGCCGCTGCTCCCCCCCTGCACCAGCAGCATCTCACCAGCTTGCAAGCGCCCACGCTCGAACACGTTGTGCCAGACGGTGAACGCGGTTTCCGGCAGAGCAGCGCCCTCCTCCGCACTCAGCCCGCCCGGCAAGGGCAGGCACTGGCCGGTAGGCGCCACGCAATATTCGGCGTAGCCCCCCCCGGCGACGAGCGCGCAGACGAGATCGCCCTGGTGCAAATCGGTTCCCGCCAGATCGCCCGAGACGATTTCACCGCAGACTTCCAGCCCCGGAAGATCGGACGCACCCGCAGGCGGCGGGTACAGACCGCGCCGCTGCAAGGCATCGGGCCGGTTGACGCCGAACGCCCGCACGCGCAGCAACACCTCTCCCGCGCCGGCTTGCGGCATGGGCCGCTCGCAAAGACGCAGGACTTCAGGTCCGCCGGGCTGGGAGATTTCGATGGCGCGCATGAAACCCGTAGCGATCAGACGCCCGGCTCAAGGTCGGCATCGGCGGCAGCAGGCGCCACGACCGGCTGCGCAGGAGCCGCGGTCGATTCTTCGCCGAGCAGTGCCTTGATCGACAGACGGAAGCGGCCCTTGTCATCGGTTTCGATGACCTTGACGCGAACCTTCTGGCCTTCCTGCAGGAAATCGCTCACCTTGTTGATGCGCTCGTTGGCGATTTGTGAAATGTGCAGCAGACCGTCTTTGCCCGGCAGCACATTCACCAACGCGCCAAAGTCGAGAATCTTCACCACGGTACCGTCATACACCTGCCCCACTTCCACTTCGGCGGTCAGGTCGATGATGCGACGCTTGGCCTCTGCGGCCTTGTCGGCGTCGGTCGAGGCGATGGTGATGGTGCCATCTTCGGCGATGTCGATCTGGGTGCCGGTCTCTTCGGTCAGGGCACGGATGGTGGCGCCGCCCTTGCCGATCACGTCGCGGATGCGCTCGGGGTTGATCTTGACGGTGTACAGACGCGGCGCGAACTGCGATACCTCTTCACGCGCGCCGCTCACCTCCTTCTGCATGATGCCCAGGATGTGCATGCGCGCCTCACGCGCCTGCGCCAGCGCCACCTGCATGATTTCGCGGGTGATGCCCTGGATCTTGATGTCCATCTGCAGCGCGGTCACGCCGGTCGCGCTTCCGGCCACCTTGAAGTCCATGTCGCCGAGGTGATCCTCATCGCCCAGAATGTCGGTCAGCACCGCAAAACGGTTGCCTTCCTTGATCAGGCCCATGGCGATGCCGGCCACGTGCGCCTTGAGCGGCACACCGGCGTCGAGCAGCGCCAGGCAGCCGCCGCACACCGAGGCCATGGACGACGAGCCGTTCGACTCGGTGACTTCCGACACCACACGCATGGTGTAGGCGAAGTCTTCCTTCTTCGGCAGCACGGCGAGCAGCGCACGCTTGGCCAGGCGGCCGTGACCGATTTCGCGGCGCTTGGGCGAGCCCACGCGGCCGGTCTCTCCGGTGGCGAAAGGCGGCATGTTGTAGTGCAGCAGGAAGCGGTCACGGTATTCGCCGCCCAGCGCGTCGATGATCTGCGCATCCTGGTCGGTGCCCAGCGTGGCCACGGCCAGCGCCTGGGTTTCGCCACGGGTGAACAGCGCGCTGCCATGGGTGCGCGGCAGCACCGAGGTGCGGATGCTGATGGGACGCACGGTGCGGGTATCGCGACCGTCGATGCGCGGCTCGCCGGCAAGAATCTGGTCGCGCACGATGCGCGCCTCCATGTCGAACAGAATGCCGTCGACCTTGGGACCATCCACCTGCATGCCATCGGCTGCGAGTGCGGCCTGCACGGCGGCGTAAGTCTCGCGCAACGCTTGGGTGCGCGCCTGTTTCTGGGTGATCCTGTAGGCGGAGTGCAAGCGCTCGCCAGCCAGCGCCTGAATTCGGTCGATCAGCGCCTGATCCTTTTCCGGGGCAGTCCAGTCCCACGCCGGCTTGCCGCCGTCGCGCACGAGGTCGTGGATGGCATCGATCGCCGCCTGGAACTGCTGGTGGCCGAACATCACGGCCTCGAGCATCACGTCTTCGGAGAGTTGATCCGCCTCGCTCTCGACCATGAGCACGGCGGCTTCGGTGCCGGCAACGACCAGATCGAGGCGCGAATCGGCCAGTTCGGTTCGGCTGGGGTTCAGCACGAATTCCCCGTTGATGTAGCCGACGCGCGCTGCGCCCACCGGGCCGTTGAATGGCAGGCCGGAGACGGCAAGCGCGGCGCTGGAGGCCAACAGAGCGGGAATGTCGGCATCGACGTCGGGATTGATCGACAGCACATGGACGACCACCTGGACTTCGTTGAAAAAGCCTTCGGGAAACAGCGGACGGATGGGGCGGTCGATCAGCCGCGAGGTCAGCGTTTCGTTCTCGCTGGGGCGGCCTTCCCGCTTGAAAAAACCACCGGGAATGCGACCCGCCGCATAGGTCTTCTCGATGTAATCGACGGTCAGGGGAAAAAAGTCCTGCCCCGCCTTGGCCGTACGCGCGCCCACCACCGTGGCGAGCACCACGGTATCGTCCATATTGAGCAGCACGGCGCCACTGGCCTGGCGGGCGATTTCGCCCGTTTCCATCGTGACCCGATGGCGTCCCCACTGGAAGGTTTTGACGACTTTGTTGAACATGGCTAACTCCTTGATCAAGGCGCAACTGCGATCTTCGTCCCGAGGGTTGAACATCGCCACGAGCAGCGCCCGTTAAAAACCTGGCGGAGTGATGCCATTCCAGCGACGCCCGGCTATCCGGCGCGTCGGTGGAATGACACGGGTCACACCGCCCCCTTGAAACCCACGCCGCACCCCATCAGAGGCGCGACGCTTCAAACCTTGCAAACCACAACGCCCATACAAAAACGCCTGTGCCGACAAACTCACACAGGCGTTCTTGCAAAGCAGGAACTTACTTACGCAGACTGAGCTTGGCGATCAGGGTGCGATAACGATCAGCGTCCTTGTCTTTCAGGTAGTCGAGCAACTTGCGACGGCGGCTCACCATCTTGAGCAGGCCACGACGACCATGATGGTCCTTGGCGTGCGTCTTGAAGTGATCGGTCAGATGATTGATGCGCGCGGTCAGCAAAGCGACCTGCACTTCCGGAGAGCCGGTATCGCCCGTACCGCGGGCATTGTCGGCGACGATTTGCGCCTTGTTGATTTCTGCAACAGACATGTCAGTTTCCTTGTAGAGAACACGCGAACGCAGGAGAAACCATCCCGCGCCGTGAAAGTGAAAAGATGGTGATTCTAGCCTGAACTGAAATCGCCGCGACTTGAATCGACGCACAGCCTGACCCGCAACTTCGAAGTACTCAAGGAAACACAGGCCCGCCCCAAGTCCTCCCCGGGGGGCTCGAATGCGGCAGGTCAGGGGGCGCGCTTTCGGGGACTTGAAAACTGTCACACTGGCGGCATATTCTGGTTATCGGGGCTTCGATCCCCTATTTCTCAAGGAGAATCCTCATGGCTTATTCCATTACTACCCCATCCAACCGTTCTGCTCTCTATAGCAGCGGCCTGGAGCCTTTTTTTGGTCGGCTGTTCGATCAGGCATTCCGCGACTTTTTCGCCGCGAGCGACAGTCCTGATCAGGCCTTGAAAAAGCTCAGCATGGATGTGACTGAGACCGACAAGGGCTATCTCGTCCACGCCGACCTTCCGGGCATCGAGAAGGACGCGGTCAAAATCCAGATCGATGGCCCGCGCGTCACCATCTCGGCCGAGTCGAAGAAGGAAGACGAGAAAACTGAGGGCGGCAAGGTGATCTACCGCGAACGCAGCGCCAGCCAGTTTTACCGCTCTTTCGAACTGCCCGCCGAGCTGGATGCCGCCACTGCAGAAGCGAAGCTGGAAAACGGCGTGCTCACCCTCACGCTGCCGCGCAAAGCACAAGCCGTAATTCAGCAAATTGCGGTGAAATAAGTCGCCCGTCGGGAACGGCAGCGCACCGCCGCTCCCAACGGTCAAGCGCGTGCAGCGCCAGCACGCAGGCTGTGGATTTGTTCACAGCCTGCGTGTTTTCGTGGCGCTTCGGCGCAGGCAAATGGCGCGAACCGGTTTACAGTGCGTTAACAAATCCATCAACGCACCAATCACCGCGCTATGCGCATTCAACTTCTCTCCGATCTGCATCTGGAAACCGAGACCTTCGCGCCGCAGCCCGCGCCCGATGCCGATCTGCTGGTTCTTGCGGGCGATATCGACGCCCATCACACCCAGATCGACCTGTTCCGCGACTGGCCCGTACCGGTCATTTACGTGCCCGGCAACCACGAGCATGACCACAAGGATTTTGATCAAACCCTGGACGCGTTGCGCGAGCGCTGCGACCGTCTGGGCTTCACCATGCTGCATCGCGAGCAGACTCGAATCGAACACCAGGGACGCACCATCCGGGTGCTGGGCACCACGCTGTGGAATGATTTCGAGCTGTTCGGCGCCGAGGACATCGAGCGCTGCATGCGCGCAGCCCGCTACTTTGCCGAACAGGTGCAATGCGCCACACGCCACGGCAAACCCATGGGCGTGGCCGAGCTACGCGAAGAAGGACTGCTTTGCCGCGACTGGTTGCGCGATCAACTGACCCATCCCGCCTACCTTTCAGACGCGGACGATGCCACTCTGGTCATCACCCATTTCGCGCCCAGCCTGCGCAGCAACGACGCACGCTATCCCGTCAACGCCTCGACGGCGAGTTTCTGCAATGCCTATGACGACCTGATTCCGCACAGCACGCTGTGGCTGCACGGCCATCTGCACTGTCGGCACGACTACCGGGTGGGCGCTTCACGAGTGGTGTGCAACGCCCGCGGTCTGGCGAGCAAGGGGGAGGACAGCGACTTTCAGCCGCAAGGCGTGTGGGAAATCTAAGCTCAAACGACTGAGCTGAAACGGCTTTTAGGCCGCCCCGATCTGCGTCAGATCCCAGCGCGGCAGCACATCGAACGGCCCGGCCGCACGGGCCGCTTCCGGGTGCGCCTGCAAGCGCAGGGCGCCTGCCAGGGCAATCATCGCGCCGTTGTCGGTGCACCATTCCAACTCGGGAAAAAACAACGCCACACCGCGCGCCGACAGCGTCGCGGCCAGTTTCTCCCGCAATTGCCGGTTCGCGCCCACGCCACCCGCGACGACCACCGACCTTCTTCCCGTCGCTTGCTGCGCGCGCGCGGTTTTGTGCACCAGCACATCGGTGATCGCCTCCTGCGCGGCTGCGGCCAGATCGGCCCGGGCCTGTTCGCACAGATTCGAGCCCAGGCCGCGCACCCGCGTGAGCACGGCGGTTTTCAGTCCGGCGAACGAAAAGTCGAGATCAGGACTGTGCATCTTCGGCCTCGGAAGATCGAACGCGGCCGGATTGCCGAAGGCTGCGAGCCGGGCCAGTTCCGGCCCGCCGGGATAACCCAGCCCGAGCAATTTCGCCGATTTGTCGAAAGCCTCGCCAGCCGCATCATCGACCGTCTCGCCCAGCAGGGTGTACTGACCGAAGGCCTGCACGTCGAGCAGCAGGGTGTGCCCGCCAGACACCAGCAGCGCAAGGAAGGGGAAGGCGGGCGGCTGCTTCGAAAGCAGGGGAGACAACAGATGCCCTTCGAGGTGATGAACCCCGATCAGCGGCTTGCCCAGCGCCATGCCCAAAGCCGAGGCCACGCCCGCCCCGACCAGCAACGCCCCCGCCAGCCCCGGCCCGCGGGTGTAGGCGATGGCGTCCACCTGATCCAGCCGCACCCCGGCCTGCTTGAGAGCCAGGTCGGTCAAGGGCAGAAGGCGACGGATATGGTCGCGCGAGGCCAGCTCTGGCACCACCCCGCCATAGGCCTGATGCATATCGACCTGCGAATGCAGGGCGTGACCGCGCAGACCCGCATCGGTGTCGTACAGTGCGGCGGCGGTTTCATCGCACGACGTTTCAATTCCAAGAACCAGCATGCCCGGCAGTCTAGCCTTCCCAACCACCTTCCGCTCCCCCGCACCTCATCCGCCCCGCTTCGACGCCGTCATCATCGGTGCGGGCGCAGCCGGGCTGCTCTGCGCCGCGCTGGCGGGACAACGTGGGCGGCGCGTGCTGTTGCTCGA
The DNA here is from genome assembly GCA_020722545.1 of Thiomonas intermedia. Taxonomy (GTDB): domain Bacteria; phylum Pseudomonadota; class Gammaproteobacteria; order Burkholderiales; family Burkholderiaceae_C; genus Thiomonas; species Thiomonas intermedia_B. The sequence goes on along the minus strand of DYKQ01000004.1, from coordinate 275 downwards.
CCATTGGCCCAAGGTCGCCGAGAAAATCCGCATCTCCGGCGGCGGGCGCAGCAACTTCACCAATTTGCACACGCGCCCTGAAAACCTCCTTTCAGGCAACCCGCATTTCTGCAAATCGGCGCTCTCCCGATACGGGCCGCAAGACATCATCGCGCTGCTGCGCAAGCACCGCATCGGCTTTCACGAAAAACACAAGGGACAGCTGTTTTGCGACGACTCGGCAGAGCAACTCATCACCGCACTGCTAGGGCCTGTTAACGCTATTTATACCCCCG